>JBEDUI010000210.1:0-43721 GCA_040414495.1 Mycobacteriales bacterium
GTGCGTAGCTCACCGGTCGCGCCGGCCGCCGCCAGGACGTCGCTGACGCGCTGGGTGTTGGCATGCATCCGCCCATAGTGCCGGGCGTGGCTGACCGGCCGGCAAGCAGGTACGTACTAGTCAGACGTGCAGGCCGCACTCGGTCTTGGTCCGGCCGGCCCAGCGCCCGGCCCGGGCGTCCTCGCCCTCGGCGACCGGCCGCGTGCACGGCTCGCACCCAATCGAGGCGTAGCCGATATCGACCAGCGGGTTGATCAGCACCCCGTTCTCGGCCGCGTACTGGTCAACCTGCTCCTGCGTCCACCCGGCCAGCGGGCTGATCTTGACCAGGCCGCGCTTGGGATCCCAGTCGACGACCTTGGTATTCGCCCGACTCTCGGATTCGTCGCGGCGAATTCCGGAAATCCAGGCGTGGTACGGCGCCAGCGCGCGCCGCAGCGGCTCGACCTTGCGCATCGCGCAGCACAGATCCGGGTCGCGATCGTGCAGCTTCGGGCCGTATTCGGCGTCCTGTTCGGCCACCGTCTGTCGCGGGTGGACGGTGATGACATCGACCGGCAAGGTCGCGGCAATGGCATCGCGGGTGCCGATCGTTTCGGCGAAGTGGTAACCGGTGTCGAGGAATATCACCGGAATTCCCGGTTGCACGGCCGAAACCAGGTGGGCCACAACGCCATCTGCCATCGAGGACGTCACACAGAGGGTGTCGCCGAATTCCTCGGCCGCCCAACGCACGATGTCCGACGGATCCGCGCCTTCGAGGCGTTCGCCCGCCTCCTGCGCAATGGCCTGAAGACGCTCGTGTTCAGTGGCCGGTGCACTCATGCCCGCTCCTCCCGAGGCTGTCAGTCCGCGTCGTCGGTTACGTGCGAAATCATCCCGCGGAACGACAACGTAAAAGCCCGACGGCACGCGCCGCATTCCCACGTACCGGCTTTTTCATCGGCCGGACGCAGATCCTCCTCCCCGCAGTACGGGCAGTAGAACGGCGGTGCGTGCCGTACGGGTTCACTCATGCCACTGACCTCACTGCAGCCACGCCTCGTCGGCCCGGGCGACGTAATCGGCGAACGACTCCTCGCCCTTACGCCGCTCGAGATATCCACGCAGCACGCGCTCGACGTAATCCGCGGCGTCCTCGGCCGAGACCCGCAGACCCCGGAACTTCCGCCCGAACGCGCTGTCCGCACCGAGCGAACCGCCCAGGTGGATCTGGAATCCCTCAATATCGCCGCCACCGCCGCGGCCGCGCATCATCATGCCCTTGAAGCCGATGTCGGCCACCTGGAACCGCGCGCAGGAATTCGGGCAACCGTTGAGATTCAGCGTGATCGGTGTGTCGAATTCAGGTAGCCGCCGCTCCAGCTCCTCGATCAGCCAGGTGGCGCGGGCCTTGGTTTCCACAATGGCGAGCTTGCAGAATTCCAGTCCGGTGCAGGCCATCGTGCCGCGCCGGAACGGGCTCGGGTGCACGATCAGGTCGTCGGCCTTCAACGCGGCGACCAATTCCTCGACCGACTCGTCGGGCACGCCGAGAATGACCAGCTGCTGCTGGGCCGTCGCGTGCGCCTGACCAGAACCGTAACGCTCGGCCAGGTCGGCCACCCGGGCCAGCTGCTGGCCGCTGGTTCGCCCGGTACGCAAGGCGAATCCGACCGAATTCTTACCGTCCTTCTGCCGCTGCACGCCCAGGTGATCGCGCGGACCGGTCGGCATGGCCGGTTCCGGACCGTCCGGCAGCGGGGCCGAAAGATATTCCGATTCCAGCACCTGGCGGAATTTCTCCGCGCCCCAATCGGCGACCAGGAACTTCAACCGGGCCCGGTTACGGACCTTGCGATAACCGTAATCACGGAATACCGAGGTGACGCCGCGCCAGGTTTCCAGCAGCCGGTCGCGGCTGACGAAAACGCCGAGCCGAATACCGAAAT
The DNA here is from genome assembly GCA_040414495.1 of Mycobacteriales bacterium. Taxonomy (GTDB): domain Bacteria; phylum Actinomycetota; class Actinomycetes; order Mycobacteriales; family QHCD01; genus DATAVB01. Next base: position 1,932 of record JBEDUI010000210.1, read on the forward strand.
GCGGATTCGTCGACAAGCCACCGCCGACCCACAGGTCGTATCCCAGCTCGCCGTCCTTCTCGACCGCGACGAAGGACACATCGTTGATTTCGTGGTTGGTGCAGTGCCGGCCACAGCCAGACACCGACGTCTTGAATTTACGTGGCAGGTTCGAATACTGCGGATCGCCGACGACCTCGGCGCTCAACGCGGCCAGATCGCCGCTGGTGTCGAAGATCTCGTCGGCCGCGACGCCGGATAGCGGACAGCCGAGCATGACCCGCGGGGTGTCGCCACAAGCCTCCGTTGTGGACAGTCCCACCGCTTCGAGTCGGTTCCAGATCTCCGGAACGTCCTCGATCCGAATCCAGTGCAGCTGAACGTTCTGCCGGTCCGTGACATCGGCCACATCGCGGCCGAATTCGGTCGAGATTCCGGCGATCGTACGTAGCTGCTCGGACGTTAGTCGCCCGCCGTCGATACGCACTCGCAGCATGAAGTACTGATCTTCGAGCTCTTCTGGCTCCAGTACGGCGGTGCGGCCGCCGGGAATTCCCGGCGCGCGCTGCGTATAAAGCCCGTACCAACGGAATCGGTTACGCAGGTCGGCCGGGTCGATGCTGGCAAAGCCGCGGTGCGCGTACACGTTGATGATGCGTTCCCGCACGGCCAAGCCGTCGTTGTCGCGCTTGACGCGCTCGGCTGGGTTCAGCGGCTCGCGATATCCCAAGGCCCATTGGCCTTGCGCCGTTGCCGGCATGTGGGGTCACCTCAGGTTGTCTGCCGGGACGCTGTCTGGCAGCGTCGCTCTGGTCGGTTGATCGATGTGTCACAACTCGACCGGACAGGCAGCACTGGCTACCCGGCGCAAATCAACGTAGAGCCGGGCCACGAGAAGGCATCCGATGCCGTCTCGCCCGGCCTGCACCGGGAAGCGGTGAACTCGCTTGGCTGTGCTCATGCTACCCAGCGTCGCATATCAACGGGCTCATGTGCACTTGTTGCGGTCTCCGATACAACAGGGGTCGTGACTGACGGCGTTGTGTGCGATCCTGGTACGGATGTCACGGACCCTGCTTCTTGTCGCGCGCCTGCATGTAGACCTGCAGCGCGTTGCCAGCGCGGTCTGTTGCCCGGTCTGATGTGCCCGGCCGTTTCGTGCCCGTGCTGATCTGAATGGCTATCGAGCCGGTTGACCGAATTCGCTGGACCATGATCCCTTGGTTCCCTCCTTCGGAGCGACGATGACGACATCTGCCCTCTCCGCCGTTTCGACCGTGTCGCCGGACGGCGCGGTTCGTGCGCTGGAAGACGAGGCGCTGCACATATTGCGTGAAGTGGTCGGTTCATTTGACCGGCCGGTGCTGCTCTTTTCCGGTGGCAAGGACTCGGTGGTTCTGCTTCACCTGGCCAGCAAGGCTTTCTGGCCGGGCCGCATCCCGTTCCCGGTGATGCATGTGGACACCGGGCACAACTTCGCCGAGGTGATCGCTTTCCGCGACGAGGCGGTGAAGCGGTACGGGGTGCGGCTGGTGGTGGCCTCGGTGCAGGAGGCGATCGACACCGGCCGGGTCCGCGAGATCCCCGGTCAGTCGCGGAATCGACTACAAACCGTGCCCCTGCTCGATGGCATCGTGAACAACCGTTTTGATGCCGTGCTCGGCGGAGCCCGCCGGGACGAGGAGAAGGCACGGGCCAAGGAGCGGATCTTCTCCGTACGCGACGAGCACGGGCAATGGGATCCGCGTAATCAGCGTCCAGAGCTGTGGGATCTGTACAACGGCCGGCACCGGCCGGGCGAACACGTACGGGTGTTCCCGCTGTCGAACTGGACCGAGTTGGACGTCTGGAATTACATCCTGTCCGAGGGCATCGAGCTGCCGCCGCTGTATTTCGCGCACGAACGTCCGGTGGTCCGCCGGGACGGAATGCTCATGGCCGTGACCGAACACACACCGGCCGGTCCCGGCGAGGATGTCCGCACCGAAAGCGTGCGCTACCGCACCATCGGCGATGCGACCTGCACGGCCGCGGTCCCCTCCGACGCGGTGAGCCCCGAAGCGGTGGTCGCCGAAATCGCCGCCACCCGGATCACCGAACGAGGGGAGACCCGCGCCGACGACCGCACCAGCGACTCGGCGATGGAGGACCGTAAGCGCGAGGGGTACTTCTAATGGCAAGCGGCCCAGTCGCGGCGAATCCGCAGACCGAGGCTCTGTTGCGAGTGGTGACGGCCGGATCGGTTGACGATGGCAAGAGCACGTTGGTCGGCCGGCTGCTGTACGACAGTCGCGCGGTGATGGTCGACCAGCTCAACGCCATGGAGGAGGCGAGCGAACGGCTCGGCTACGACGGCGCGGAGTTGGCCCTGCTGACCGACGGCCTGCGGGCCGAGCGCGAGCAGGGCATCACGATCGACGTCGCCTACCGGTATTTCGCCACCACCCGCCGCTCGTTCGTGTTGGCCGATACGCCCGGGCACGTGCAGTACACCCGCAACATGGTCACCGGCGCCTCGACCGCCGACGTGGCGGTCGTACTGGTCGACGCGCGGACCGGCGTGATCGAACAGACCCGCAGGCACCTGGCCGTGGCCGCGCTGCTGCGCGTCGGCCGGATCGTGCTGGCGGTCAACAAGATGGATTTGGTCGACTTCTCGGAGGAGAAGTTCGACGAGGCGGTCGAGGCCGCCTCCGAGGTGTTGTGCTCGCTACCCGCGACGCACCTGACCGCGGTCCCGGTGGTCGCCACCGCGGGCGACAACATCGTGACCCGGTCCGAGCGGATGCCCTGGTACGGCGGCGTTCCGTTGCTGGAGTTGCTGGAGTCGGTGCCGGTGGAGCACCCCGCTTCGCCCGGTGCCCGTTTCCCGGTGCAGCTGGTTATTCGGCCGCGTACGGATGGATACCGCGACTTCCGTGGGTACGCCGGGCGCGTCGTGTCCGGCTCGTTGAAGGTCGGCGACCCGGTGAGCGTGCTGCCCTCGGGGCGGACCACGACGGTGTCCGCGGTCGAGACCGCCGACGGACCATTGGGTGCGGCCGAACTCGACCACTCGGTCGTGGTGCGCCTGGCCGACGACGTCGACATCGCCCGCGGTGACGTGATCGTGGGTCCGGGGACACCGCCCGCGGTGACCACGTCCGCGGTGGCGACGCTGTGCTGGTTGTCCGAGGAGCCGCTGCAGGCGGGCCGGACCTACCGGGTACGGCACTGCACCCGCGACGTCCGTGGCACCGTGACCGTGCGCGACCGGCTCGACGTCTCGACGCTGCAGTCCGCGCCGGCCGAGTCGTTGGAGCTCAACGACCTGGGCCGGGTCTCGGTGGTCACCACCGAGCCGCTGGTCATCGACCGATACGCCGATTCGCCGCGCACCGGGAGTCTGGTGCTGGTGGACGAGCTGACCGGGGCCACGATGGCCGCGGGCATGGTGGAGGACACCGCGTGATTCGAGCCCGCCGATGACATATCCGGTCGCCCTGGAGCTGAGCGGCCGGCGGGTCGTGGTGGTCGGCGGCGGTACGGTCGCGGCCCGGCGGACCCGTGGCCTGCTCGAGGCGGGCGCCGACGTTCAGGTCATTTCCCCGCGAGTCTGCTTGGAGCTGACTCAGCTCGGGGTCACCGTCATCCGGCGTGGCTACCAGGACGGCGACCTCGCCGACGCCTGGCTGGTACAGGCCTGCACCGACGACCCGGCCGTGAACGCGGCGGTCGCGGCCGAGGCCGAGGCGTTGCGAATCCCTTGTGTACGGGCGGATCTGGCTGCCGGTGGCACGGCCCGTACCCCGGCGGTGGCCCGGTCCGGCTCGGTGACCGTGGCGGTCACGGCCGGCGACCCGGCCACGTCGCGGCAGATCAGCGCGGCGGTGGCCGCCCTGCTGGACACCGGCGACCTGCCGGTCCACCGGGGCCGTAGCGGTGCCGGTACCGGTTCGGTCGCCCTGGTCGGCGGCGGACCGGGCGATCCGGAGCTGATCACGGTGCGCGGTCGGCGGTTGCTGGCGGCGGCCGACGTGATCGTCACCGACCGGCTCGGGCCGCGCGGCCTGCTGGAGCGCGTCGATGCGGAGATCATCGACGTCGGCAAAACTCCGTACCGGCATGGCACGACCCAGCCGGAGATCAACGACCTCCTGATCGATCGCGCCCGCCAGGGCCTGGCCGTGGTCCGGCTCAAGGGTGGTGACCCGTTCGTATTCGGCCGCGGCGGCGAGGAAATGGCGGCCTGCATCGCGGCCGGGGTGCCGGTGCAGGTGGTGCCGGGCGTGACCTCCGCGATCGCCGGGCCGGCGGTGGCCGGAATTCCGTTGACCCATCGCGGTATCGCCGCCGATTTCACCGTGGTCTCGGCGCATCTGGGTGAGAAATCAGAGTCCACTGTGGACTGGGAATCGTTGGCCCGTGGTTCCTCGACGTTGGTGTTGCTGATGGCGATGGACCGGTTGGCGTTGATCGGCAAGATGTTGATTTCCCACGGTCGCGCGCCCGACACTCCGGTCGCGGTGATCCAGGAGGCCACGCTGCCCAGCCAGCGTACGGTGGTGTCCACATTGGACGGTGTGGCTGACGCTGTCGCGGCGGCCGGGCTGCGACCACCGGCCGTGGTTGTCGTCGGCGAAGTGGTCCGCCTGCACCGCAATGGTTGACCTTCGTTCTCGTTTTGACCGGCACCGCTGGATTCCGGTGACGCACGGCCATTCCGGGGCCGAGGTGTGGCATCTGCAGGGCCGGCCCGAGTACTACGTCAAGATCGCCGCGCCGTCGGCTCATCCGGACAGCGGCTTCGACCTGGTCGCCGAGGCCGAACGCATGCGCTGGCTGGCCGGGCGCGGCCTGCCCGTACCCGAGGTCGTGGATGCGGGTGCCACCTGGCTGGTCACCACCGCGGTACCCGGCCGCCCGGCCTCGGCCGATTGGCCGCGTGAGCAGCGAACCGGTGTCGTCGATGCGCTGGCCGACGTGACCCGGAGTCTGCATCAACTGCCGGTGGCCGACTGCCCGTTCGACCGAAGCCTGGCCGTGACGATCCCGCATGCCCGACAGGCCGCCGAAAACGGCCTGATCGATCTGGCCGACCTCGACGAGAACCGGCGGGGCTGGGACGCGGCCCGACTGCTGTCCACTGTGGAGGCAACCCGGCCAGCCGTCGAAGAAGTCGTGGTCGCGCACGGCGATCTGTGCCTGCCGAATGTGTTACTGGATCCGGATACGTTACGGATCACCGGCCTGATCGACCTGGGCCGGCTCGGGATTGCCGACCGGTACGCCGATCTGGCCCTGGCCACCCGCAGCCTGCGGGCCACCGACCTCAACCCACAATTCAGTTCGGAAAGCGCCGACCGGTTCCTGGCCCGCTACGGGGAATCACCGGTTGATGCGCAACGGCTGGAGTTCTACCAGTTATTGGATGAATTTTACTGATCGCGGTCTGCGGTTGACCAACGGTCAATTGCTTGCCCAGCCACTCCAAAGCTCCGGGCAGTGCCAGATTCCAGGTCTGGAAATTGTGCCCACCGGTTTTCACGACGACCTGAGTAACGGTGTCCGGTGGATGTATCCGGGCCGCGAACTGTCGGTCGGCGCGGACCTCGTGACCGTCCGGAATGGACCCGAACAAATAGAACCGTAACGGCGCCGAGGGTTTCCTTATGGTGTGCATCGGCGTATTCGCGGCCCGCAGCGCAGCATCGCCCTTGTACAGGTTTCCGGTGGTGATATCGGTGGTGGGATGGAAATAGCCGGACATGCTCACAGCCGCTGAAAATACCGAAGAATTGCGTATGGCCGTATTTACCGCGCAGTAACCACCGGTCGAATATCCCAGGATTCCCCAGCCCGATCGATTGGGTATGGTTCGAAATTGCTGATCGATCGCCTGCGGAACGTCCTGGCCGATATATGTTCCGGCCTGGGCGCCGCCCATGGCATCAACACATTCGCTGTCCGCTCCGGCGACCGGGTTCTGGGTCGGCATCACCACGATCATCGGCGGAATCCGGTGGGTCGCGATGAGATGGTGCAGTACGGCGGCCACGTCCATGGCGTGCAGCCAGGTGTGTGGTGTGCCCGGGTAGCCGTCGGCCAGCTCAACCACCGGAAACCGGCGCGCCGGCTGGGTCCGGTCGAAATAGGCGGCCGGCAGGTAGATATCGGCCGGCAGGTCGTAGCCGGTCCGTTGCCCGAGGATCGCGGTTTCGATGATCAGCCCGTGCTGGAGTGGCAGCTTCACCTGCTCCCACGGGTGCGGGCTGTGCTCATCGGCCGCGATGACGCCGACGTACGCAGTGGGTACCGGCACTGGCGGCGCCGGCGGTTTGCCGCCGATCGCGGTGAACAACTCTCTCGGCGTCGTGTAGAAGGCGGCCTGGGCGTTGATCACCGCGGCCAGGGTCGCGGTGATCAGCAGCTGCGTAGCGAGCAGACCGGTGAGCCGGCGGACCAGTTTGAGCCGTTGCCATTCCCAGGTCACCACCGTCGCCACGGCGAAGCCCATGGCCAGGACGGCCAGCGTCGCGACGAACCACGCGCTGGTGATGTCGACGTTCCAGAAGGGATGTGAGCCGCTCATCGCGTGCACCGAACCCGCCGGCGGCCCGCTCCGCATAACTGGACCGGCGCGGCGGAGCGGGCGCCCGGGGTGATGTCGCAGACCGGCGGACGGTGAGCCGGCCGACCGGGGAGCGGCGCGGTCTCCGCCGGCGGTCGATCGACAACGGTGCGGGGGGACTGAAGCCGCACCGCCGTGCCGATCGGACAGCTGGGCCAGGCGAGACCTGCTGAAATCTGCGGGTTGACGCCCTGCTCAGCAGCTCCCGCCATGGCCGTGACCGCCCCTCCCCGTTATCGGCACCCCATAACGATGCGACGGCAACCCGGTCGGACACAGCCCTCAACCGGTTGGTTCGGCCCCGCCGACCGGCGGGAGACCCGCTGCCCGGCTGGGCCAGTTCCGACCAAAGACCGTCTCCAGGCAGCCGCCTCGGACCGTAAAGTTGCGTTCAAGATGGGTGACGAGATGGGTGCGCTGTGATCCGGGTCATGGTCGTCGACGACGAGATGCTGGTGCGGTCCGGCTTCCGGCTGATCCTCGAGTCGGCCGGCGATATCCAGGTCGTGGCCGACTGCGATGGCGTGCAGGCCATCGTCGAGGCGGAGCTGCACCGGCCTGATGTGGTGCTGCTCGACATCCGTATGCCCACTGTGGACGGTTTGACCGTTCTGCGGCAGCTGCGGGCCTGGCGCACGCCGCCGGTGGTGGCGATGCTGACCACGTTCGACGCCGACGAGCACGTGGCCAGCGCGCTGCGGTCGGGCGCGGCCGGGTTCCTACTCAAGGACACAGAGCCCGAGCAGCTGCTGCACTCGGTCCGGGTGCTTGCCTCCGGCGGCAGCGTGCTGTCCCCGGCGGTGACCCGTACCGTCATCGGCGGCTACCTCGGCTCCGGGGCCGACCCGGTGGTCGCGGACCGGGTCTCGGACATGACCGAACGGGAGCGTGAGGTGCTGGCGCTCATCGGGGCTGGACTGTCCAATTCGGACATCGGTAAACGGCTGTACCTGAGCATGGCCACGGTCAAGGACTACGTCAGCGCGGTGCTGACCAAGCTCGGTGTGGCCAATCGCGTACAGGCGGCGGTGATCGCCCACCAGACCGGGCTTGCCACCACCAGCGAGCAGAAATGACCTCGACCCAACTCCCGCAGGGCATCCGACTGCTGGCGTTGGACATCGCCGCGGTGATGGTGTCGTTCCTGGACGTGATCCTGCAGGCCCGGCCCACCCCGACGGTCGCGTTCGGGCTGTCGATGGTCGCGGTGGCGGGCGTCGGGTTGTGCCCGTTCCTGCCGCGTACGGCGTTGTTGCTGACGCTGCCCGGATTGTTCGATGGGTTCGCGTTCCTGGCGCCGATGATCGCGTTGTTCGCGGTGGCCGTGCTGGTACGCCAGCGGTGGCAGATCTGGGCCTGCTCGGCGCTGACGGTGGCCGGCAACTTCCTGCCCTGGCCGCCGCGGGCGTTGGACGACATCCCTGAAACGACCTTGGCGCTGTCGCTGATCTATGCGTTTCTGGTCGGGGTGGCGCCGGTCGCGCTGGGCCTGCTGGTGCAGGCGCGCCGGGAGTTGTCGACCCGGCTGGCCGAGCTGACCACCAGCCGCGATCGGGAACAGCAACTGGTTACCGAATCGGCGTTGGCCAAGGAACGCGCCCAGCTGGCCCGTGAGATGCACGACGTGGTGTCGCACCAGGTCAGCCTGATCGCGGTACAGGCCGGGGCGCTGCAGGTGACGGCGTCCGATCCGCCGGTACGGGAGGCGGCCCGGACCATCCGCCAGCTGTCGGTGAAAACGTTGGAGGAGTTGCGGCACATGGTCGACGTGCTGCGGGCCGCCGGCAGCCGGACCGGTGAGCTGGCCCCACAGCCACGGCTGGCCGACATCCCGCGGCTGATCGAGACCAGCGGCGTCGCCGCCGTAACCGTCATCGATCCACGGCTGAACGGTCAACGCTGGCCGGACACGGTGGAGCGGGCGGCCTACCGAACGGTCCAGGAGGCGTTGACCAACGTCCGCAAGCACGCGGCCGGGGCCAAGGTCGAGGTCCGGCTCAGCGCCTACGACGGGGCGCTCGAGGTGGAGGTCATCAACGGCCCGCCGCCGTCGGTGGTCCCGGCCGAGCGGCTGCCCGGCGGCGGTCATGGCCTGCTCGGGTTGCGGGAGCGGGCCGAGTTGCTGGGCGGCAGCCTGCTGGCCGGGCCTACGGAGGAGCGCGGGTTTGCCGTGAAGGGCGTTTTCCGGTCGTCGATCTGAGCCTGTTGTCCGCTCGAATTGTCGGTGGGCTGCCCTAGCGTTCGCGGCAGCTTGACGACCGCACCCTGATGAGTTCTACTAAGTATCGAACGTACGTTCGAAAGATCTGTCGGGGCGTCCGGACCTCGACCCCCGGCGCCCCGGCAGATCCGTAAGTCAGCTCGGCACCGACGTAAAGAGAGGTTTCCGATGTCGGCACTGCCTTCCGTCGCCCTGCGACCGCCGCCGTCCCGATCGGTGGCCAGCATGCTCGCTGCCGCTCGCTCCTGCCTGCGTGATGCGGACGAGGCGCAGGCGCCGGCCGACCGCTATGTCGCCGCCCACCTGTCCGCGTTGCGGACCGCGGCCGCGGTGCTGGCGGCGCGGGCCCAGCCCGCGACCGGCAAGCGGGCCAGCCGACCAACCAGCGCCTGGGTGCTGCTCTCGGCGTTGGCGCCCGAATTGGCCGAGTGGGCGGCGTTCTTCGCGGCCGGCGCGGCCAAGCGTCAGGCGGCCGAGGCCGGCGCGACCAGTTCGGTCAGTCAGCGCGAGGCGGACGATCTGATGCGGGATGCCGAGACGTTCCTGGCCGTCGTGACATCGATGCTGGCCGACGAGTGGCGGGAGCGGCCGCGGTTGCGTGCGGTGAGTTGACCGGCTGGGTGCGGTCAGAATGTCGGCGGCTGTCACTACTCTCTGTGGGTACGAGCCGTGCAGAATCACGGTCTTCGATATCGCAGACAGGGAGGGACCGGCATGGCGGACGACCAAATCCCGGACACAGCGCCGACGGATCAGATCGCCGAGCCATCAGCCGGTGTGCGGGAACGGCACACCGTGCTCTCCCGGGAGCTTGATGAGCACCTCTACCGGTACCACGTGTTGGATTCGCCCACGATCAGCGATGCCGCGTACGACACCCTCATGCGCGAGCTGCAGGGCATCGAGGAGAAATATCCCGAGCTGCGGACCCCGAGCTCGCCGACGCAGCGGGTGGGCGCTCCGTATTCCACGCTTTTCACCCCGGTTGACCACCTCGAGCGACTGCTCAGCCTGGACAACGTCTTCTCCGAGGAGGAGCTCGCCGCCTGGGCGCTGCGGGTGGACCGCGAGGCCGGTGACACGCCGAGCTACCTGTGCGAGCTCAAGGTCGACGGGCTCGCGATCGACCTGGTCTACGAGGAGGGCCGGCTGGTCCGGGCCGCGACCCGGGGTGATGGGCGTACCGGTGAGGATGTCACGCCGAATGTGCGCACGATCGCCGATGTGCCGGCGCAGTTGACCGGCACCGATATCCCGCCGCTGCTGGAGGTACGCGGCGAGGTCTATCTGCCGGTCGCCGAATTCGCCGAGCTGAATGCTTCGCTGGTCGAGGCGGGCAAGGCGCCGTTCGCCAATCCGCGTAATTCGGCCGCCGGTTCGCTGCGGCAGAAAGACCCCCGGGTGACCGCGCGGCGGGCGTTGCGGATGGTCGTGCATGGCGTCGGCGCGCATCAGGGGGTGGAGCCCGAGCGGCAGTCGCAGTGGTACGAGCTGATGGGCGGCTGGGGACTACCGGTCAGCTCGCATTATCTGGTCGTGCCGACCCTGGATGACGTTCGCAAGCGCATCGCGTATTTCGGCGAGCACCGGCATTCGGTCGACCACGAGATCGACGGCATCGTGGTGAAGGTCGACGAGATCGCGTTGCAGCGCCGGCTCGGTGCGACCGCGCGAGCGCCGCGCTGGGCCATCGCGTACAAATACCCGCCCGAGGAGGTCACCACCAAGCTGCTCGATATCCGGGTGAACGTCGGCCGGACCGGGCGGGTGACGCCCTATGGCGTGATGACCCCTGTGAAGGTCGCCGGCTCGACCGTGGGAACGGCCACGTTGCACAACGCCGATGAGGTCCGGCGCAAGGGCGTGCTGATCGGTGACACCGTGGTGCTGCGTAAGGCCGGTGACGTGATTCCCGAGATCGTCGGGCCGATGACCGACTTGCGGGACGGTTCGGAGCACGCGTTCGTGATGCCGGTCCGCTGCCCGGAATGCGGCACCACGTTGCGACGGGAAAAAGAGAGCGACATCGATATCCGTTGCCCGAATACCCGGTCCTGTCCGGCGCAGTTGCGGGAGCGGATTTTCCATCTGGCCGGGCGTGGCGCGTTCGATATCGAGGTCCTGGGGTACGAGGCGGCGGTCGCGCTGTTGGATTCCGGTCTGCTGACCGATGAGGGCGACGTTTTCCGGTTGACCGCCGAGTCGCTGGAGCGTTCGGAGTTTTTCGTCAAGAAAGGCGGCGGTCTGAAGGCCAACGCGGCCAAGCTGCTGGAAAATCTCGAGCAGGCCAAGCATCGTCCACTGTGGAGAGTCCTGGTCGCCTTGTCGATCCGGCATGTCGGACCGACCGCGGCGCAGGCGCTGGCCCGGGAAATGCGTTCGCTCGACCGTATTGCCGCGGCCAGCGAGGAGGAATTGGCCGCGGTCGACGGGGTTGGTCCGACGATCGGTGAGGCCGTGGTGGAGTGGTTCGCCGTCGACTGGCACCGCGAGGTCGTCGAGAAGTGGCGCGCGGCCGGTGTCGAATTGGAGGAGGCCGGGGCCGACGATGCGCCGCGGCCATTGGCCGGCATCACGGTCGTGATCACCGGCAGCCTCTCGGACTACAGCCGCGACTCGGCGACCGAGGCCGTGCAGACCCGCGGCGGCAAGGTGACCGGGTCGGTGTCGAAGAAGACCCATTTCCTGATCGCCGGTGACAACCCGGGCAGCAAGTACGACAAGGCGGTCTCGTTGAAGATCCCGGTTCTCGACGATGCCGGCTTGGCGGTGCTGCTCGATCGCGGTCCGGACGCGGCGCGTGAGGTAGCCGAAACGCCGGCTGAGACAGGTCCAGAGCCAGGTTCAGAAGCAGCGGAGGAGTGACACACAAGACCGAGATACGGGCTTTCCGGCTCGCCGGCGACCGGCCGGTCGCCGAGGTGCTGCGCGGATTTGCCGATGACGCCGGTGTGGTGTGTCTGCGCGGCAGTTGGGCCGGCGGGAGCGATCTGATCGCCTCCGAACCGTTGACCGTCCACAGTGGTCAGGCCGGCGATGTGCCCGCGGCGTGGGCTCCAGGTGCGGAAGGGTTGCCGGCTCAGGCTGCTGTGTTGACGGCGTTGCGGGAGCAGCCCCTGGTTGTCGGCATACCGCCTGGGCCGCATTACGTCGGCGGCGGTTGGTTCGGTGTGCTCGGGTACCCGACGGGTCGGGCGTTGCACGGCCTGCCCGACGGATCCGTAGACCGGTCTGACCGGGCGACGTCATTGGACGGGTCGACGCCGTCGGACTCGTTGGCTTCGTTGGATCGGCCGGGGTTGGACGGGTCGGCGCCTTTGGATCGGCCGGCGAGTTGGCTTGCGTATTACGACCACGTTTTGCGCTACGACCGGGCCCAGCAGGTTTGGTGGTTCGAAGCGCTGTGGACACCCGAGCGGGCCGCGGAATTGGCCCGTCGGCAGCGCCTGTTCGCCGAAAGGCTGCGGGCTCCGGCCATTCGCCGGAGCTACTGCGCCGGACCGTTCACCGGCGCCGCCCCGGATCCGCACGTGCAGGCGGTCGAGCGGTGCATCACCCATATTCGGGCCGGCGATATCTTCCAGGTCAACATCGCGCTCCGGCTCGACGCGGAGTTCAACGGGTCCACTGTGGACCTGTTCGCCGACGTGTCGGACGAATTGCGACCGGCCTTCGGCGCGTACGTGGATACCGGCTCCGGAACGCTGGCCGGGTTCTCACCCGAACTGTTCCTGCGCCGTCGCGGCCGGACCGTCACCACCGCGCCGATCAAAGGGACCCGCCCACGTACCGGAATTGCCGACGACCGCGAAGCCGAGGTGCTGCGTGATTCGGTCAAGGACGCCGCGGAGAACGTCATGATCGTCGACCTGATGCGCAACGACCTCGGTCGGGTCTGCGGACCGGGCAGTGTCACCGCGCCGGCTCTGCTGGAGATCCAGCCGCATCCGGGCGTCTGGCATCTCGTCTCGACCGTCGCCGGCGTCCTGCCGGACGGGCTCGACGACGCCGATCTGATCGCGGCCACGTTCCCGCCCGGATCGGTCACCGGCGCGCCCAAAACCCGGGCCATGCAGCTGATCGACACGTACGAGGACACGCCGCGGCAGGCATTCACCGGATCGGTGGGGTTCGTCAGCCCGGTCTACGGTGCCGAATGGTCGGTGACGATTCGTAGCTTCGAGATCGGCGCCCGGACGATCACGTTGTGGGCCGGCGGCGGCATTACGGTCGATTCGGTGCCGATCGAGGAGTGGCGGGAGTGCCTGATCAAGGCGCGGCCGCTGTTGCGGGCGGCCGGGTTTCGGTTGGCCGCCGCGGCGTACCTACGCGGCGAGCCGGCGGCCGAGGTCGATCGACCGCCGCAAGTCGTCAGTGCGGGTGGGGCTGCATCGCTGGGTCGGACTGAGTCCTGGTCGCCCGGTTGGCCCGCGGGCTCGGGCGGTGAGCTGCCCGATCCGGCGGCCGGCGTGTTGGAGACGGTGCTGGTGCGCGGCGGTCACCTGGTTGCATTGGCCGATCACCTTGCGCGGCTGGAACGCTCCTGTCGCGAGCTTTACGGCCTGCCGCTGCCGCCCGATCTGATCGCTATGGTGACTGGCCGCGCCGGCGGTTTTAGCGATGCGCGGCTGCGTATTGTCCTCACGCCGGTCGGCGAGCGGCTCGATGTCGAGGTGACCGTCGCGCCGTTGACGGGCCCGACCGGGGTGCGCCAGCTGGTGACGGCGGACCGACCGGCCGGGGTCTGGCGCCACAAGTACGCCGACCGACGCTGGCTCGCGGCCGCCGAACAAGGCGATGCCCTGCCGCTGTTCGTCGACGCCGATGGCCACGTGCTGGAAACCAGTCGTGGCAACGTATTCGTCGTCGGCCCGGACGGCTTGCGTACCCCGCCGGCCGACGACGCGATCCTGCCCGGCGTCACCCGCCGGCTGGTCCTCGACGCCGCCTTTGATCTCGGTATTCCGCTGCGCATCGAACCGGTACCCCTGGCCCTGATCCGTAGCGGCTACGGCGTTTTCACGACCAGCGCGATCAGCCGGCTCACCCACATCGACATGCTCGACGGCGAGCCGCTGCCCGCCGCCGGTGAGCTCGAACGCTCGATCGCCGCCGCCATGTGCGTTCGCGAATAACCGACGTTGACCTTGATGGTGAGTGAATTCGGTACCGAAACCACTCACGATCATGATCCGGCCGGGCGAGCCGTTGGCCGAGCGCCCTTACAGGACCGGCTCGTTCGGCGAACCGCTACCGGCCGGCCGCTGCCCGCCGCGCGCCGTACCGGAAACGATCGTCCCGGCAATCCCGACCAGATGTGCCAACCGGGCGATCTCACCAGACCGGAACACCGGCCCACCGGCTCGGCCCAACAGCACCACCGCGCCGTCACCGAACGGGCTGACCGCCAACTCCGTATCCAACGCCCGGAAACTCTCCGGCACCGCGTCGGTCGACTCGACCACCCGGGCCGGCATCGGATCGAGCGCGAAGTCCGGCAACGTAGCCGCCGCGGCCGCCGGCGCTGCATCACTGGCGGCCAGAACCCGGGCCTGCCCGTTCTTCTGCTGCACCAAGAGCGACCAGCCGGCGCGGAAGATCCGGGGCAACCCGGCGATTAGTGTCGCCATCGCCTGGTCCGGATCGGAGGTCATCGCCTCGATCAACTCAAGCTCACGCTGCGTATCCAAGGAACCGGCGTACCGCCGGATCGACTCGACCCAGACGCCTTTGATCGTCTGCGCGGCGCTGATCAACGCATCGGGCAACCGGCCCTCAGCCAACTCGACGACCAGGTCGTCGACCGCGATACCGGGCGTGCGCTCGACGACGTCGACGCTCACGATGTCGGCCCCGACCTGACCGAGTTCGCTGGCAACCGCACCGAGCATGCCTGGCTTGTCAGGCAGCACGATTCGCAGCAGGAATGACATCAAATGCCTCTCGCGCGCCAGACGTACCGAAGCTTTGAGATTAGTGGATCCGCGGCCGGACGCGCCGCTGGCATCACACGATCTTTACCAGTAAGACTGACCCGGTGGCGGCTGTTGGGGTCCGAGGCTTCGAGATTGCGTGGCGACGCAACCTGCACCAGCGCCCCAACCCGCAAGCGTTCCTTGTCGAGGACGACGTCGTGGTGCTGGTCGAACGCTCCAGCCGGCTGGCCCGAATCAATATCCGTACCGGCGAGAGCCGCTGGGAGGCGCGGGTCGGCGACACCTGGGGCCCGTTGTGTTCGGTCGGCCCAATGTGTGCGTACGTCGATGAGCGGCTCGGTCTGTTGCGGGGTTTCGATCTCGCCGGCGGGCGCGAACGGTGGTCCGCCCCGCTACCGCGGCCGGGTGGCTACGCCGTGGGCGCGCACCGGACCGTCGTGACCGGTGGCTGGCGGCACTACCGGCCGCTGACCGGGTTCGACCTGGACTCCGGAGCGGTGCGCTGGTCGTGGCGGGAGTCCGACAAGAACGAGCAGCCCGATGGTGAGGGCAGCGTCCGGCCGCTGGCTCTGGGCGACCAGTTACTGGTCGGCGCGCCCGGCGGTCGATCGGTCTGGGCGTTGCAGGCCGCGACCGGCCAGGTCGTACGCCGCTGGCGGCTGCCGCAACCGCTGGCCGACCCCGACGCCCGGGACGCGTTCACCGCGGCGGGGGAGCGGTCGGCGCTGGTGCGGTGCGGTGACCGGCTCGTGGTCCGGCTGGACCTGGACCGGTCGAGCCCGCAGACCGTGTGGTGGCACGACGTCGACCTGGAACCGGACGCGGTACAGACCGTCGGCAAGCTGCTGCTGTTGCGCGACACCGCCGGCCGCAGCGTGGCGGTCGACCCGGAACGGCGTGAGATCCGGTGGACGTTGCGACCGCCCGAGCCGGTGGTGGCGCAGGCGGTTCCGGTGCCGGGCGGCTTCCTGCTGGCTGACCGGTCCGGCCTGGTGTGGCTGCTGGACGAGGATGGTCAGGTGGTCACCCGTAAGCCCGTGTCCCGGCGGCACCACCGGTTGGCGCTCGGCGCAGAGGGTCGACTTTTCCTGTTGGGTAAGGGCGAACTGGTCTGCCTGACGCTTACGCCGGGCTGAGTAGGCCGGGCCAGAACGCCTGCGGGATTAGAGGGCGAGCCCGATCGCCAGCAGTACGCCGAAGCCGAGCTGCAGTCGTCCGGTCGCCCCGAGCACGGTGATCAGATCCCGCCCGGAGGCACCACGCAGCACCTGCAGGGTCGGCGCCAGAGCCAGCGGCGCGGCCAGCAGCGCGACCGCGGTCCACGGCCGGTTCGTGATCAGCCCGATCGTCACCACGAACGGCAGGATCGCGCAGGCCGCGTACATGATCCGGGTCCAATGATCGCCCAGCAGTACGGCCAGCGTGTGCTTGTCGGTCTGCGCGTCGCGCGGGATGTCGCGCAGGTTGTTGGCCACCAGCACCGCCACCGCCAGCAGCCCGCACGGGATCGCGCAGACGACCGCCAGCCAGGTCACCGCCGGGTGCTTGCTCGCCACGAACGCCGTACCCACGACCGCGACCAGACCGAAGAACACGAACACCGACAGATCGCCCATCGCGCGGTATCCGTACGGTTTGCTGCCGCCGGTGTAGAACCAGGCCGCCGACACACAGGCGATACCGACCAACAGCAGCCACCACGACGTACTCGCCGCCAACACCAACCCGGCCAACCCGGCCACTCCGAACGCGAGCATGGCGGCGACGAGCACCGCCCGCGGCGTGGCCGTACCGGACGCGGTCAGCCGCATCGGGCCGACCCGGTCGCGATCGGTGCCGCGGACCCCGTCGCTGTAGTCGTTGGAGTAGTTGACCCCGATCTGCAGGGACAACGACACCACGAGCGCCACCACGGCCCGCCACCATTCCACCGCCCCGTGGGCCGATGCCACGGCGGTGCCCACCAGGACCGGCGCGACCGACACGGGGAGGGTGCGCGGACGTGCGCCGGCGACCCAGTCCGACAGGGCCGGCCGCCCGGTCGGCTTCTCGGCGTTGCTCACCGTCGTTGGCTCCTTCTGCTACGAGCGACGTGTTCGGGCAAGATCCATCCTGACGCCTACGCCGTCGCGACACGCCAAGTGGTGCCAAGAAACACGTGGCGTTGGTCTGCCCGACGCGCCTATCTTGACGGTCCGTAGACTCGCCGGAGATGCCCGTGCGGGATGATCGCCCCGGCCCTGCCGATGGACCCCGGCGCCAAGTCCGGACGTGAAATCCGACAGAATCCCGCAGATCCGACCAGACCAGAACGAGAAGCCCGGGAAGGCGAACGGGATAGACATGAGCGACGACACTCCCGCCGAGATCACTCGTACCGACGTGGCCCACCTTGCACGACTGGCGCGGCTGGCGGTCACCGACGAAGAACTGGACACGTTCGCCGGTCAGTTGCAGGTCATCCTCGGTGCGGTGGCCCGGGTGGGAGAGGTCGCGGCCGACGACATTCCGCCGACATCGCACGTCGTGCCGCTGACCAACGTGTGGCGCGCCGATGAGGTACGGCCCTCGCTCCCGCATGACGCCGCGATGGCCGCGGCGCCGGCGGTCGAGCAGGAACGATTCCGGGTGCCGCGCATCCTCGATGAGGAATAGCCGAAGAGTGACCCGAGCAACGTACGCAAAGAGGAGTTCCGTCGGTGGGTAAGCACTCGCAGCACTCGGACCTGACCCGGCTCACCGCGGCCGAGCTGGCCGCCGCGATCGCGGCCGGTGAGACCTCGTCGGTCGACGTGACCCAGGCGCATCTCGACCGGATCGCCGCGGTGGACGACCGGGTGCACGCATTCCTACACATTGACGCCGATGGGGCGTTGGCGACCGCCAAACAGGTCGATGCGCAGCGGGCGAGCGGCGAGGCGCCGGCCAGCCCGCTGGCCGGGGTACCGCTGGCGCTCAAGGACGTCATGGCCACCGAGGGCCAGCCGACCACGGTCGGCTCGAAGATCCTCGAGGGCTGGATACCGCCGTACGACGCCACGGTCACCCGCAAGCTGCGCGAGGCCGGCATCGTGGTGCTGGGCAAGGCCAACATGGACGAGTTCGCGATGGGCTCCTCCACCGAGAACTCCGCCTACGGGCCGAGCCACAACCCGTGGGATCTGGACCGGATCCCGGGCGGCTCCTCCGGCGGTTCCTCCAGCGCCGTGGCCGCGTACGAGGCGCCGCTGGCGATCGGTACCGACACCGGTGGGTCGATCCGGCAGCCGGCCGCGGTCTGCGGTCTGGTCGGTCACAAGCCGACCTACGGCGGCGTCTCCCGGTACGGCCTGGTGGCGTTCTCCTCCAGCCTGGACCAGGCCGGTCCGCTGGCCCGCAACGTGCTGGACGCGGCGCTGTTGCACGAGGTGATCGGCGGGCACGACAAATGTGACTCGACCAGCATCGACGCACCGGTGCCGGCGGTGGTCGAGGCGGCCCGGCGCGGTGCGGCCGGCGATCTGTCCGGGCTGCGCGTCGGCGTGGTCACCGAGCTGGGCGGTGAGGGTTTCCAGGCCGGCGTGCTGGAGTCGTTCCACGCGGCGGTCGCGGTGCTGCGCGAACTCGGCGCCAGCGTGCAGGAGATCTCCTGCCCCTACTTCAGCTACGGGCTCCCGGCGTACTACCTGATCGCGCCGAGCGAGGCGTCCTCGAACCTGGCCCGGTTCGACGCGATGCGGTACGGCCTGCGGGTCGGCGATGACGGCGAGCGGTCGCTGGAAGAGGTCATGTCGCTCACCCGGGACGCCGGCTTCGGGCCCGAGGTCAAGCGCCGGATCATTCTCGGTACGTACGCATTGTCGGCCGGTTATTACGACGCTTATTACGGTCAGGCGCAGAAGGTGCGTACGTTGATCAGCCGCGATTTCGCCGCCGCGTACGACAAGGTCGACGTGTTGGTTTCGCCGACGACGCCGACGGTCGCGTTCCCGATCGGTGAGCGGGTCGACGATCCGATGGCCATGTATGCCGCCGACCTGGCCACGTTGCCGGCCTCGCTGGCCGGCGTTCCGGCCATCTCCGTCCCCAGTGGACTGTCGGAGGGTCTGCCGGTTGGGTTGCAGATCATGGCGCCGGCGCAGGCCGATGACCGGTGCTATCTGGTCGCGGCGGCGTTCGAGACGGCCAGCGACGAACGGCGCGGGCACGTGCTGTTGGAGGAGGCGCAGGTGCTGTGAGCGCGCAGGAATCCGCCACACCCGGCCCCGAGCGCCCGACCGTCGCCCATGCCGCGCGCCCGGCCGAAGCTGCGGAGGTCACCACGCCGACCGGGCCGTCGCCCCGGGTCGGACACAAGATGTCGGCCCGCGAGGTCGCGATCGTGATCGCGGCGATGGGCCTGTTCGTTGGTACCGGCACCGGCGTGATTCTGCGTTCGGCGGCGGCGGCCGCGGTCGCGTTCGTCCTGGGCCTGGTGGTGGCCGCGATCGTCTTCGTTGTCATTTCCGCGCGCGAACGTGCGGCCAAGGAGGAGAAATGAGCGTGTCGACGCTGCCGTCCTATGAGGACGTGACCGCCCGGTACGAGCCGGTGATCGGGCTGGAGACGCACGTCGAGCTGGGTACCGCGTCGAAGATGTTCTGCGGTTGCGCCACCACCTTCGGCGCCGACCCCAATACCCAGGTCTGCCCGACCTGCCTTGGCCTGCCCGGCAGCCTCCCGGTCGTGAACGCGAAGGCGATCGAATACGCGATCCGTATCGGATTGGCGTTGAATTGCTCGATCGCGCCGTGGTCGCGGTTCGCCCGCAAGAACTATTTCTATCCGGACATGCCGAAGGACTACCAGATCAGCCAGTACGACGAGCCGATCTGCATTGACGGCTACCTCGATATCGAGGTGGAGGGAAAGCCGTACCGGATCGGCATCGAGCGTGTGCACCTGGAGGAGGACACCGGAAAGTCCTTGCACGTAGGCGGTGCGACCGGGCGTATTCACGGCGCGACGCATTCCCTGGTGGATTACAACCGGGCCGGAATTCCGTTGGTGGAGATCGTCACCAAGCCGATCGTTGGCACCGGTGCCGCCGCGCCGGAGGTCGCGCGCACGTACGTCACCGAATTGCGCGACATTCTGCGCACCCTCGGCGTTTCGGACGTACGGATGGAGCAGGGTTCGCTGCGCTGCGACGTCAACACCTCGCTGATGCCGGTTGGCGCTTCGGAATGGGGCACCCGGACCGAGACCAAGAACGTCAACTCGCTGCGTTCGGTGGAACGGGCAGTCCGGTCGGAAATGATCCGGCAGGCGTCCATTTTGGACGATGGCGGGAAGATTTTGCAGGAGACGCGGCACTTCCATGAGGACACCGGCCGCACCACGTCGGGTCGTAGCAAGGAAGAGGCCACGGATTACCGGTATTTCCCGGAGCCCGATCTGGTCCCGGTGGCGCCGGATGCGGCCTGGATCGAGGAGATCCGCGGCTCACTGCCCGAGCTGCCCTCGGCCCGGCGGGCCCGGTTGCAGGCGGACCTGGGCGTTTCGGCCGACGACATGCAGGCGATGGCCAACGCCGGTGTGGTCGATCTGGTTGCCGCTACCGTCGCGGCCGGCGCACCGGCCGAGGAAGCACGCAACTGGTGGCTTGGATACCTTGCGCAGCAGGCGAATGCGGCCGAGATCGAGGCGTCCGAGCTGAACATCACGCCGGCTGCGGTGGCCCGGGTCATCGCGTTGGTGGCCGACGGCTCGTTGTCGACCGGTTTGGCCCGGCAGGCCGTAGATGGGGTGCTGGAGACCGGTCAGGACCCGGACACCGTGGTGGCCGAGCGTGGGCTCAAGCGGGTCACGGACACCAGCGCCTTGAGCGCGGCGGTGGCCGAAGCGATCGCCGGTGCGCCGGACGTGGCGGAGAAGATCCGCGGCGGCAAGGTCGCGGCGGCCGGTGCGCTGGTCGGCGCGGTGATGAAGGCGACCAAGGGCCAGGCCGACGCGAAGCTGGTTCGCGAGCTGATCCTCAAAGAACTGGGCGTCTGATCTGCGTTAGAAGCAGAAGCCGCCGCGCCAGTCGGCGACCTGCAGGTGGGTCAGCAGCATGATCAACGGCGGGCTGGCCGCGATGAGCGCGGCCAGCAGATACCGCAGCCAATGCCGCCGGTCGAGTAGGCCGGCGAGCGCCCAGGGCAGTAGCGCCAGGCCGAGGGTCAGCAGCAGATGGTGCTGACCCGAGCGTGCCTCGGATGTGCTCGGCGTATCACCGCAGGTCGAACCGCCGAAGCCGACGACGATAATTGACCAGAATCCGCTGAGCATGAACACCGCGATGATCAACACGCCGTAGGCGAGCCAGCCCACCCAGTTCCACGCCGTTGGGCCTGGTGAATCGGTTGGTCGCGGAAGCGCGTTGTCGTCGGACACGCTCATTCCTCCGCGCTTGTGTTCTATGGCCGCGAGCCATCGCAGCATAATTCGTCGGCGGGCCTGGATTCTCGGGTGCACCAGCCGGCCCGTTGTTGATCATGAAGCTGGATTTTCGGGGTGCACCTGCCAGCCCCGTTGTTGATCATGAAGTTAGATTTTCGGGGTGTACCTCCCAGCCCCGTTGTTGATCATGAAGTTAGATTTTCGAGGGCACCAGCCGGCCCCGCTGTTGATCATGAAGTTAGCTGCGCGACACGCCGATGACACGCCGAGCGCAATGTCGGGAACTCCATGATCAACAACGGGCAGCCTGGTTGCGCGCACGTCGAGCCGGACGCGCCGTTCCCGGGAAATCCTCCCGGGAACGGCCGCCAGCGCTCAGAGCTGCCGGTGCCGGATCGCCGGGTCGTCGCCGGCCGACAGCGGTACGAGCCGGTAGCGCAGCGTCTGCTTCCCGGTCGGCACCCGGTATTCCTCTAGCGTGTCCGGGCCGCAGCTCGCGCCGCCCAGCCCACGCTGGGTGATATCGAGCGAAACGTGCACGATGTCATCCCGCACCAGGTCGACCGTGTGCTTCGCCGCGGTCAAAGTGGCGTCGCTGTAGTGGCTGGCCCGTGCCTCGATCGGCGTTGGCGCGCTGATCAAGATGCCGGCGCCTTCGGCATCGCGCAGCGCGAGCCACCGCACATCCGTCAGGTTTCCGTGTTCCTGCGGGAAAATGTACGGCACATACTGAGCCTCCACAGTGGACTCCCAGCGGCCCAGGGCGGCGCCGAACTTGCGGTCCCGGTAGGACTCGTGCGGACCCCGGCCAAGCCAGCTCAGCTGGGTGAATTCCGCCGCCACATCGAATGTCACGCCGAGGCGGGGCAGGTCATCCAGATCATCCGGTACGTCGAAGGTCTCGGCGATGTCCAGTACGCCGTCGGCCAATACCCGAACGGTCCGGGTGTGCGCCAACAATTGCCGGGACGGGCTCACCACCTGGCCGCGGATGACCACGGCGCCGTCGGCGACCGCGCTGGATTCGACCTGGTAGCTGGCCTTGTCCAGGCCCCATTCCAGCCACCGACGCAGCGCCGGCCGGTACCACGGCTCGGAGTCCAAGCGGCGGGGCATGCCGTCGTTGTCGGTCGGCGCCCGCCACAGGTTCGGCGTCAGATCCGAGATCAGCGGGCTGCGGCCGCTGACCGACCAGCCACGCAACGCGCCGCCCTCGAACGACGTGTCCACAGCGGATTCCGTAGCGGTGATCGTCGTTCCGGACAGCTGCGGGGTCAGCGCCGGTGCCAGCGTGGCGGCAGCGTCCACAGTGGAATTCAGTGCGATCTGGGCCCAGCCGATCTCGCGGTCGGCGCCCAGCAGCGGATCGGTGCGGGTGTCGCGGAACCGCAGCGTCAGCAGCACATCCTCGCCGTGGTGTACCCGGGGCCTCGCGAACGGCACCGTCACCGTCTCGTGCTGGCCCGGCCCGGTGGACAGCGTGGGCAGCCCACCCGATTCGACCGTTGTTCCGTCCACTGTGATCTCCCACGAGATCGCGACGTGAGCGAGGTCGAGAAAGTCGTGTTCATTGTGGATGGTGACTTCGCGATTGGCCGGGTTGGCTGCGCTTACCCGAACCGGTGCGAAGAGCTGCTTGGCCTCCCACATCGGCGGATGCGGGGTACGGTCGGGCCAGTACAGACCGTCGCAGACGAAGTTGCCGTCATTCGGCTCGTCGCCGAAATCGCCGCCGTAGGCCCAATAATTGCGGCCGTCCTCAGTGGACACCGTAATGCCGTGATCGAGCATTTCCCAGATAAACCCGCCCTGCAAACCGTGATGCGAGCGGATCGCCTCCCAGTAATCGGCCAGGTTGCCGCAGCTGTTGCCCATAGCGTGGGCGTATTCACACATGATCAGCGGGCGGTAATCGGTGGTGGTGTTCGCCCATTCGACGATGCTCGCGATCGACGGGTACATCGGGCAGACCAGATCCGTGGACGCGTGTCCGGCTGACCAGTCCGGCGCGATCGCGCCCTCATAGTGCAGCGGCCGGGAATCGTCGGTATTACGAATCCAGCCGGCGATCGCGTCGTGGTTCGGGCCGTAACCGGATTCGTTCCCCAGCGACCACAGAATGATCGACGGGTGATTGCAGTCCCGCAACACCATCCGGGAGCCGCGGTCGAGAAAAGCCGCCGCATAACGCGGATCGCGGTTGATCCGGTTGTAATGCGCGTGCGTTTCGATATTCGCCTCGTCGATGACGTACAGCCCGTATTCGTCGCACAAATCCAGCCAGTACGGGTCATCCGGGTAATGCGAGCAGCGGACCGCGTTGACGTTGTATTCCTTCAGTACGGCAATATCGCGGCGCATGGTTTCGCGGTCGATCGCGGTGCCGGTGCGGTCGTGGTGCTCGTGCCGGTTGACACCCTTGATATAGACCATTTTCCCGTTGACCAGCAATTGCCGGTCACGTACCTCGACAGTACGAAAGCCGATGCGGGTGGCAGTCGCCTCAAGCTCCGCGCCATCCGGCCCATGCAGCGATACCACCAGCGTGTAGAGCGAGGGAACCTCGGCCGACCACGGCAACACCGCAGCGAGATCCGCGGTCAATTCGGCCCCGGCCGAACGCGGCCAACTGCGGCCGGTACCCACCGGCTCGGCCGACAGGCCATCCAGCACCTGCGCGCCGGACGGGTCGTACAACGCGGCCCGGACCGTCCACTGTGGCTCGGGCAGGTTGCCGACCTCGACCTGGACCCGCAGCGAACCGGCGCCGCTCGTGTGGTCGTACCCGCCACGGGCGAAAACGTGCTGCAAATACGTCGGCGCTGTCGCGTACACCGTGACCGACCGGTTGATCCCGGCCTGCCACCACTGGTCTTGATCCTCCACATAGGACGCGTCGGACCACTTGACCACCTGCACGGCAACCGTGTTCCGACCCGCGTGCGCCACATCGGTGACGTCGAATTCGCTCGGCAGCCGGGAATCCTTGCCGACTCCGACGAACGTTCCGTTCACCCAGACCTGGAAGCAGGAAGTGACCGCGCCGAAGGAAAGCACGAGCCGGCGCCCGGCCCAGTCGGTCGGTACGTCAAAACTGGTCCGGTACAGCCCGGTCGGGTTGTCCTCGGGTACCCGCGGCGGATCATCGGGCTCGAACGGCATGATCACGTTCGTGTACTGCGGCGCGTCGAAGCCCTGCATCGTCCAGTTGCCCGGCACCGCGACCTCGTCCCAGTCGGTGGTGTCCAGGTCGGGGTCGGCGAAATTCTCCGGCGTGTCGGCGGGCCGGTCGACGAGTTGGAACGACCAGGTCCCGTCCAGGGAGCGGACACGCGGGGCCGTGCCGGCCAACGCGTCGGCGGCGGAGTCGTAGGGCAATAATGTCGAGCGGCCCGGCAGGCGGTTGATGCCGATGCATTCCGGGCGGGTCCAGTAGTCAGTCACGCTGCTGCACGCTAGCCGACCAATACTGGCGGTCGGACCGCTCTGCCGAAATCGGACCAATCCCGTCGATCCAGTGGACAGCCGATGTGTCCTGCCGCCGACCGGAGTTGAGCATCACTGCCGCGAACGTGACGCTGAAGTTGGGCATCACTGCCGCGACCGTGGCGTGAGGGCGACCGCCCAGTCTGATTGCAGCGACCGTGATCTGAGGGTTGTCGCTGTGGGCTGTTGCCGGCCGTTGTTGCAGCGAGCGTGAGGTGAGGGTTGTGGTCGTGGTGTTGTTGTCGGCGTTTGCGGCGAGCGTGACGTGAGGGTCGTGATCGTGGTGTGTTGTCGCCGTTTGTTGCGGCGAGCGTGACGTGGGGGTTGTCGCTGTGGGTTGTTGTCGGCGTTTGTTGCGGCGAGCGTGACGTGAGGGTCGTGATCGTGGTGTGTTGTCAGCCCTTGTTGCAGCGAGCGTGACAGGAGGGTTGGTTACGGCCCGCGTGAGCCACCCTGGTGTCCCGTTCGCTGCAGGTACGGGCATGGCGGCGCGCGGCGTTCGGCTGCAGGTATGGGTATGGCGGTGCGCGGCGTTCGGTTGTAGATACGGGTATGGCGGTGCGCGGCGTTCGCTGCCGGTGCTGGTGAGTCGGCGCTGCGTACAAAGCTGCAGTTACGCGTGTGAGAGCGTTGTCTACGAAGCTGCGTTGGGTTTGCGGGTGGCCTACCTGCGGCGCGTGGCCGGCTCAGAGCAGGTCGGCGACCAGTCGGTGAATGTCGGCGGCGAGTTCTCGTAGCCTCGGCTCGCGCTCGGCGCTGGCGTCGGCCAACGCGCCGACCCGGGCCGACCAACTGCCGCCCGGGTCGGTCGCCGCGATTCGTTCGAAACCCCTTGCCAGCAGGGCATCCGCGATCTCCGGACGTGCCCGGCGGACCGCCTTCACCGCCGCGATCGCGTTCATGGCGGCGCTCTCCGGCAGCGACCAGTCATCGCCGCGGGCAGCCTCGATGTCCTCGTCAGCCGCACGCGATGCTGCCCGTACCTCCAGATCCAGCCGCCAGAACAACGGCAGGCCGGCAAACCGTACGAACAACAGCCGCCGATGCTCCGACCGTTGGAAATCCGGGTCGGAGCGGACCGAGAGCGGCGTCGCGACTGGGGCCAGAATCGTGCCGACCGTCTCGACGCAACGTGGCAGCGCCGCGTCCGGTACGACCCACAGCAGGTCGATGTCGCTGTACTCGTCGGCGGTGCCGGCGGCCAGCGAGCCGCGCAGCGTGACCCACGACCCGGGGCAGCTCGCTGCCAGGGCGGAGCGTAGGTCGGTCGCCAGCCTCGCCCGGTCTTCGGTACGCGACAGTTGTTCGGTCACCGCATCCCCTTGTCGTCTGGCTCGCTGATCTTTCGGTCTGGACCGCTGATCGTTCGATCTGACCTGCTCATCCTTCGCGGCTAGCCCGGCCGGTTCTGACCCGCCGCGATGTCTGACTCGCCAACCGCCGCGGTTGATCATGAAGTTGCCGACGCGGTCGCCGGCGTGTCGCCGGCGTGTCGCGCAGGGAACTTCATGATCAACTTCGAAAGCGGCTGAGGCCAGCCAATATCGGGGCTCGCTTCTTGATCGTGAGTGGATTTGATACCGGAATCGCTACCAAATCCGCTCACGATCAAGGAAAAAGAGTCGGCGGCGCGGAGTGCTCGGTTCCCGCGTCGAGCGGGGGAGTACGCGAGCGAGCGGGTTGGTCAGGCGAAAGAGTGCGGGAGTATCCGATCGAGTGCGAGCGAGGTGGGGTCGCGCGGCAACTTTCGCTTCCGCGACGGGCGGGGAAGTACGCGATCAAGCCAGGGCGGTGCGCAGCGACGCTCGGTTCCGCGACGCGCGAGAGCATGCGATCAAGCCCGTAGGGACGCCTGGTGCCGTGACGAGCGCGGGGAGTACGCGGTCGGGCGCGAGCTAGCGCTTGGTTAGGCGACGCGGGCAGGAGGACCGAGTCGCGCGGCAACGGTCGCTTCCGCGAGGGAGCGCGGAAGTACGCGATCGGACGCGAGTTAGGCGGGGGAGTTGGTGGCGCTGCTCGGCGGCTTGATGCGCAGTACCCGGTCATCGGTCGGAGCCGGTTTGCCCTGACCGTCCTTATTGGACGTGGTGATCCACAGTGCACCGTCGGGCGCGGCGACGACGGTACGCAGCCGACCGTACGTCCCCTTGAGCAGATCCTCGGCCGCGCCGTGCGGCTTGCCGTGGGTGTCCAGCGGAATACCGATCAGCTTCTGACCGGTCAGCTCGCCGATGAACAACCCGAAGCCGAGGACCGCGACCCCGCCCGGGCCGATCCGGTTCGGCTTCCACTGCAGCAGCGGCGTGCGATCGCCGGCCTTGACCGCCGGCCAGCCGTACTGCCCGCCGCGCGCGATCAGGTCGAGGTTGTCGACGTTGTGCGGTCCACTGTCGGTGGCGTACATCCGGCCCTGCTTGTCCCAGGTCATGCCGGTGACGTTGTGGAATCCGCTGGCGTAAATGGCCGAGCCGCCGGGGTTGCCCGACGCCGGCTTGCCAAAGACGTTGATCCGCAGGATCTTGCCGGCCATGCTGTCCGGCCGGTCGGCCAAGCTCGGGTGGCCGTTGTCGCCGACCGAGACGTACAGGTCATCGTCCGGGCCGAACGCCAATGCGCCACCGAGCGCGCTCCCCGCACCGCGGGGCAGGCCGGTCAGGATCGGCGTGGGCGCCGTACCGAGACTGAAACGCAGGATGCGCGAATCGGTTTTGGTGGTGACGTACGCGTAGATCAGCCCGTCCTCGTTGTACGACGGCGAAACGGCCAGGCCCAGCAGCCCGCCCGAGCCGGAATTGTCGATGCCGCCGATCGTCGCGACCGTGGCGACTGGCGAGCGGGTCGGCTGGACCTGCAGAACTCGCCCGGTCGGGCGTTCGCCGACCAGGGCGCTGCCATCGGGCAGCAGCGCCAGGCCCCACGGCACCGACAGGTGCGCGGCTACGACGTTGGGATCCTCGGCAGTACCGGGCTTGCCGGTACTGCCGCCCTGGTCCGGTTGGTTCGGCTGATCGGGCTGGCCGGGCGTCTGCTCGCCGGGAATCTGCGGGTCGACGACCGGCGGCGGGTCGTTCTGCTGCGCCACCCACGTGCGGGCCGAGGTCGGCTGCCCCTTGTTCGCGGAGTGCCCGCACGCGGTGAGGAAACCGCCCAACAGGACGCCAACCAGGAGCATCAGCACGCCGGCGGGTCGTCGTCTCATGCTGACAGTCTCTCCGAGATCGGGGAATCGCGGGTACGTCCGGCCAGGGTATGTCTGTTAAATCCTCGGCCTGCTGCGCGGCGCCCAGACGACGACCGGCCGCGTTGTCGTCGTCGCCGGTAGCTCCCGCTACCGGCTCCTCCCGTGTTGTGCGGGACACCCGCACCCGGGCTGCCTTGCCGGACCGCCGCCTGGATCACCGCTCGCGACGGCCAGGATTTAACAGACAAACCCTAGACGTACGGGCAACGCGTGGTGTTCCGCGCGTTGCATTTCCGACGATAGACATCCAAACAGTGCCCTTACGGCCGGGCCGGTCCCTCGCCGGCGCCGGTCGACTTGATCGCCACGGCGATGTCGTCCAGATCTTCCTTGGTCAGGTCGAGCGTGGCAGCATCCAGCCACCCGTCGACCTGCGACGGACGGCGGGCCCCGACGATCGCGCCGGTGACCCCGCGCCAGGCCAGCGTCCACGCGATCGCCACCGCCGCGACCGAGGCGCCGTGCTTGTCGGCGATCGGGCGCAACGCGTCGGCCAGGGCCAGGTTGACATCCAGCTTCTCGGTGAAGTCCGTCGCCCGGCTGCGCCAGTCGCCGGGCGAGAGCGCCGCTGCCCGCTCCCGGCTGAACGAGCCAGTCAACAGACCGGACTGCATCGGGCTGTAGACGATCACCGCGGTGCCATGGTCGGCGCACCACGGCAGTTCGACGTCCCCGACGCTCCGGTTGATGGCTGAGAACGGCGGCTGCAGCGAGTCGACGTGGCCGATCTTCTCGGCGATCTCCAGGTCGGCGACGTAGTGGTTGGACAGCCCGACCGCGCGCACCTTGCCCGAGGTCCGTAGGTCGACCAGCGCCTGCCAGTACTCCTCGACGGGGGTTCCGTCCTCGGCCGGCCAGTGCAGCTGGAACAGATCGATACGGTCCACCTGAAGGCGCCGCAGTGACGCCTCGGCCTCTCGTTTGAGGCTGGCCGCGGTACCGATCCGGGCCGGCCGGGCCGAGCGGTCGTTCTCGTCCCAGATCAAGCCGCATTTGGTGAATACGTACGGGCGGTCCGCCTCGGGTAGGTCGGCCAGCGCGCGGGCCACGACCTCCTCCGAATGCCCCAGCCCGTAGACCGCGGCCGTATCGACCCAGTTGACACCGCCCTCGATGGCGCGTCGGATCGCCGCGATCGACTCGGCGTCGTCCTGCTCACCCCAACTGGCGAACCAGTCTCCGCCCCCGACGGCCCAGGCTCCGAAACCCACCCGGGTGATGGCCATGTCCGTACGGCCGAAGGCAACGGTGGGTAGATCACTCACGAGCTTCTCCTTGCTGATCGCCCGATTGGTCGGCGGGTCGATCATCGGACGGAGGCGCCGGCTCGCCGGCGGCTGCGTCGTTGACGGTTGGCACGCGACCACCGCTGACCGCGGCGATGAGATCAAGGTGTCGCAAACGGACCTGCGGCAATGGCAGCAGTCGTCCGTCTTTCAGGACCGCGCGCAGTTCGCCGCGCGGCGCGGGGGACAGGGCCTGGACCTCGTCCCAGGAGATCCGGCGGCGGCCAGCGATGGCGCGCACGGTCAGCCCATCGGCGTCGATATCCGTTCCGGACCGGAAGATCCACAGCAGCACGCCCAGCGGAATCACGTACAACACCAGCAGCGGCGTACCGACAAACGCCAGTGGGGTGACACAGAAAAGTAGGAACAGCACGACGATCAGCCACGACCGGGACGGTCGGAGCTTCACGATCTTGAGGTCGGACGCGACGCCAGGCACGGCGGATATTCTCTCAGGCCCCACGAGCCGGGCCTGCAGCGCGCATCCTGATCCGGCCTGCCAAGAGGACGTAACCGGTTGGTGACTAGGCTCAGGGGACCGCTCGGCCTGCCCCAAGGAGAGACGGGATCACAGGCGTCAGCGGGCCGTTCGAAATTCAGGAGTGTGAATGACGGTCGAGCACCGCAAGCCCAGAAGCCATGAGGTCACCGACGGGATCGAGCGTGCCGCCGCGCGTGGCATGTTGCGGGCCGTAGGTATGGGCGACGACGACTGGCGCAAACCGCAGATCGGCGTCGCGTCGTCCTGGAACGAGATCACGCCGTGCAACCTGAGCCTGGACCGGTTGGCCAAGAAGGCCAAGGAGGGCGTACGCGGCGCGGACGGCTACCCGCTCGAATTCGGCACGATCTCGGTCTCCGACGGCATTTCGATGGGCCACGTCGGAATGCATTACTCGTTGGTTTCCCGTGAGGTCATCGCCGACTCGGTCGAGACGGTGATGCAGGCCGAGCGGCTGGATGGCAGCGTGCTGCTGGCCGGCTGTGACAAGTCCGAGCCCGGCATGCTGATGGCGGCCGCGCGGCTGGATCTGGCCTGTGTGTACCTGTACGCCGGCTCGATCCTGCCCGGTAAGTACAAGGGCAAGGACGTCACGATCATCGACGCGTTCGAGGGCGTCGGCGCCTGCCTGGCCGGCAAGATCACCCGCGACGAGCTCACCGAAATCGAGAAGGCGATCTGCCCCGGCGAGGGCGCCTGCGGCGGTATGTACACCGCCAACACGATGGCCGCCGCGGCCGAGGCGATGGGCATGTCGTTGCCGGGCAGCGCGGCCCCGCCGGCCCCGGACGCCCGCCGCGACGTGTACGCCGAACGCAGTGGCGAGGCGGTCGTGAAGCTGGTCGACGCCGGCATCACCGCGCGCCAGATCATGACCAAGCAGGCGTTCGAGAACGCGATCACCGTGGTGATGGCGCTCGGCGGTTCGACCAATGCCGTACTGCACCTGATGGCGATCGCGCACGAGGCGAAGGTCGACCTCACGCTGGACGACTTCAACCGGATCGGCGACAAGACCCCGCACCTGGCCGACGTGAAGCCGTTCGGTCGGTACGTGATGACCGACATCGACTCGATCGGCGGCGTACCGGTCGTGATGAAGGCGCTGCTGGACGCCGGCCTGCTGCACGGCGACGCGCTCACCGTCACCGGGCGCACCATCGCCGAGAACCTGGCCGAGATCGCGCCGCCGGATCCCGACGGCAAGATCATCCACGCCATGGGCAACCCGATCCACAAGACCGGAGGGCTGACCATCCTGCGTGGTTCGCTGGCCCCGGACGGCGCCGTGGTCAAGAGCGCCGGCTTCGACGCCGACGTATTCGACGGCACAGCGCGGGTCTTCGACGGCGAGCAGGGTGCGATGGACGCGATCGCGGCCGGCTCGCTGGGCAAGGGCGACGTGCTGGTCATCCGGCAGGAGGGTCCCCGCGGCGGCCCGGGTATGCGGGAGATGCTGGCGGTCACCGGTGCGATCAAGGGCGCGGGCCTGGGCAAGGACGTACTGCTGCTGACCGATGGCCGGTTCTCCGGCGGTACGACGGGGCTCTGCATCGGGCACGTCGCGCCGGAGTCGGTGGTTGGCGGGCCGATCGCGTTGGTGCACGACGGCGACCGGATCCGGCTCGACATGGCCGCCCGGACGCTCGACCTGGTGGTGGACCCGGAGGAGTTGGAACGGCGCCGGGCCGGGTGGAAGGCGCCGGAGCCGCCGACCGGGACCGGGGTGCTGGCCAAGTACGCCAAGCTGGTCGGCTCGGCTGCGACCGGCGCAGTGTGCAGCTAAGGCATTTTCGGCCGTAATCATGCAGAATTGGTCCGCCCGCCCGACGTGTCGCGGACCAATTCCGGGTGCGGCGTAGGTCGGGCATGGCAGGTGCTGGCGGGAGGCAACCTGATGAGCACGGTGCTGGTCACCGGGTCGACCGGTGACCTCGGCGCGGCGCTGGTACCTGCCCTGCGCGAGGCCGGCCACAAGGTGCGCGCGATGTCCCGGACCGACGGCGACGTACAGGCGGACCTCGCCACCGGAGTCGGCCTGACCGAGGCCGTCGCCGGCTGCGAGGTGGTGGTGCACGCCGCATCCGATCCGGCCGGCGATCCGCAGGCGACCGACGTGGCCGGCACCCGCCGGCTCGTACAGACCTGCCGGGCCGAGGGCGTAAAGCACCTCGTGTACGTATCGATCGTGGGCGTCGACCGCAACCCGCTCCCGTACTACGTGGCGAAGCTGGACGCCGAGCGCACCGTGGCCCGGGCCGGCGTTCCGTATTCGATCGTGCGGGCCGCGCAGTTCCACGAGTTCATCGCCGGCCTGCTCACCCAGCGGTTGCGGCGCGGCCCGATCCTGTTCCTGCCGGCCGGTTTCGCTGCGCAACCCGTGGCGGTCTGCGACTTGGCGCAGTATCTCCTCGATGCGATTGACGCCGGCCCGTCCGGGGCGATCGCCGAATTCGTCGGGCCGGAACGCCTCAGCGGGCGGGAAATCCTGCACGCCTGGCGGGCCGCGGGGCGGCGGGCCGGACCGGTGCTGCCGCTGTGGGGGCGTAATGGCGCAGCCAAGGCATTTCGGATGAAAAGCAACATCGGTTCCCCGGACGCGGTGCGCGGTCAGATCGGCTGGGCCCAGTGGCTGCGGGAACATCCACACCAGACATTTGGCAGCTCATCCCAAAATGCGGGATGATCGTCCCGTCAATTTGACCATGTCGAAGGTAAGCCGTACGGTCATGCCATGCTCCACGAGTTCCTCGTACTTTGCTAGCGCGTCGGCATCTGCTGACGCGCTCACCCCTCCGTGCTTCGGCACGAGGGGTTTTTTGTTGTCACCGTCCACATTCGAGCCCCATCTGACACCGTCACCATCTGCAGAAGGTCCCCGATGACAGCCTCCAGCACAGCACCGCGACCAGCCACCGGCGCACAGTCCATCGTCTATTCGTTGGAAGCGCTCGGCGTCGACGTAGTGTTCGGGATTCCCGGCGGCACGATTTTGCCGACCTACGACCCGTTGTATGACTCGACCGCGGTGCGGCACATTCTGGTAAGGCATGAGCAGGGCGCCGGGCACGCCGCCAGCGGCTACGCCCACGCGACCGGTCGGGTCGGTGTCTGCATCGCGACCTCGGGTCCGGGTGCGACGAACCTGGTGACCCCGATCGCCGACGCCTACATGGATTCGGTGCCGATCGTGGCGATCACCGGTCAGGTCGGCAACCCGTTGATCGGTACCGACGCCTTCCAGGAAGCCGACATCTGCGGCATCACGATGCCGGTCACCAAGCACAACTTCCTGGTGCAGAAGGCCGAGGACATTCCCCGCACCCTGGCCGAGGCGTTTCATATCGCCTCGACCGGCCGGCCCGGACCGGTGCTTGTGGACATTCCCAAGGACGTGCAGCAGGCCCAGACGACATTCGCCTGGCCGCCGGCGATGGAGCTACCCGGTTACCGGCCGGTGTTGCGTCCGCACGGCAAGCAGATCCGGGAAGCCGCGCGGATGATCGCGGCGGCCCGCCAGCCGGTGTTCTACGTCGGCGGCGGTGTGCTGAAAGCCCACGCCAGCGACGAATTGCGGCAGCTGGCGGAGCTGACCGGAATTCCGGTGGTCACCACATTGATGGCGCGGGGCGCATTTCCCGACAGCCACCCGCAGCACATGGGAATGCCGGGAATGCACGGCTCGGTGAGTGCGGTGGCCGCGTTGCAACGGTCCGATCTGCTCATCACCCTGGGCGCTCGTTTCGACGACCGGGTCACCGGCCAGCTCTCCTCGTTCGCGCCGAATGCAAAGGTTATTCACGCCGATATCGACCCGGCCGAAATCTCCAAGAATCGGGTGGCCGACGTTCCGATTGTGGGCGACTGCAAAGAGGTGATCAGCACATTGATCCCCGCTGTGCAGGCGGAATTCGACGCTGGTAACCGCGCTGACATCTCGGCCTGGTGCAGCCAGCTCGACAATTGGCGTAAGACGTATCCGCTGGGTTACGAATGGCACGATGACGGTTCGTTGGCCCCGCAGTACGTGATCGAGCGACTGGGCGCGATTTCCGGTCCCGATACGATTTATGTCGCAGGTGTCGGTCAGCACCAGATGTGGGCAGCTCAGTTTATTTCGTACGAGAAGCCCTACACCTGGATCAATTCCGGTGGCCTGGGAACGATGGGCTATGCCGTGCCGGCCGCGATGGGCGCCAAGACCGGCCGTCCGGACACGACAGTGTGGACAATCGACGGCGACGGTTGTTTCCAGATGACCAACCAGGAATTGGCAACCTGCGCCCTGGAAGGCATTCCGATCAAGGTCGCGATCATCAACAACGGCAACCTCGGTATGGTCCGACAGTGGCAGGCGCTGTTCTACGACGAGCGCTATTCGCACACCCGGCTCGGCACCATCGCCGACGACTCCGGGAAGGTCCGGGTGCCGGACTTCGTCAAATTGGCCGAGGCGCTCGGTTGCGTGGGCCTGCGCTGCGAGACCCGCGACGACGTCGACTCGACCATCGAAAAGGCGATGTCGATCAACGACGCACCCGTGGTCTGCGAATTCGTCGTCGGGCAGGATGCCCAGGTGTGGCCGATGGTCGCCGCCGGTGCCAGCAATGACGAGATCATGGCGGCGCGCGACGTCCGCCCGAACTTCGATGAGGATGCGTAGCCATGAGTAAGAGCACCCATACGTTGTCGGTGCTGGTCGAGAACAAGCCCGGTGTGCTGGCCCGGGTGGCCGGTCTGTTCAGCCGGCGCGGTTTCAACATCGAGTCGCTCGCGGTCGGACCGACCGAGGTCGACGAGGTCTCCCGGATAACGATCGTCGTGGACGTGGAGTCCCACCCGTTGGAGCAGGTCACCAAACAGCTCAACAAGCTGGTGAACGTCATCAAGATCGTGGAGCTGGAGCAGCCGCACGCCGTGGAACGCGAACTGCTGCTGGTCAAGGTCCGGGCCGACACCGCGAGCCGCAGCCACGTCCTGGAAACCGCGCAGTTGTTCCGTGCGCGCGTGGTCGATGTGGGTGTCGAGGTGGTGACCATCGAGGCCACTGGCACCGCGGACAAGCTCGATGCGCTGCTGCGCGTGCTCGAGCCGTTCGGCATCAAGGAAATGGTGCAGTCCGGTGTGGTGGCGGTCGGCCGCGGTCCGCGGTCGATCACCAGCGCCGCCAATCTGCGCCCGGTCGAGCGCAGCGCCTGACCGCGTCAATAAACAAACTGGAGAGGACACGTACGAAATGCCCGCTGAGATTTTCTATGACGACGATGCCGATCTGTCGTTGATCCAGGGTCGGAAGGTCGCTGTCATCGGCTACGGCAGCCAGGGCCACGCCCATGCGCTGTCCTTGCGCGACTCGGGCGTCGATGTGCGTATCGGGTTGAAGGAAGGCTCCAAGAGCCGGGCCAAGGCCGAGGAGGAGGGGCTGCGCGTGCTCACGCCGGCGCAGGCCGCCGCCGAGGCGGACCTGGTGAGCATTCAGGCACCGGACACCGTGCAGCGTTCGCTTTACGCCGAAGACATCGCGCCCAACCTCAAGCCCGGTGACGCGCTGTTCTTCAGCCACGGCTTCAACATCCGTTACGGCTACATCCAGCCTCCGTCCGATGTGGACGTCGTGCTGGTCGCCCCGAAGGGCCCGGGTCACCTCGTGCGCCGTCAGTTCGTCGACGGCAAGGGCGTGCCGGACCTGGTCGCGGTTGAGCAGGACTCGACCGGAAACGCCCTTGCTCTGGGCCTTTCCTACGCCAAGGGCATCGGCGGCACCCGCGCCGGCGTCATCAAAACCACGTTCACCGAGGAAACCGAGACTGACCTCTTCGGCGAGCAGGCTGTCCTGTGTGGAGGGACCTCGGCGCTGATCCAGGCCGGTTTCGAAACGCTGGTCGGCGCCGGCTACCAGCCGGAGATCGCGTACTTCGAGGTACTGCACGAGCTCAAGCTCATCGTCGACCTCATCTACGAAGGCGGCATCGCGCGGCAGCGTTATTCCTGCAGTGACACCGCCGAGTATGGCGACCTCACGCGCGGCCCGCGCATCGTTTCGCCTGCGGTCAAGGCGGAAATGGGCAAGATTCTTAGTGAGATCCAGGATGGCAGCTTCGCCAAGGAGTGGATCGCCGAGGACGACAACGGCCGGCCGAATTTCCTCAAGCTTCGCGAGGAGGGCAAGGCTCACCAGATCGAGGAGGTAGGAGCCAAGCTCCGTGGCCTCATGTCCTGGGTGGACCGCCCGATCACCGAGACCGCCTGACGATCATTTGCTCGGCCCACGGCCGGTCGCCACGATCGTGGCGACCGGCCGCGTTGCTTATTCGGCTGACTATTTCCCGTGTTATTTCTTCCGGGGAAGAAATGCGGATGGACAGATTTCCGCTGATGTCACTGGCCATTACGCGCTCTCATATACGCGCCCGAGAGGGAATTATTTCCGGCGGAAGCCATGCGACAGTGGACAAAACGGTCGCTCTCCGCACCGTAATGATCACAATTCGTCAACAGATTTGCGATATTGACGCTAAACTGGCCCATCTGGTCGGTACACCGTTGTGCCCTATGTACACCTGATGACTTCGACCCTCAGGATGCCGAGTGACCACTGCCGCACACCGTCCTGTCGTGCTAGTTGCCGAACAGATTTCCCCCAACGCGTTGTCCGTGCTGGCCACCGACTACGAACTGAGACAGGTGGACGGTAGCGACCGGCCAGCTTTGCTGGCGGCGCTGGCCGAGGCCGACGCCGTACTGATTCGCAGCGCCACCACGATCGACGCTGAGGCCCTGGCCGCCGCGCCGATGCTCAAGGTGGTGGCCCGCGCTGGTATCGGCCTGGACAACGTCGACGTCGCCGAGGCGACGACCCGCGGGGTCATGGTGGTCAACGCCCCGACCTCGAACATCATCAGCGCGGCCGAACACGCCGTGGCGCTGCTGCTGTCGGTGGCCCGGCACGTGCCGGCGGCCGACGCCAGCGTGCGGGCCGGGGAGTGGAAGCGGTCGGCCTTCACCGGCGTCGAAATCGCCGACAAGACGGTCGGCATCGTGGGGTTGGGCCGGATCGGGGTGTTGGTGGCGCGCCGGCTGGCGGCGTTCGGGGCGCAGTTGCTGGCCTACGACCCGTATATCCAGCCGGCCCGCGCGGCCCAGCTGGGTGTGACGTTGGTGGCGTTGGACGAACTGCTGGCGCGCAGCGATTTCATCACCATTCACCTGCCCAAGACGCCCGAGACGGCGGGCCTGATCGGGGCGGCCGAACTGGCCAAAACCAAGCCCGGGGCGCGGATCGTCAACGCCGCCCGCGGTGGCCTGATCGACGAGGAGGCGCTGGCCGACGCGTTGCGTTCGGGCCAGATCGCCGGGGCCGGCATCGACGTATTCACCAGCGAACCGGCCAGTGACAACGTTCTACTGGGTGCGCCGAATGTTGTCGCCACCCCGCACCTGGGCGCGTCCACCGCCGAGGCGCAGGACAAGGCCGGGCTCGCGGTGGCCCGGTCGGTGAAGTTGGCGTTGGACGGGGAATTCGTGCCGGACGCGGTGAACGTACAAGCCGGTGGCGTGGTGGCTGAGGAGATCCGGCCCGCGCTGCCGTTGGTCGAACGGCTGGGTCGGGTGTTCACGGCGCTGGCGGCCGGAGTTCCGGTCAGCGTCGCGGTGGAGGTACGCGGTGAGATCGCGGCGTACGACGTGCAGGTGCTGCAATTGGCCGCTCTGAAAGGCGTTTTCGCCGACGTGGTCGAGGAGCAGGTGACGTTCGTCAACGCCCCGCTGCTGGCCAAGGAACGTGGAATCGACGTGGGTCTGGCCACGTATGCCGAAAGCGCGGAGCACCGTAATCTGGTGACTGTCCACGGTGTACTCACCGATGGCACCCGGGTCAGCGTTTCGGGCACCCTGTCCGGGCCACGGGAAATCCAGAAGTTGACCGACGTCGACGGTTACGACGTCGATTTGCGCTTGGAACCGCATTTGTTGTTTTTCCGCTACCACGACCGGCCCGGAATTGTCGGGGCGGTGGGCGCGCAATTGGGGGCGGCCGGCATCAATATCGCCGGTGCGCAGGTCAGTCGCAGCCAGCGTGGTGGCGAGGCATTGATGGTGCTGTCCGTGGATTCGGCGGTACCGCCGGCATTGTTGGAGCGCATCGGTGAGGCGATCGGCGCGACCGGTGCGCGCAGCGCGGACCTGGAGGCGGAATAACGCGATGACGATGACAACGAGCGCACCCGCGGGTTTTGTCAGTACCGCGGCGCGAGCCATCAGCGTTGCCGCCATTCCCGGTGACGGCATTGGCCCGGAGGTAATCCGCGAGGCGGTGAAGGTACTGGCCGAGACGATTCCGACCGTGCAGATCACCTCGTACGATCTCGGCTCGGCGCGGTGGCACAAGACCGGTGAGGTATTGCCGGACTCGGTCCTGGGTGAGCTGCGCGATCACGACGCGATTCTGCTTGGTGCGGTGGGGCATCCGTCTGTCTCCAGTGGAGTGTTGGAACGGGAACTGCTGCTACGCCTGCGGTTCGAGCTCGACCTGCACGTAAACCTGCGCCCCATAAGGCTTTTCGACGGGGTGAAGTCCCCGCTGCGTGGCGACCACGAGATCGACATGCTCGTGGTACGGGAAGGCACCGAAGGCCCGTACGTAGGCAATGGCGGCGTATTGCGGAAAGGCACGCCGAATGAGGTAGCCACCGAAACCGGCGTGAATACCGCATTCGGCGTGGAACGCGTGGTGCGCGATGCATTTCGCCGGGCCGCGGCCAGGCCGCGGCGGCACCTGACCCTGGTACACAAGACGAACGTGCTCACCTACGCCGGATCGCTGTGGCGGCGGACGGTGGAGCGACTGGCCCAGGAATATCCCAGCGTGACCGTCGCGTACCAGCACGTCGACGCGGCCGCGATGTACTTCGTCACCGATCCGGGTCGGTTCGACGTGATTGTCACGGACAATATGTTCGGCGACATTCTGACCGATCTCGGCGCCGCGATCACCGGCGGACTGGGCCTGGCCGCTAGCGCCAGCCTCGATTTGAGCCGGGCCAATCCCAGCATGTTCGAGCCGGTACACGGCAGCGCGCCCGACATCGCCGGGCACGGGGCGGCCGACCCGACCGCGGCCGTGCTCTCGGTGGCCCTGATGCTTGATCACCTCGGCTTCCGCGAGCAGGCCAAGCGGGTCGAGGCCGCGGTGACGTTTGACCTGGCCACCCGGGACGACAAGGCGCCCGGGCGTACGGCCGAGATCGGCGACCGACTTGCCGCGCTGGCCAGCCGGCGACGGTGATCTGGGCCGTAGCCAACTCGCGAAGTTGACCTCCAACTGGTTTAGTTGGGGTTCCTAGCAACTGCTACAGTTCCGGCAGTTGTGGTGCGGTCGGGCAAGCCGCCGCATGGTCTGTTTCTCATCGACAGGGGAGTCCTCGTGCCTCTTACACCCACCAAAAAGATCTGGATGAACGGTGAGTTCGTCGACTGGGACGACGCGACCATCCACGTACTCAACCCGACCCTGCATTACGGCTGGGGTGTCTTTGAGGGCATCCGGGCCTACGCCACTCCCCGGGGCCCGGCCGTCTTCCGGCTGACCGATCACATCACCCGGCTGTTCCGTTCGGCGAAGATCTACCTGATGGAGCCGGAGTTCAGCCTCGAACAGATTGTCGCGGCCACCAAGGAGACGGTCCGCATCAACGAGGTCGAGTCCTGCTATATCCGGCCAATCTTCTACCTGGGCTACGGGGAGATGGGGCTCAACCCACTACCCAGCAAGACCGAGGTGTCGATCGCGGTGTGGCCGTGGGGGAGCTACCTAGGTGAGGACGCGAAGGCGTCCGGTTGTCGTGCCGCCACGTCGAGTTGGCAGCACATCAACCAGAATTCCATTCCGCCGACCGGCAAGGGCACCGGTCAGTACATGAATTCCTCGCTGGCCAAGGTCTCCGCGGTGAAGGCGGGGTACGACGAAGCGATTCTGCTCAGCCCGGCCGGGCACGTCGTGCAGGGCACCGGGGAAAACATCTTCATCGTCGAGGACGGCCAGCTCATCACGCCGCCGATCCAGGACGGTTTGCTGCAGGGCATCACGCGCGACTCGGTCATGAAGATCGCGCGCGATCAGGGTTACGACGTCCAGGAGCGCACGATCGTGCGCACGGATCTTTACCACGCCGACGAGGCGTTCTTCTCCGGCACCGCCGCCGAGTTGGTGCCGATTTGCGAGGTCGACGACCGGACGGTCGGCACCGGAAAACCCGGGCCGATGACCACCGAGATCGCCGACATCTTCATGTCCGCCACCGCGGGCGCGGTCGACCGGTACAAGTCGTGGAACGAGTACGTCAACGACTGAGGCTTCACTGGCTTTTCCGACTGGCTTTTCTGGCAGCGTCCGTCCGATCTGGACGGACGCTGCTGTGTGTGGTGACTAGCGCTCGGAAAAATCCGCTGACATACGGTGGCCGATCGCGCACACTGCCAGCATGACGACGCGACATTGGCCGTTTTTCGCATTGCGTATTCGTACGCCGCGGCTTGAGTTGCGGCTGCCCTCGACCGAGCAGCTGGACGATCTGGTCGACCTCGTGCTGGATGGCGTACACGACCCGGAATACATGCCGTTCGGGGTTCCGTGGACCGATGCGCCGCGCGAAGAGTTGGCGTACAACTCGCTTGCCCACAATTGGCAGTCCTGGGCGGACTTCACCGCGCAACGGTGGCGACTGGATTTCGTCGTGCTGCGCGACAATGTAGTCGTGGGAACGCAGGGAATTGGCGCGCACGATTTCCCGATACTGCGTGAGGTGGGCACCGGTTCCTGGGTCGGCCGGCGTTTTCAGGGGCAGGGAATAGGCTCGGAAATGCGGGCCGCCGTACTGCATTTCGGGTTCGCCGGGCTCGGCGCGGAATGGGCGACGTCATCGGCGTACGACGACAACGCCCGCTCGCTCGGCGTTTCCCGCAAGCTCGGTTACCGTGAGGACGGGATCAGCCGCGATGTGCGGCGGGGCAAGGCGGCGACGCAGCTGCGGATGCGGCTCAGCCGAGCCGACTGGGAAACGCATCGCAGCGTTGAGGTCGACATCGAGAACCTCGAACCCTGCCTGCCGTATTTCCAGACCACATAGGACAGTCCGGCTGCCGTGCTGGCCTGGCCGGTTGCGTTCCCCGCGCTGCCGGCTGCCCCTGCGCGAACGTTGATCGCGGCTGGCGCCAGGCCGGAGGTCCGCCGCCCTCCTCGCAAAGTTGATCATGACGTTTGTCGACGCGATTCTCGGCGTGTCGTCGGCGTGTCGCGCAGGGATCTTCATGATCAACTTCGGGATGGCCTGGTCACGTCCCGACCGCGGTGCTTCTGCGGGGTCCTTCCACGCCGGCTGGGCCAGGGCGACAGGACGGCACCTGGCCGATACCTGTCCGCGTCCGCCGCTTCAGCACGCCGCGCGATAGCCTCCCGACAAAATAGCGTTGATCACGGAGGTGGCGATGAGCCAGCAGGTACGCGGGGTCGTGTCGCGGGCGAAAGGGGAGCCGGTCACGCTCGAAACGGTGGTCATTCCCGACCCGGGACCCGGCGAGGCGGTCGTGGCGGTGCGGGCCTGCGGGGTGTGCCATACCGACCTGCACTACCGGGAGGGCGGCATCACCGATGACTACCCGTTTCTGCTCGGCCACGAGGCGGCCGGCGTGGTGGAGTCGGTCGGCGCGGGCGTGACCGAGGTGGTGCCGGGCGATTTCGTCATTCTCAACTGGCGCGCGGTCTGCGGCGAATGCCGGGCCTGCCGGCGGGGTCGGCCCTGGTACTGCTTCAACACGCACAATGCGGCCCAGCCGATGACGCTCACCGACGGGACGGTCCTCTCGCCGGCGCTGGGCATCGGCGCGTTCGCCGACAAGACGTTGGTCGCGGCCGGACAGTGCACGAAGGTCGACCCGGCGGTCAAGCCCGAGGTGGCCGGCCTGCTCGGCTGTGGCGTGATGGCCGGCCTCGGCGCCGCCCTGAACACCGGCGCGGTCGGCCGCGGCGACTCGGTCGCGGTGATCGGCTGCGGGGGAGTCGGGGACGCGGCGATCGCGGGGGCCCGGCTCGCGGGAGCGACCACGATCATCGCGGTGGACCGGGACGAGC
>JBEDUI010000211.1:0-16916 GCA_040414495.1 Mycobacteriales bacterium
GTCACGGTCGCTGCGGTGAGGGCTGTTGCGGGGCGGGTTGACCGACGCTGAGGTCACGGTCGCTGCAGTGAAGGCTGTTGCGGGGCCGGTCGACCGACCCTGAGGTCACGGTCGCTGCAGTGAAGGCTGTTGCGGGGCCGGTCGACCGACGCTGATGTCACGGCCGGTGCAGTAAAGGCTGTTGCGAGGCCGGCCAACTAACCCTGGTGCCACGGTCGCTGCAACGAGGTCAGGGACAAACCGACTCCCGGCACCGGAACGTGCGTACCGCCGGCGGCTTTGTTAGACACACGCCATGAGGTGGATACGACGTTCGAAGCCGGCCGGGCAGGATGAGCCGCCGGGTTGGTCCGCGTTGGCGATGCTGGAGGAGCGGATCCGGCCGGATTTCCGCAAGGCGTTGGTGAGCAGCGTTGTCGCGTTGGCCGCTCTGATCGTCGGTCATCTGCTCGGCGACATCCACTCGCACAACCTGCACAACCGGCTGATCGCGATCGGATGCGCCATCGCCGTACTCGTCTTCGGCGTGCTCGCCACCCGCAGCGCCGCCGGTGAGGTCGAGCGGGTAGCCCGTGCGCGCGCCGGCGCCAACGCCGCCATGCCGCTGCGGGTGATCTGCCTGCTGGTGGGCTACGTGATCGTCGTGTTGGCCGCGCTCGACCTGCTGGACACGCCGATCGGTCACCTGCTGGTCGGCGGCGCCGTCACCGGCGTGATCCTCGGTATCGCGGCGCAGCAATCACTCGCCAACGTCTTCGCCGGCTTTGTATTGCTGTTGTCCCGGCCGTACGTGCCGGGCGAGCGCGTCCTGATCCGCTCCGGTGCGCTCGGCGGCCAGCTTGAAGGCATGGTGACGCGGGTCGGGCTCGCTTACACGACGCTGTTGGGCAACGACGGAATTATCGTCAATATCCCGAATGCCGGTCTGCTTGCAGCCGCCGTCGGCCCGGCCCCGCCGCCGCCCGAATCGGACGAAAAGGAAGACGAGGTCGCCTAGCACAACCGGACGAGCTGGCCCAGGCTCGACAGGGCAATCGGCGCGGTATCGATGCCGTAATCGAGTATGCGACCGGTCTGCAGGTCGAGGATCAGGTCGACCGCGGGGCCTCGCAACACCGCGTCGCCCTGTGTCCCGCCGATGCCGCGGGTTTGCTCCGTGAATCGCCCCCAGGCCCGGGCCAGCACGACCGGCGTGTCCTGGGTAAGCGGATCCAGTGTGGCGCCGGAGATGTACGAAATGACCGAGCCTCGGGTCACCCGGACGTACCCCATCGAGGTCGGGTGCGGATCGCCAAAGTCGGCCGCCTCTTTCCGCAGCATATGTACGATCCGGCTTTCCGGTACCGGGCCGGACGCGGTCGCGCCACTGGGTACGGCCACGGCCGCGCCTGATCGGCTCAGTGTGGCCGGCAGCAGAATCCCGGCCGCCGCCGAGATCGCGGCGAGCGCGCCGATGGTGACATTTCGAGAGATGGGCTTCATACGTACAACACAATGCCTCGGTCGGATTGGTTGCCTGAACGCTTTTGTACGGGGATGTCACGTTCTTCGTGAAGCTTATATGAAAAATGCGGCGTGGCCGGGCTGTTAATGCGTCATGATGCGTGCGCGCAGTGTGAAGATGTACCTGGCTGCGGTGCTGGTTTGGTTAATCGGTTGATTATCGCTCCCCACCTACAAAAGGCCCGTCGGACAGCTATTGAACGGCTTGTCACAACGACGTCGGGCGAGAGAGGACAGAGCTGGTGATCGCACTCAATAGCCCGTGCCGAACAGAGACGCCATTACCGTGTCGCCGTTGCGCTAGTCCGGCGACATTCCGGGTGGCGCATGGCGAACAGGGCATTAACGGTTACTGCATTGGTTGTTTTCGGCGGCTTGGCGATGTGCCGGCTGGCAGCATTGTCAATTTGGTCGCGCCACCGCGGTGGCGGCGTCCTATCCGCGCATAAACAATGCATAAACAATGAAATAAGCGATCAGGACGGCGGAACGTGCTGTTGGCTGGTCGATTGGACAATACGGATCGCGATATCGCGCAGCTTTTCGTTGCGGTTCTGCGAAGCGGTACGCAGCGTGGCGAATGCGGCGTCGGCATCACAATGTTGCGCGGCCATAATGATCCCGATGGCCTGATCGATCATCGCGCGCGAGGTTAGCGCGGTATGCAATTGTTCGGACAGTTTGGTCTGTTCGGCCAGCCGGGATGCGACGGCGATCGCGCCCGCGGCCTGCGCAGCCAGATCGTGCGAGCGGGCCTGGTCCGCTTCGGTGAATGATTCGGGTTCGGGGGAATACAGGTTCAACGCACCCCAGATCCGATTCGTGGAAATCAGCGGGGTGGCCAGGCATGCTCCCAGACCGTGCGCCAGCGCGTGTGGAGCGTACTCACCCCACTGCTCCATTTCGTGCGCAAGGTTCGTAATTTCTATTTGTTTACCGGTGCGCATCGCCTTGAGGCACGGGCCGAATCCCGCGGCGTACTGCTGTTCATCCAATACGGCGGCAAATTGGTCTGATGCGGCGACCGTTATCGGGTGGTGGTCCACATCGGCCGTGATTCCACAGGAGAGGTGAGCGTCGACCCGTTCGGACGCCAACTGGGCCAAGTCCTGCAGAAAGCCGTCCAGCGACTCAGTGGCAAACAGCAACTCGAACAACTCGGCGAGACCGGGATCGCGATCGGGCTG
Organism: Mycobacteriales bacterium; assembly: GCA_040414495.1. Classification (GTDB taxonomy): domain Bacteria; phylum Actinomycetota; class Actinomycetes; order Mycobacteriales; family QHCD01; genus DATAVB01. Next base: position 2,691 of record JBEDUI010000211.1, read on the forward strand.
GGGTTCATTACGCATGCGAATATCGATAACCGCCCGCCACTTTGGCAAACATTTGCCGGCCGTGGCTTACTAGGGCGTATCTCTCAAATCCTCGTACTGCGCGTTCAGGATTTGTCAGACACGCCCTACTATCAGCACGGAATCGAGTAAAGGCTCCTTATTGGAGATTGAGCTCGCCGTCAAGCTGAGTGGTACGCAACAACCGCAGGAGTCGCTCCGGCGGGTGTCGCAGAATCAGCTTGCCGCCGGTCCCGAGCAGCGTTTGATGGCCCCAGACCAGGACGCTCAGGCCGGAGGAATCGCAGAAGGTCAAGCCGCTCACGTCGAGGATCACCTCGTCCGTGGCGGAATCCAGGCGTGTCTGCAACGCCGCCCGAAGCCGTGGCGCGGAAGCGAGGTCAAGCTCGCCGCCCACCAGGATCGAGCCGTCGGGCTGGGAAACAACAGAGAGTGGCAGGGGGTGTGAGGTCGTCACGCGAGGCCTCCGGGCGACAGGTCAGGGATGCTCCGACACAGCCTCAGCTCAGCGGAGGTTGCACGGAACCGACGGCTGACTGCCCAACCGCACCTCATCTTACCGAGCAGTACGCGGCGCCGAGGTGGACTGCCCCCGCTTATGCAACTTCGTTCGAGAAAACCGTTCGGGCCGGCAGATTCGCCGTAAAGCCATACGTAACGAGCCAATCGAGTACAGCCATGCTGAGTTCGGTCAGGGCGTTGGAGCCGGAATTCGGTCGGGCTCGGCGTCCGGCTCCGCCGCGGCCGGCAGCCGGATCGACAACATGATGAGGACCACCGCGGCCAACGCGAACAGCACCTCGGTGAGGCTCGACCAATGCCAACCCGGCACGGCCAGTAGCGGCGCCAGCGAGAGCGCGATCGCCAGCAACGTCCGGTGTCGGTCGATCACGAGCACCAGCGGGGCCGCGCCCCACAGCAGGTACCACGGGTACACCACCGGGGCGAGCAACGCGACGGTGAGCAACGTGAACCCGACGGTGTCGGCCAGCGACCGCCGCCGGTAGGTCAGAACCAGTACGACACACAGGATGATGGCGGCCGCCATCCCGATATCCCGCACCACGGTGAGAGCGGCGTGGGTGTGGTGTATCCGATTGCCGGTTATGCGAGTCAGCACGTTGAACAGCAGGGTGGTCGGAGCCGAGGCGGTCACGCTGTTGCCTGGCGTGTTCAGCGCACGGATCCAGCCCCAGTTGTCCGGGACCAGGATGCCTATCACGCCGTAGGTGACCAGCGCCGTGCCGGCATCGGCGGCCAGTGTCTTGATCCGGTCCCGGGCAGTAGTGGACAGGTTCAGGTGGATCCAGGCGATGACGGCGAGCGCGGGTAGCGCCGACGCCTTGACCGCGAACGCGGCGGTCGCGGCGCACACCGCCAGCATCCAGTGCTGCCGCTGAGCGGCCACTACCGCCACGACCAGCCCGAGCATGATCAGGCTTTCCAGATGCCCGGCCGAGGTGATCTGCAGCAGCGCCAGTGGGCTGGCCAGAACGCAGCTGACGACGGCAGCTCGCCGCCTGGGCGCAACCGCGCGCGCCGCGACGATCGCGGTGGCGATGAGGGCCGCCTCCATGAACAGGTGTAACAGGATCAGCGTCGCCAGCGGCTGACCCCGAGTGATCCACGCGATCGAGTGCTGGATCAGTCCGGCCAGCGGTCCGTACGGGCTGGCGGTGTTCTGCCACAGCGGGTCGACCGACGACACGATCGGGCCGGGGCCGAGCGCGGCCGGGCCCCAACGGTACGGATCCAGGCCGTGCAGTTGCAGCACCGACTGGGCGACGTAGCTGTATATGTCCCCGCTGAACAGCGGCGGGCCGGCCAGCAGGAGTATCGACCAGATCGCCGCGATCCGGATGATGGCCCGCAATCCGATCGCCCCGGTCAACGTCGCCCTGTGTATCACCAGCCAGCACACGGCCAGCACGCTCGCGGCCGCGAACGTCACGAGCGTGGCCGAGCCGTTGGGTCGGGCTATCGTGTCCGCCCGCGCGAGCAGCCCCCACCAACGGAATAGCGGGACCGTTTGTGACTCGGTGCCAACCCGCCCGCCGGACAGCAGGATCGTGATGATCGCGGCGATTCCGATGCCGGTGGCGACGTGCGGCGCTTGCGGCCGGTCGATCAGGTCGCTGCCTCGTCGCAACAACCGTTCTGGTACGGAGATCGACGTCATGCTCGCGAGCCGCAGTAGGGGACCGGCGGATGGCTTGATCCGCACACACGATCAGAACGCCAGCGCGACAACGGCTATCGAACCTCTCTCCGCGCTCCCCCACGCGGTGCGGCCAGTCTATCGGTCACAGATCCATGCGCCGGGCCAAGCCGAAAGCTCCAGGGGGTCAATTCACCGCGCCGACGCTGAAGTGTGGTAGGTCATTCAGCGCCGCGCCGCATTTGCGACAGCTGCCGGATTGGCATCAGTGGACAGTGCCGCCGAGGTGCGACAATTATCACCTTCACGTGAGACTCGGAATCTCCGGCGACTTCTGCTGGGATTGGGGCGGTGACGAGTTGAGTGGTTACTTCGTATTTCGGCTGATCCCACCGCGGCCGACGTTCGATGTCGACATGAACGATGACGAGCGCGCGATCATGCAGCGGCACGCCGCGTACTGGCGCGAGCAGGTCGAGGCCGGGAAGGTCGTCGTCTACGGACCGGTGCGCGACAGCACCGGCGCCTGGGGACTGGGCGTGTTCGAAGCCGAGGACGAGGCGTCGGCGCGGGCCGTCGCTCTGGCCGATCCGGCGATCTCGTCCGGGATGGCCACGATCGAAGTCGGACCGATCATGCCGGGTTTCGTCCGAGGGTCGTGATTCGTTTGAAGGCGCTCGAGTCGTCGCTGTTGATGATGGCCCGCGGGCGCGGCATGACCTGGCAGGAGATCGCCTTCGGTCTCGGGTTGGGCAGCGCGCAGGCCGCCCGGCAGCGGTACGAGCGGCTGGCCGATCGGGCCGATTCGGATTAATGGTTGGCGTTTCGGCTGCGCACCGCCGGTCTTCTCGGCCAGAATGTCGCGATGACCGCCCGTTTCAAAGACCTGTGTCTCGATACGAACGATCACCAGGCTATGGCCGACTGGTGGTGCACGGTTCTGGGTTACGTAAGGAAATCCGGTGATCGCGATCCCGACTGGCCGGTGCCGATCGTCGACTCGACCGGCGCCGGCCCGTTGATCTGGATCATTCCGGTGCCTGAGGGCAAGACCGTCAAGAACCGGATGCACCTCGATGTGTTCGGTGACGTCGATTGGCTACTGGAACAGGGCGCATCGATGGTGCGGCGGCGGGACAGCGATATCGACTGGGACGTGCTGGCCGATCCCGAGGGTAATGAATTCTGCGTATTCGCCGACAAAGATTAGACCTGCTCGATCGGGCCGTGCAGTCGCCAGTAGCCGGTGAACGTGATCGCGTCGGTCGGCATGTTGCGGTCATTGACCAGATGCCGGCGAATATCCCGTATCGCGGCGGATTCGCCGGCTACCCAGGCGTATCCGGTAGCTGCCGGAAATTGGGCCGACCGGATCGCACGACACAACAGGTCACTTTTCCCGGCCGGTATGCCGTCGCGGTGCAGGTAGCGCACTCGGACCAATTCGCCCGCGGGCAACGGTATTTCCTCGTCCCGACCGCCCACTTCGACAAATACCTGGGCCGGCATTGTTTCCGGTAGGCGCTCCAGAATCGCCGCGATGGCCGGCAATGCCGTGTCGTCACCGGCCAGCAATTGCCATTCGGTGCCCGCTGGTCGGTCGTAATCCGCGTATGCGCCGTAAATCGCGGCGCGGTCGCCGACGCGTGCCTGCCCGGCCCAGGCCGATGCCGGTCCGGCGTCATCATGCAGTACGAAATCAATATCGATTTCTGTGCGTTCGGCGCGGTGGTGGCGAATTGTGTACGTCCGCATGATCGGGCGTACGTCCTCCGACATTGCCCGCCAGATCGGGTACCAGTCCGGGCCGGTCGGCACCAGCGGCCGATTCTGGCCGGCGCGGGGCAGAAAGAATTTGCAGCGTTGGTCCGGCCCGTCATCGACGAATTCGGCCAGTTCGGCCGCGCTGAAGGTAATTCGCCGCAGGTGCGAATGCAGATCGGCTACCGCGGTCACCTCTACCTGGTAGGTCGTCATCGGCGCATGCTGGCGCTGCATGCTGGTGCGGCTCATCCGGCCCCCTGTGGCGAATCTCCGTCAGTGCGGCGAAGCCTAGCTTAGGCTAACCTAATTCACCAGATAATGTGGCGGGCGCCTCGTAACAGAACGAGGATTTAAGGTCGAGCCATGTTCACCGTTGCCGAACGCGACCAGGTCCGGGCCCGACTGCTTGAGGCGGCCCGAACCGATCAGATAATTCTGGCCGCGGCGATAACCGGCTCGTATGCCCTCGACGCGAGCGATGAATGGTCGGACATCGATCTGGCATTCAGCGTCGATGGCGCGATCCAGACCGCGCTTGCTCGCTGGACCGATCTTTTGTACGCGGATTTCGGTGCGCTGCATCACTGGGATTTGCCGGTCGGCGGGTCGGTCTACCGGGTATTTCTGCTACCCGGTGGCCTTGAGGTCGATATCGCGTTCATGCCCGTGGCCGAATTCGGCCCGGTCGCCCCGAGCTGGCGTCCGGTCTTTGGTACGACGCTGGAGCCGGTGCCGGCCCGCCCGCCGCGGACTGGTCACCGCGAGCTGGCCGGGCTCGGGTGGCACCACGTGTTGCACGCCCGGACGTGCATCGAGCGAGGCAAGCTCTGGCAGGCCGAATGGTTGATCAGCGGAATCCGCGACCACGTACTCGAATTGGCTTGCCGGCGGTACGGGTATCCGGCCAGCTACGCCAAGGGCGCCGACCAATTGCCGGCCGAGCTGACCGAACCGGTCCGCGCGACCCTGGTCCGGTCCCTTGACGAACCCGAACTGCGGCGGGCCCTGGCTGCGGCGACGGCCGTGTTGAACGCCGAGTTGGCCTGGACCGATCCGGAGCTGGCGGCCCGGCTGCGGTCACTCTTTGACGAGGTCGATGTCGAAATCGGATTGCCCACTTCGACGCCAGGGTGAGGCACCCGATCGGCAGGGAGATGGTCATGAACAGCGATCGAAAGCCGTCGGCGGCGGCGGTGCGCCGCGCCACCGGCCGGGATTGGGATGAGTGGTTCGCCATCCTCGACGGCTGGGACGGGACGCGCCGGTCCCACGGCGAGATCGCGGCCGAGGTGGCCGGTACGTACGCCGTCGGGAGCTGGTGGTCGCAGGCGATCACGGTCGAGTACGAGCGGGCCCGGGGCCTGCGCGCTCCCGGAAGCGGCCGGGACGGGCGGTTCCAGGTCACCGCGAGCAAGACGGTGGCGGTGCCGGTCGAGCGGTTGTTCGCGGCCTTTGTAGACGCTGACCTCCGGCGCCGCTGGCTCGCGGACGCGGTACTGCGGGAACGGACCGCGCAGCCCGGCCGGTCGGTACGTTTCGACTGCGGCGCCGAACGTTCCAGCCGGATCGCGGTGGGCTTTACGGCCAAGGCCGCGGGCCGCAGTCAGGTTGCGCTGCTGCACGAGCGGCTGCCCGACGCGGACGCCGCGCAGGGCGCGCGGACGTACTGGCGGGAGCACCTGACCGCGCTGAAAGTGCTGCTGGAGAGCTGATTCAGCCTTTTCCGGCCAACGCGTCCCGCACCACGTCGAGGATGTGCGCCCAGGGCATGGCCGCCTCCGGATCGGCGCCATTGACCACGACAACACCGGCGCCGCGCAGCACGTCAAGGTGGCCGGCCCAGGCCGGGTGACCGATGTGGCCGGAATTGGCCCGCGGAAAAACGACGACCGGAACCGAATTGCCGATTGCCTCGCAGACCTGCGTGGTGGCCTGGTTGTCGGCCAGGCCCAGCGCTAGCTTCGCCAGCGTGTTCGCCGATGCCGGCGCGACGACGTAACAGTCCACTGTGGGGTGTGGCTTCGGATCGGTCGGCAGGCGTGGCCTCGAGCGGACCGGAAGTCCGGTCAGCGCGGCCATTCGGTCGATTTCGCCCTCAGCGCGAAGCCACACCGCGGCGGTCGGCGTGAGGGTCACCCCGACCCGCCAGCCGCGGGCCAGCGCCGGTTCCACGAAACCGGTCCGCAGCTCCTGGACCCCGCCGGCGGCCGAGCCAACGATTCCGACGACAGGACCGGTCGTTTCTGACACGACCCGATTGTGCCTGACCCGCCGCACCCGATGGAATTCCGCCGTTCTGTCCGCTCAGGATCGCTGTCGGTGTCCCGGCGTAACATGACTTCGTAATCGAGACCACATCGACGAAACGCTGTCGGGCCAGCCATATTGGTCATGAATCCACGAATTCTCCCGATGTCGCATGCGCGAACACGGAGACGGTGAGAAAAGAGAATCAGGCGATGGCAGAGCGGTTGACCACTCCGCGGCTCATTCTGCGGAGTTGGCAGGTCGAGGATGCGCCGGCGGCGTTGGCGATCTACGGGCATCCGAATGTTGCACGCTGGCTGAGCCCGGTGATGGACCCGGTTCCTGACCTGAATGCCATGCGCCTCCTGCTGCAGCAGTGGGTTGCCGAGGACGAACGGATGTACCCACCGGCCGGCCGCTGGGCCATTCAGTTGCCGGACGGGCCGGTCATCGGTGGCGCGATCCTCCTACCGTTGCCACCGGGCAACGAGGATCTGGAGATCGGTTGGCAGCTCAACCCGGACGTGTGGGGCCACGGCTACGCCAGCGAAACTACGTACGCCATCGCCAAGTGGGCATTCAGCGAGGGTATTCACGAAATATTCGCGGTGGTCCGGCCGTCGAATACCCGTGCTGCCGCGACCGTGCGGCGCAACGGCATGCAATGGGTCGGCGAGACCGACAAATACTTCGGAATGACGTTGCAGGTATTCCGGCTCCGACTGTCCGACCTGGACGAACACCCGGCCGCTAGCCAGTCGTAATGACCCAGCCGTGCGCCGGCACCAGGTCGGTGTCGGCGCCGGCGAGGACTTTTCCTGGTGGCGCTGGGGTTGTGGTGTCCGCCACGTTGAGCAGTACCCGGATCCGGTGCGTGCCATCGGTCGCGTCGTAACACAGCCGCTGGTTGGTCAGTTCGATTATTTCGGTACGCGCATTGTGGAGCCAGGAATTGCGGCGGCGCAGTCCGATCAGGTTCTGGTGTAGCCGATAGGTTGGCCAGCCATAGGACGCCAGGTCGGCCGGTGTGGCGGGAAATGCGGGCCGAATGGCGTCGTCACCGCCGACCCGGTCCTCCTTTATTCCGCGGAATGCCTGCGAGTCGCCGTAATAGACGGCCGGAGTTCCGCCGGTCGTGAACATAATGACCAGCGCGTGGGCCAGATGCCGTTCATCAGCGAGTTTGCTGGCGATGCGGGTGACATCGTGATTACCGACAAAAGTGAACGGTACGAATTCGTTGAGATATTCGTTGTGGCGTTTCAACGCCCAGGCCAGCTCGAAGAAATTACGGTCGTTGAGGGAGCTCCAGATCGCCTTCCACAGCTCGTACTGCGTCACCGAGTCCATTCCGGATTCGGCGGCAATCGTGGCGTAATCACCGTGGATTACCTCGCCGTACAGGTACGCGTCCGGATATTTGGCGCGGACCCGGTCGATAACCTGACGCCAGAATTCGCGCGGGACCGCGTATGCGGCATCGAGTCGCCATCCGTCGATTCCGCGGGCCAACCAATGCGTCATCACCTCGCTCACGTAATCGAGCACCGCGGGATTGGCGTGATTGAGCGCGACCAGTTCGCGGTGCCCCTCGAAGGTGATGTATTCCGGCTCGGCGCCATCGGTCCAGCTCAACCGGAACCAGTCGGCCTGGGGCGCGGCCCGGCCGTGGGCCAGCACCTCGGCAAAAGCGGGAAACCGCGGGCTGACGTGGTTGAACACGCCGTCGAGCATTACCCGCAGGCCGTGGTCGTGCGCGGCAGCCAAGAACGGCTCAAAGTCGCCGAGCCGTTGATCGACGCGGAAGTAGTCGATGGTGTCGTAGCCGTGCGTGGCCGCGGCGAAGATCGGCCCGAGCTGGATCCCGGAAACGCCGAGTCGGACGGCGTAATCGAGCCAATCGATCAGTTGGCCGAATCCGCCGGCTTTCGCGCGGCTGCGGCCGGAGGTGTCGGCGCCGCTGAAGCCGAGCGGATAGACGTGCCACCACAGCGCGTGCCGTACCCACGCGGGCTCGGAGCGGGTACTCACGCGCTGCGCCGGTGCGGCCGCGGAGCCTCGACTGTGGACACTTCGGCATCGGCGAGCTGGTTCATCAACCGGCCCGCAATTCTGAGCAGATCGGCCTCGGCCTCGGTCATGTCGGCCAGGGCGCCGGCCAACCATGCATCGCGCCCGGCCATATCGGCCAGTAACATTTCCCGCCCGCTGGAAGTCAGCGACAGCACCGATTGCCGGCCGTCCTGATCACTGCGCGTACGAGCCACGAGTCCACTGTGCTCCAACTCGGCGAATACCCGCGTCAGTGATTGTGGATGTTGATGTTCGGCGGCCGCGATATCGCCCGGAGTGCATGGCCCGTGTCGGTAAAGATGGCCCAGCACGCTGAGCTTGTTGCTGCTCATCGCCTCGCCCCGGCGTTCGAAACGCAGCCGCTGGCCGAGCCGGGTCAGGCCCCGGCGTAACTCGGCCGCTCGCTCGAGGTCGTCCTTGCTGTGCGATTTGTGCGCCGGCATGGTTGATACGCTATCACGTACTATCTTGATGCCGTGATCGACTACCTGTAGTGAGATCTGCTTGGACAATAGTTCGTATCGCGTATAGATTCTTCCGGATCAATATGCTGCGTTAGCGCCAGCCTAATTTGACCTGAGGTGAATTATGGGTGTCGCTTGGTTGACCGCTGGAATGACAATTCCCCGAGTTAGCGGCTAGTTATCGACAGGAGTGGGTTCTGTCGTAAGACTGGCCGCGTGGCGAATCATGTCTTGCTGGCCGTGGTTGTCGTGACAGCGTTGGCATTCGACTTCACCAACGGGTTTCACGATACGGGAAATGCGATGGCGACCTCGATCGCCACCGGCGCGTTGGGTCCGAGGATCGCGGTTGCGCTCTCGGGCGTACTGAATCTGGTCGGGGCGTTCCTGTCGCTGAGCGTGGCCGCGACTATCGCCAGTGGACTGGTCGACACCAAGTTGGTGACGCTGACGGTGGTATTCGCTGGCCTGGCCGGCGGCATCATCTGGAATCTGCTCACCTGGTTCCTGGGCATTCCCTCGAGTTCTTCGCACGCGCTGATCGGCGGCGTGGTCGGTTCGACGATGGCCGCCGCGGGTGGGCACGCCGTGCAGTGGAAAGGCTTGTTCTCCAAGGTCATCATTCCGGCCGGTATTTCGCCGATCGTGGCCGTGCTGGTCGCGAGCATCGGCACCTGGCTGGTCTACCGGCTCAGCCGCGGAGTCCCCGAACAGGCGCGTAGTCACGGATTCCGGATTGGACAGATCGGGTCGGCGTCGATGGTCTCGCTGGCCCACGGCACGAACGACGCGCAGAAGACGATGGGAATCATCACCCTCGCGCTGATCGCGAACGGCTCGATCAACGCCGACGCGAAGGCGCCGTTCTGGGTGATTCTGACGTGTGCGCTGGCGATCAGCCTCGGTACATATGTGGGCGGTTGGCGGGTGATACGTACGCTGGGCAAAGGACTCGTCGAAATCGACTCTCCACAAGGGATGGCGGCCGAGTCCTCGTCGGCGGCGGTCATTCTGCTGTCCAGCCACTTTGGATACTCGTTGTCGACGACGCATGTGGCGACCGGCTCGATTCTCGGAACCGGGCTGGGCAAGAAGGGCGCCGAGGTCCGCTGGGGCGTGGCCGGTCGGATGGCGACGGCATGGCTGCTGACCTTGCCGGCCGCCGCGGTGGTCGGTGCCGGCGCCTACGCTTTAGCGCACGGGATCGGCGGTACCGGCGGCGTGATCGTGGTGCTGGTTATCCTGATCGCGATCGCGGCGATGATCTACCTGCGGTCGCGCCGGACCGTGGTGCGCCACGACAACGTCAACGCCGAATGGACCGGAAACGCCGGCGCCGGCGCCGTCGACGTACCGGCGGCCGCCTGAGCCGGATGGAGGATCACCGGTCATGAATTCGTGGATCGACCTGCATGCGTTGTGGCAGATCATCGTGGTGAGCCTGATTTGTGGCGCGGGGCTGCCGGCGTTGTTCGCGGTGGGTTTGCGGGGCCTGAGCATGACCCGTCAGCCGGTTCAGGCGGGCGCGGATCAGGAACGAATTGTCGGGGACAACCCGGTCGGAATTGCATTCGCGGTGCTGTGTTTCGCCGTGGTGTTGGCCGGGATTGCTTGGGGCATCTATCTCATCGTCGCCGGCAGCTGATGACCTGCCCAGGCGATAGCGACACAACCCGGTTTCGTTCTGAAAGGCGCTAGGCCATGGAGTTGCCGCCCATTCTTGCGAATATCGTCGGCTGGCTGCGTGCGGGCTATCCCGAGGGTGTGCCCGAACGTGATTACGTTCCGTTGTTCGCACTGCTGGCCAGCCAGTTGACCGAGGCCGAGGTCGCCGAGGTCGCGACCGCGCTGACCGAAGCGAGTGCGGATCCCTCCTCAGCGCAGGCGATCGGCGACGCGATCGCCGAGGTAACCCAGGCCGAGCCGAACGGGGCCGACGTGGCCCGGGTCCGGGCCCGGCTGGCGGCCGGTGGTTGGCCACTGGCCGGCCCCGATCGGCTGCGTTCGGTCGAATAAGTTTGACCGGCGTCTAAGCGTTGCCGCCCTAATGTCGGGGCCGTGAGCACCACGACCACCGACCATGTGTCGGTCACCCCCAGCATTCTGTATTTCGGTACGCCGGTCGTCCTCCTGTCGACCGAGAACTCCGACGGCACCTTCAACCTGGCCCCGATGTCCTCGGCCTGGGCGCTCGGTCAGGAGGTCGTACTCGGCCTCGGCGCGGCCGGGCAGACGGCCCGTAATCTGGCCGAGCGACCTGACCTCGTACTCAACCTGCCCGGCCCGGAGCTATGGGCGGAAGTGGAACGCCTGGCGCCGCTGACCGGCCGCAATCCCGTGCCCGACCACAAACGTGGCCGATTCCGGTTCGAGCCGGCCAAATTCGCCGCGGCCGGGCTGCGCCCATGCGCGTCCGAACTTGTCCAGCCGCCGCGGGTCGCCGAATGTCCACTGCAGATGGAGGCACGCGCTGTCCGGTTGCGGCCGGGCGCGGTGGAGGATTTTCTGCTGGTCGAGGCGGAGGTCCTGCGGGTGCACGCCGATGCCGACATTGTCGTTCCCGGCACCCAGCACATTGACCCGTCGCGGTGGAGCCCGCTGATCTATAACTTCCGGCACTATTTTGGCCTGGGCACCGAGCTGGGACACAGTTTCCGGACCGAAACGCCACCATCTCGTTCATCGCGGTCGGGCCGACCCTCTCCGAGTTGATCAGCAGAAATGGCGCGCCGTATCGGGGTGTCGCGGACCAATTTTGCCTGATCACCAAGTACTGGAGGTGACCGCCGCACCGTTGACTGTCGGTTATCGATTTTCTTAGTATGGCCTGACGCGAGGTCCGGCAGTGTGCGGACAGCTGGGGGTGGCCGTGCTGGATCTGGCGATCAGGAACGGGTTGGTCATCGATGGCACCGGTGCGGCTGGACGCCGCGTTGACGTCGGCGTGGCCGGGGACCGCATTGTCGAGATAGGAACCGTTGGTGCGGCGCGCGACGAATTCGACGCCGCCGGCCTGGTGGTGTCGCCCGGTTTTGTCGATCCGCATAGTCATTCCGACTGGACGCTGCACGTCAACCGTGATGCGCACAGCACGATCCGGCAGGGCGTCACCACCGAAGTGGTGGGCAATTGCGGTCTTACGAATGCACCGGTCACCGCTGCCTCGGCCGAATTTGTCGCCGGTCGCATGCGCCTGTTCGGGTACGACGAACCGATCACCTGGGACAGCTTCGGCGACTATCTATCCAATGTGGAGGGTGGCGGAATCACGCAGAACCTGGCGTTCTTCGTGGGCCACAGCACGATCCGGGCCGCTGCCGGAGTGAGCGGGGGCCGGGTTGATGACCGCGCGATGCGGCTGATGGCCGACCTCACCCGCGAGGCGATGGAGGCCGGTGCGCTCGGCCTCTCGTCGGGTTTGGAGTACAGCCTGGGCGCGTTCGCCGCGACCGACGAACTGCGGGCGCTGGCCGCCGTGGTCGGCGAGTTCGAGGGCATATACGCCAGCCACGTCCGGAACCGGGACGCGGCCATTGTGGAATCGGTTGAAGAATTCCTGACTATTGCCCGGGCCGGGGATCTCGCCGGCCAGATTTCACATCTGAACGTCCGCCATGACACGAACGCACCACCGCACGGTTGGGAGCAGGCGGTCGAGTTGATGATGCACGCCCGCGAGTCCGGGATGGACATTCAAGCGGACGCGACGCCGTTCCGGCACGGCCTGGGAATGATGACCGGGATTCTGCCAACCTGGCTCATCGATGACGGATATGCCGCTGCGGCCGAGGCGCTGGCCGAGCCGGCGGTGCGAAACCGGCTGCGGACCGAATGCGACCGCTATTGGCGTTTCATCCACAAGGGACAGTGGGAGCGGGTTAGGCTGCAGAACAGCCGGCAGTTCCCGGAGCTGGCGGGCAGGACGTTCCCGGAAATCGCCGCGATGCGCGACCGGGACGTGTGGGACTGCTATTTCGACATATTGCAGGCGGCCGGGCCGCAGATGGGTGACCTGGTGTTGGTCGGGGAACTCTTCACCGAGGAGCACCTGACCCAGACGATTACCCATCCGTTGTTCGCACTTGGCGTGGACGCCTACACCAGCGTCGAGGAGGGTCCGCTGAGCGAGGCGACGGTGAGCCCGCTGCCGTATCGGGGGCACATCGAGTACCTCGTGCATCATGTCCGGGAACGCGGAATTCTTCCCTTGGAAGACGCGATCCGTAAGATGTCAGCAATGCCGGCCGAACGCTTTGGCCTACGACAGCGTGGTCGTATCGAACGAAACTATTTCGCCGACCTGGTCGTATTCGATTTTCCGGCGCTGGCCAGCGATTCCACGTTCGAACAGCCCGCGGTTTATCCCCGCGGTATTCGGCTGGTCACGGTCAACGGGGAGGTCGTCGTCCACGACGGGAGGCACAACAGCAGCCGCCCGGGCCGGGTCCTTCGTCGTACCAACTGAGCCATGGATGGAAGGTTGAGCCAATGAAAATCCGGGGGATTTACGCGGCGGGGCTGAGCGGCCAGACGCCGGCCGGCGGCTGGAGCGTCGAATTACAGCCGACCGACGTCGTGCACACCCTGATCGCGGTCGTCACCGACGAGGACGTCATCGGCGTGGGCAGCGTATTCACCAGCGATGCCTTGGTTCGGGCGGCGCTGTCGGTGCTGGAACCGCTGTATATCGGGGAGAATCCGCTGGAGCCGGACCGGGTTACCGAGAAACTGCACCAGAACACCTTCTGGATGGGCCGGGGCGGTTCGTTGACCCATACGATCAGCGGGATCAACGTTGCGCTGTGGGATATCCAAGGGCGGGTGTTGGGTCAGCCGGTCGGCCGGTTGCTGGGCGGTCGGTACCGAAGCCGGGTATTGCCGTACGCCTCGCTGCTGATCGAGCAGGATCTGGATCTGTTGAAGGACAACCTGCAAGCCCTGCTGCAGCAGGGATTCCGCGCGTTCAAGATCGGTTGGGGGTCGTTCGGCCGGCACGGCTACGGCTTCGATGAGGCGGTCGTCCGGACCGCGCGCGACGCGGTGGGGGAGCGGATTCCGCTGGCGGTCGACGCTGGCGGCAGCGATGCGTTCTGGCCTGGCGATTTCAAATGGGCCATGCGCACCGCGGAAATGCTGGGCCGTTATGACGTTATGTGGTTCGAGGAGCCGTTGCGCCCCGACGCGTTGACCGATTTTGCGGCGTTGCGGCGGACCGCGCCGATTCCCATTTCCGGTGGCGAAACGTTGACCCGGCGTCAGTCGTTCGTGCCATTCCTGGCCCAAGGTGCGTTGGACATCGTGCAGCCTGACACCACCAAAGTCGGCGGCCTCAGTGAATCGCGACGTATCGGTTGGCTGGCCGAGGAGCACGGAGTCCGGCTGATCCCGCACGGCTGGAATACCGCGGTCGGGTTGGCCGCGGATCTGCAATTGGCTTCGGCGCTGGCCGACACGGACATGGTCGAATACAAAACGGGTTCGCCGTATATCGACGACATCGTC
>JBEDUI010000212.1:0-30556 GCA_040414495.1 Mycobacteriales bacterium
AGGGCGATCATCGCGATCGCCAGCGGTACCACCGAGACCAGCGCACCGCCCACCGTGGTCTGCAGCAGTTCTGGCGTCCGCTGTGACGCCGAATTCCAGGCCGTGAGGCCGAGCGTGATCGGGTACAGGTGGTCGTTGGAGAGCATCACCAGCGGCAGGAAGTAATTGTTCCAGATACCGACGAACTGGAACAGAAATATGGTGACCAATGCCGGCGTCATGATCCGCAGACTCATCGTGGCGAAGATGCGCAACTCCCCCGCCCCATCGACCCGGGCCGCCTCGAGCAACGCGTCCGGAACCGCTGCCTCGCTGTAGATCCGGGCCAGGTACACCCCGAATGGGCTGACGACGCTGGGGATCAGCACGGCAAAGTACGTATTGACCAGGTGCAGTTGGCTGAACAGCAAATAGGTCGGCAGCGCCAGCGCCGTTCCCGGCACCAACACCCCGGCCAGCACGACGTTGAACAGCTGTTCGCGCCCGCGGAAGTGGTATTTGGACAGCGCGTATCCGCATGCCGCCGCGATGAGCGTAGCCAGCACCGCCCCGACGCCTGCGTAAATCACGCTGTTGATCAGCCACCGCACGTAAATGTGGCTGTCGTAGGTGAAGACCTTTTCCAAATTCGCGATCAGATGCGGGTCCTTGAACCACAGCCCGAAGCTGCCGTAGATGTCGGCCGTGGTCTTGGTCGAGCTGACAATGAGCCAGTAGACCGGGATCAGGAAATAGATCGCGGCGATAACGAGCACGGCGATGACAATGATCCGGCTCGTCGTCGACGGGCCGGCGGCGCGGGCCGTGTGCGGTTCCCGTTCCGCTGCTGCCTTGACCTGGTCCGGCGCGGTGGTCGTGCTCATCGGTTGCTCCTCCGGGTCACCAGTTTCAAGAAGCCGAACGAGAGCACTGCGGCCACCAACGCAAGAATCACCGCTTCGGCCGAGGCGAGGTTGGTGTTGTTGTTGGTGAAGGATTGGTTGTACGCACTCAGGTTGGGTGTGTAATTGGTCGTGATATAGCCGGTGTATGTCATCAATACCTGCGGCTCGGTGAACAGCTGCAATGTCCCGATGATCGAGAAGACCAACGTCAGCGTCAGCGCCGGTTTGATCAGCGGCAGCCGTACGTGCCAGTCGATCCGCCAGATTCCGGCACCATCCACCCGGGCCGCTTCGATGAGGTCGTGCGGAATTGATTTCAGCTGGGCGACAATGATGAGCATGTTGTAACCGGCGAACTCCCACACGGCGATATTCGCGATCGACCACAGAATCGTGTGGTAGCCAAGGAAATTGACGTTGATGCCCATGTCGTGGATGAGCGACACGATCGGGCTCACGCCCGGAACGTACAGGAATCCCCACAGCAGCGAGGCGATCACGCCGGGCACGCCGTACGGCAGGAAATACACCGCCCGGAAGAATCCGGCCCAGCGGGCCGACAGCATTTCCAGGAGCAGCGCGAGCGCGGTCGCCAGCACGATCATCACCGGCACCTGCACGACGCCGAACAGCAGCACCCGGCCGAAACTCTGGAGGAAGTCGCTCTGCCGCAGGGCCAGCGAATAATTGCTGAGGCCGGCGAACTCCAGACTGCTGCCACCCAGGCCCAGCGGGCCGGAGCGGTTGACCTTCAGCAGGCTCTCGTAAATGGCGTAACAGATCGGGGCCACGAACGCGAGCAGGAAGAAGGCGAAGAAAGGTGCCGTCAATGCCAACACCGCGCGGCGCTGGCGCGCTGGTAAAGCCATGATTGATCTCCCGTCCGGTCCGCTACGAGCTGGCGCCGCGGACCTTGAGGTTCTTTGCCTTCATGTCGTCGATGACCCGACTCTGCACATCGGACAGAGTGTCGGCGATCGAACTCTTGGTCGCGATCGCCGCCGCGAACGCGTCGTTCATATGGCTGACCGCCGAGTCGTTGGTCGGCAGAAACCGCCACGACTTGTCGATGTTGGCGTCCGCCTCGACGAAGATGGCGTTGTAGCGCTGATTGCTGAAGAACTTGTCCGGCTTGGACAACACGGTCCGGGAATAGGCATTGTCCGCACCCGGCCAGCCGCTGCCCTGCGGGATCGACAGGTTGATGGCGCGGATATCGGTGCTCAGCCAGATCCCGAACTCCATAGCCTGCTGGGGATACCGGCTTCCCTGCAGCACGGCCAACGACGAACCACCCCAGTTGGCGGCCGTTTTGGCGCCACGGGTCCACTGTGGCATGCGGGTGGCCAGCCACTTGCCGGACGTGTTCGGCGCGTTGTCCCGCAGCAACGCGTCGTACCAGTCGGCGGTCACAAACGAGCCCAGCGTGCCCTGCTGGATCTGCTTGTACCACGCACTTTGGCCGTCGTTCTCGATGGTGACCAGGTCATCGGCGATGAGCCGGTCCCAGAACTGGGCGACTTTACGGGTCTGCGGATTGGCGATGTCGATGATCCACTCGTCGCCGTCGGTGCGCACCCAGTGCCCGCCGGCCTGCCAGGCCAGCCCTTCGAACCAGGCCGAGTTGCTGGAGGGAAAGGAGTGGAGGTACGCGTGCGAATCCTTCCGCCGCACGGTCCGGGCCGCCTGCTCGAACTCGTCCCAGGTCTGCGGTGGCTGGATCCCCCACTTTTTAAAGAGATCTTTGCGGTAGAACATCCCCATCGGGCCGGACGCCCACGGCACGGTATAAACACCGTTGCCGAAAAGGCCCTGTCGCCACTGCCATTCCACGTAGCGCGAGTGATACTTGTCGATCCCGTACGGCCGCAGGTTGGTCAGTCCCTGCACGAGCATGAACGCAGCCAACTCCTGGTATTCCACATGTGCGATATCCGGCGGCTTGCCCGAGCGCAGCGCTGCGTACATCTTCTGATACCCGCCGCTGCTGCCACCGGGAATGATCTGCATGGTGACGTGGATATCGGGATGCTCGCGGTTCCACAGCGCGACCGCGTCCTGCAACGGTTCCCAGGTCCAGAACGTCAACGAGATCCGCTCGCCCGGCTTTACCTGCGCCTGCCGCGATTGCCGGGCCGCTCCGGCCGTCGTCGCACACCCCGCGAGGCCCGTCGCACCCACCGCTGTCAGGGCAGAGCGGCGCAGCAGCTCACGACGGGATAGCGCTTTCATCGCTTTCGTCATCCGATCACAGCCTCTGACATGGCCCGCACGGTAGTCGGCGGAACAAAGTATGGCCAGCCGGACACAGCGTTCCGGCAAGGGTTTGCTTGGAGTCCGATACCGGCCAACCGGGTTGACTTTCCGTACCGGACAGCGGTAGCCGATGCGACCGGCGTTCGCATTCTGGCTTCGTTCTATGCCGAAACGAAGCGGCCAACAGCAATCGGCCCGCATCCCCGCGGCCTGCAGCCGGAAACCAAAATCCATGCACGACCATGATGGATTACGTCAACGATTGTTATACGAAAGCCATCGTGATCATGAACCTGCCCACGAATACGTTGCCGAGGCGGGCGCATACCGAATTGCACGGCAGCAGGGCAGGTTTTACGGGTCAATCTTACGGAGCGAGCCAGCGGCACAATTGCTGCCGAGTCGGCGGGCACCGCGCGGTCTTTCTACCGCGCAGAGTTCTAGTTTGTTGAGCTGACCCGCGCGCTGGTCACCAACTGCCACGCCGTATCCAGGCCGCCGGCAACGCAACCGGCCACCACCGAGTCGGCGCCCAGCACACTCGCCTTTACCTCGGGCAACACCGGAGCCAAGGTCTTCAAGTGGCCCACCACGGCGTCGATAAAGCCAGGTGCCTGACCAATTCCGCCACCCAGGACAATCAATTCTGGATCGGCGACAGTAATAACGGTGCACACCGCCTTGGCGACCAGCAGCGCCTCTTCGGCAACTACGGCAACGGCCACCGGATTTCCCTGCGCCGCCGCGGCAAATACCTTCTCGGCCGACGAAGCGCCGCGCATTCCGGCCCTCCGGGCCGCACGCACAACCGCGGCCGCCGACGCGGAGGCGTCGAAACTTCCCCGTTTTCGGGCGTCCCGAACATCGGCGCCGTGCCCCTCGGTAAATGGCAGGTACCCGATCTCCCCTGCGACACCGTGCGAGCCACGATGCAACTTACCGTTCATCACCAGACCCATGCCGATACCGGTGCCGACCGAAACGAACGCGAAGTTTTCCACGCCGCGGCCGTGGCCGTGTTCGCGTTCAGCCACCGCGGCGGCATCGACGTCGTTCTCAATCATCAGGTCGGCACCGAACTCGGTCCGTAAGGCCGCCAGCACTGTGGGCGAATCCCATCCGGACAGTTGCCCGGTCAACGACAAGGCATCTCGTTTCGGGTCATAAACACCAGGGCTTCCAATAACGGTCTGGCTGATCTGCGCGGGGCTGACACCGGCATCCTCGAGCAGCGTCGCCGCCAACGCGGCCATCTCCCGTACCCGGTCTATCGGGTCGACCGCTCTGGTTCGAATGTTCATCCGGCTGCGGAGCGCACCGGCCAGATCCGCGACCGCGCCGCGCAGATATTGCCGCCCGACGTCCAGGCCAAGCACGAAGCCGACTTCCGGTCGGACCGAGTAGAGGATCGCGGCCGGACCCGGTACGCCGGTACGTTGACCGGTCGCGTGAACGAGCCCCGCACGCTCGATATTGGACAATGCCAGCGAAACCGTGGGCTTCGATAATCCGGAAATTCGGGCCAGTTCCGCGCGGGAAAGGGGCCCCGACCGCCGGATGTGGTCCAAAAGGACCTGCTCGTTCATCGCCCGGATCAATTGCGGGCGAGCCGCGGAGACGCCTCCAACGACAACTGTCACGTCGTCCTCCTTACGTCTCAACTTCTTATCGCAGCCGTAACAAACGAGTCTTGTGCCGCTGCAGTGGTTAGGCTACTTTCCTAACAATTCTCATGGAAGATCGAGCGGAGCGCTAGCCTATGAGCCGTTCGCCTGTCGTCCTAGCTCTCGACTTTGGCGGCACGAAGATCGCGATGGCTGTCGGTGACCTCACCGGCGCGCGACTGGGTGCCGCGTCGGTCGACAGCTTGGCCCATGCTGGCGCTGAAGCCGCGATGACGCGCGGTCTGGCGGCGGCGCATGAGTTGTTGCGGTCGGTCGCGCCGGGTCGGGAATTGGCCGGCATCGGGGCCGCGACGCTCGGGATTCCCTTCGACGACCGGGTCGAGCTTGCCCCGACATTTCCCGGTTGGGGCGCGATCGCCTTTGGTGGACGAATACGCGAGTCCTTTCCCGGCGTAACGCTGCGCATGAGCACCGACGTCAAGGCCGCGGCGGCCGCCGAATTGCGCTGGGGCGCGCTCGCCGGCTGCGATCCGGGCATTTACCTTAATCTCGGGACCGGATTGGCCTCGGCGATTGTCGCTGGCGGCGCGGTCGTGTCCGGCGCGAACGGAGCCTCCGGCGAGATCGGCTACAACCTGCGCGCGGTCGCCGATGTCTGGGTTCCGTTGGCGCAGCGAACGATCCTCGAAGACGTGGTGAGCGGCCAGGCACTGGAAACCGCCAGCCGTAACGAATTACGCCAACCGCTCACCGCGGCCGACATCTTCGCGCTAGCCGAGTCCAATTCCGCGGCCGCCGCGCTCGTAGACACCTTCGTCCGCGAATTGGCGATGCACGTCGTCAATCTCGCGATAGCCGTCGATCCGGTGCGTATTGTCGGCGGCGGTGGGGTTATCGGCTCGTGGTCACAGATCGCACCCGGTCTGCGCCGCGCGCTCGACGAGGCGGTACCTTTCCCGCCAGAGTTGGTTGTTGCGCGATTCCCTTATGACGCGCCACTTATCGGTGCGCTTGCGCTTGGAGTCGAGGCGGCCCGCGCCGCGCTCGGTGAGGAGGCGTTGGCATGACCGGCTCGTCCAGGGACGGGCCCACGACAGCGAATGGCTGGCCGCCCGCCGAACGGCGGAGACCTTGAAATACGAGCAGTGAGGGGCAATCACGATGAGGGGCATCAAAGGCGCGGCCGCCGCGGTGATCGCGGTCGGCCTGCTCGTCGCTGCCTGTGGCGGCGGCGATAAACCAATTGGCTCAGGCCAAAGCTCGGCCAAGAGCACGACGAGCAATGGCACCGGCGCCCACAAGCGCGGCGGCACGGTCACGATCGCCAACGTGGGCGGTCAGACCTGGCCGTGCCAGTTCAACCCGTTCAACCCCGCGGTGAACCAGGAGGCGCTCGGGTTCGTCTACGAGCCGCTGGTCTACGTCAACGTCCTCAAGAATGGCGCCACCACGCCGATGTTGGCGTCCAGCTTCAAGTGGTCGTCCAATAAGGAATCCATCGACTTCACGATCCGCTCCGGAATCAAGTGGAGCGACGGTCAGCCATTCAGCGCCGATGACGTCGCCTACACCTTCAACCTGATGAAGTCGCACCCCTCACTCGACCTCTATTCACTGTGGTCAGGTGCGGGTCTGAAGTCGGTTACGGCCTCCGGCAGCACGGTCACGATGACCTTCAGCCAGCCGGCCGAGCCGTATTTCTTCAACTTCGCCAACCAGGTCGGCATCGTGCCCAAGCACATCTGGTCGACCGGCGACGCCGCGTCCAAGCCGGACACCTGGGCCAACCCGAAGCCGGTCGGAACGGGTCCGTACAAGGTCAATTCCTGCAACTCGAACAACATTGAGTACGTTGCCAACGACAGCTACTGGCAGCCGGGCAAGCCCTACGTGCAGAAGGTCGAATACCCGTCCTATCTGGACAACAACCCGGCCAACCTCGACCTGCAGAGCGGAAAAGCCCAATGGGGCGGCCAGTACATTCCGAACATCGACCAGTTCTACAAGTCGAAGTCGTCGGACAACCACTACTGGTTCCCGCCGACGGCGAATGTCGCGATCTTCCCGAACAACGACCCGTCGCACAAAATCACCAGCAACCTCAAGGTGCGCCAGGCGATCGCGTACGCACTGGACCGCGGACAGGTAGCGAAGATCGGTGAGAGCGGGTACCAGCCGGCCGCCAACCAGACCGGCATCGTGACACCGACGTTCAACAAGTACTTCGACAGCCAGGCCCTGGCATCGGCCGGTTATGACAAGCCGAATACCAACAAGGCCAAGCAGTTGCTGAGCAGTTTGGGTTACACCCCGTCGCATCCGCTGAAGCTCTCGATCATCTCGGTTACCGGCTACACCGACTGGGACGCATCGCTGGCCGTCATCAAGCAGCAGCTCAAGCCGGTGGGAATCAACCTGTCGGTCCAGGACCTGGAGCAACAGTCCTATGACGACAAGCTGTACAACGGCAATTACGACCTCGCCTACAACAGCGAATCCGGTGGTCCGACGCCGTACTACGAGCTGCGCGAGCTGCTGTACTCAAAGAACAGCGCGCCGATCGGCAAGCAGGCGAACAGCAACTACGAGCGGTACAACAACCCGGCTGTCGACAAGGCCCTCAACGATTACGCCAGTGCCGATTCAGCGACCCAGGTCCAGCTGATCAAGCAGATCGAGGGTGCGATGCTGAAGGACATTCCGATTATCCCGACCACGGAGTCGGTTGACTGGTATCAGTACAACACCAAGGACCTGGCCGGTTGGCCGACCCAGGACAACGCGTACGCGCAGCCCGCGCCGTACAACATCCCCGACGTCGAGCAGGTTCTGTTGCAGCTCTACTCGAAGTCAGCCCAGTAACAATCCAATAACAGGTCGGCCCGGTGCGGAGTGACCTAGCCCCTCCGCACCGGGGCACGTCTCAGTAGCAAATCGAAACCGGCAATACCGTCAGCAATATC
This sequence comes from Mycobacteriales bacterium, assembly GCA_040414495.1. GTDB lineage: Bacteria > Actinomycetota > Actinomycetes > Mycobacteriales > QHCD01 > DATAVB01. The sequence goes on from JBEDUI010000212.1 coordinate 7,729, forward strand.
ATCGAAAGGCGATTCCATGAGGGCGAGCGCGAGGAGGTGGTGGCCGTGAGGTTCCTGCTGCGTCGGCTCGGTTTCTTCGTGCTCACCCTCTGGGCCGCCATGACGTTGAACTTCTTCATCCCGCGGCTGATGCCGGGCAGCCCTGAACAGGCGCTGCGTGACCGGTTCAGCAAGGGCGGCCAGATCGTCACCACCGCTCAGATGCGGCGCGTTCTGGAAGAATTCGGCTTTGATCCCAACAAGAACATCGTTATCCAATACCTGGAGTACCTCAAATCAATGGTCACCGGACACTGGGGCGTGTCGATCGGCAGCAGCCTCGGTACGCCGGTGACCACACTGATCGGTCACGCTCTACCGTGGACATTGGGTTTGGTCGGTATCGCCACCATTCTCGCGTTCATCATCGGGACATTGATCGGCACGATCGCCGGCTGGCGGCGGGGCGGTCTGGTCGACGGCATCGTGCCGCCGGTATTCGTCGTGACCTCGGCGTTGCCGTACTTCTGGGTGGCGCTGCTGTTCATTTCGCTGTTCGCCATGGGGAATCACCCGTGGCTGCCCAACGACTTCAACTACGACCAGGGCCTGCATCCCGGCTTCAACCCGACGTTCATCGGCAGCGTGCTCAAGCACGGAATCCTGCCGGCCGGCACGATTCTCATCACCGCGGTGGGCGGTTGGATTCTGACCATGCGCAACAACATGATCACGACGTTGGCCGAGGACTACGTCCGGATGGCCCGGGCAAAGGGCATTCCGAATCGGAAGATCATGGTGGGTTACGCTGCCCGAAACGCCTTCCTGCCTAACCTGTCCGGATTCGCGATGTCGCTGGGTTTCGTTATCGCCGGCACGATTCTGGTCGAATACGTCTTCAACTATCCCGGCTTGGGCTACATGTTCTACAACGCGACCGTGAGTACGGACTTCCCGCTGCTGCAGGCGCTTTTCCTGCTGGTGACCCTCGCCGTCCTGATCTGCGTTCTGCTGTGCGACTTCGCCGTATTCCTCCTCGATCCGCGCGCCCGGGCGAAGGGATGAGCCGATGACGACAATTGTTGCCGGCGGCGCTACCGGTACGCCGACCGCGGCGCGGCGCACCAGACGTGGCGTGTGGCATGCCATCCTGCGCAACCGCAAGGCGATGGTGGGTGCCTTCCTGTTCGTGCTGTTCTGCCTGTTGGCGGCGTTTCCGCGGTTGTTCGTGCCATGGCAACACGGCGACCCGCGCACGGTCGGCGCAACCCCGTTGCAGCACCCATCGGGCAAACACTGGCTCGGCACGACCGGTCTGGGACAGGACGTTTACGCCGAACTGATCTACAGCACGCGTGAATCGCTACTGATAGCGCTCATCGCCGGGCTTGGCGCCACTGTCCTATCGGTACTGATCGGTGTCTCGGCGGCCTATCTCGGCGGCGGTGCCGATGACGCGCTCTCCATGCTCACCGATATTTTCCTGGTGCTGCCGACGTTCCCGTTGATCATCGTGTTGGCTACCTACGCCGGCAAGGGAAATCTGACCGTCATCATCGTCGTGCTCATCGTGACTGGTTGGTCCTACGGCGCCAGACAAATGCGCGCGCAGGCGCTTTCCCTGCGCAACCGGGAATTCCTCGAATCAGCGCGGGTTCGGGGCGAGCGGTCGTCCTACATCATCATCTTCGAAGTGCTGCCGACGATGACCTCGCTCATCCTCGCCAACTTCCTCGGTGCCGCGCTCTACGCCGTGCTGACCGCGGCCGGCCTGCAATTCCTCGGCCTGGGCGATCCAAATTCGCTCAGCTGGGGCACCATGCTCTATTGGGCGCAGAACCAGGGCGCTCTGGTGAACGGCCTGCCGGCGTGGGCGCTCTCCCCCGGTCTGGCGGTGGCGTTGCTCGGTGTGGCCTTCGCCTTGCTCAACTACGCATTTGACGAGATCAGCAACCCCGCATTGCGGCCCGTTCGGAGGCGACGTGTCCGAGCCCATTCTTGAGGTCCGGGACCTCACCGTCGACTACGACACCGGTCGTGGTTCGGTGGTCGCGGTCGACCGGGTCGATCTGGATGTGCACTCCGGCGAATTCGTCGCTGTGGTCGGCGAATCGGGCTGTGGCAAATCGACGTTGTTGTTCGCGATCGCGCAGTTGCTCACCTCGCCGGCGGCGATCACGGGCGGCAGCGTGCATTTCCTGGGCAAGAACCTGGTCACGATGAACGACAGGGCGCTCTCCGCCCTGCGCTGGCGGGATTTGTCGGTCGTCATGCAGAGCGCGATGAATGCGCTCAACCCGGTGAAGAGCATCGGTAGCCAATTCCGGGATGCGATCGTGGCGCACGATGAGCCGGTGGCGGACGAACGGCCGGCTGAGGTGCTGCGGTTGGTCGGTATCGACCCGATCCATTTGAAGAGCTTTCCGCATCAGCTCAGTGGCGGCATGCGGCAACGCGCGATGATCGCAATGGCGTTGTTGTTCACGCCCGATCTGATCATCATGGACGAGCCGACGTCCGCTCTGGACGTGGTCGCGCAACGCTCCCTCATGGTGCAGATCAAACAGCTGCAGCAGGAATTGGGATTCGCGATCATTTTCGTCACCCACGACATGTCGTTGGTGAGTCACTTTTCCGAGCGGCTGATGGTCATGTACGCCGGCCAGGTGGTCGAGTTGGGCGACACCAGGGCCATCTTCGACAATCCGGCGCACCCCTACAGCAAGGGGCTGCTGGAGGCATTTCCCTCCATTCGCGGGCCGAAAGTCCCGCTCACTGGGATTCCCGGCAGTCCCCCGGACCTGGCCAATCCGCCCAGCGGCTGCCGATTCCACCCGCGCTGCCCCGAGGCCTTCGACCAATGCCCGGCGCTCGAACCTGAGCTGTACCAGGTCGGCCCGGTCCAGGCGCGGTGTTTGCTGCATGCTCCGGACCGAGCGGAAGACTCCGAACGGCTGCGAGGCGCTAACTCATGACCAATCTGAATGTCGAGGGTGCCGCAGCGGCGCAGACCGAGGATGCGACGTCCAGGCCACCGTTGCTTGAGACAACCGGCCTGACCCGGCATTTCCGGGTCGGGCGCGGTTTCTCCCGGCAGTTCCTGCATGCCGTGGATGAGGTGAACCTGACCATCAACCGTCAGGAAATCGTCGCACTAGCCGGGGAAAGTGGCAGCGGCAAAAGCACGATCGCCCGGCTGCTGGGCCGGGTCTACAAGCCGACCAGCGGCGAAATCTATTACCAGGGCCGCGCGTTGTCGTCGATGAAGTCGCGCCGCGATCTGTTGTCGTACCGCGCCGATGTGCCGATGGTGTTCCAGGATCCGTTCAGCTCGCTCAACCCGGCCTACCGCGTCTCGCACGGCATTCTGCGCAGCATCAAGCTGCATCGCACGGACTTGAACCGCGAGGAACGTATGGCCGAGGCCGAGCGGGTCGTCGAGGCGGTCGGTCTGACCCCGGCCCAGGACATTCTGCAGCGTTATCCGTACGAACTCAGCGGCGGACAGCGCCAGCGCATCGGCTTCGCGCAAGCCCTGGCGCACAAGCCGAAGCTGATCCTGGCCGACGAACCGGTGTCGATGCTCGACGTGTCAATCCGGATCGGCCTGCTCAACCTGATGGCCGATCTGCGCGAGAGCCAGGGTGTGTCCTTTTTGTACATCACCCACGACATCGCCAGCGCGCGCTACGTCGCCGACCGACTGCTGGTGATGTACGCCGGTCACATCGTCGAATCCGGTCCGGCCGAATCGGTCCTGGCCAATCCCAAACACCCGTACACGGATTTGCTGCTGGGAGCAGTCCCCGATCCCCGGGCGCCGCTGGATGTCGGTGTGGACAGTGACACCGGTGAGCCGCCGAAGGTCGTCAATCCCACGCCCGGCTGCCGATTCCGTTGGCGGTGCCCGCTGGCGGTGGATGAATGCCAGCACGTCACGCCGACGCTGCGTCCGATGGGACCGGGACACGAGGCGGCGTGCCATGTTGCCCAGCCGGACAACGGTTTCGTACCGGTCGGCGAGAAATGACACCGCACTAGTTCTACGCGGTGTGGCTTGACGGCCTGGCTTTTTCTGGCCAGTGAGAATTCCGCCGACGTGCTCTAGGCTGTGTTCGGGTCAAGCGAAGAAGCCGAGTGCGGAGGTGCACGGTGCAGAACGCCCAGCCGAATCCCAGGTCGACAAGTACCAAGCCGTCGGTGGACACCCTGTTGGAGGGATATCGGCTCGGCACCGATCAGGGCTCGGTCGCGTTCTGCGCGGTCAACCTCATCGAAGGTCTCGATGAGAACGGCGTGTTGAAGCGGATCGTCGTCGACACCGGTCACGTCGGCCGCAGGACCGACCTGGATGCGGCGCTGGCGCGCCGGGGGCTGGGTCGCGCGGACATCGACACGGTCGTATGCACACACGCGCACTGGGATCATATTGAAAACCTTGACATTTTCGGCCAGGCCGAGATCGTGCTGCACACCAACGAACGGCGCTACGCCCGGCGACCGCACCGAAACGACTTCGCCTGCCCGGAGTGGATCGGCTCGGTCATCGACCGATACGCCGACCGAATTCGGGAGGTCGAAGAGGGAGTACGGCTGCTTCCCGGCGTAGAGGTTGTGGACGCGCCAGGTCATTCGGCCGGCACGATCGCGATTTCAGTGGGTACCGATGACGGAACGGCCGTTGTGACAGGCGATTCGGTCCAGAACAGCACCGTCGCCCGGGAGCGGCGCAACGCGCTGGTGTTCTGGAATGACCAGCTCGCGGCTCGTACGATCGACAAGCTCGTCACGATCGCGGACGTCATATATCCCGGCCACGATCTGCCGTTCCGCATCGCCTCCGACGGAAAGGTGGAATACGTACACGATTTCCATCTGACCCTCACCGGGGTATCCGCGGATCAGGAAGGATTGGAATTCCGTACCGATCGCGAACTCAAGCAGGTCATCATGCCGGGCATCGACGAGCAGCGGCTACCGGACTGACCAGCGACGGGGCCCGGAGACCGTCAGCGCGGCAACCACGCGTCTTTCTGCCCGACCATGCGCCGAACGTGCGCCGGCAGATTGCCGTTCAGGACGTGCAGCAGCGTGGTCTCGTCGAGGACGCGGCGCAGGCTGGCCCGCACAGCCACCCAGAGGTCGGGCAGATGTTCGGCCGATCCACTGTAGATCGTCTCGTGCGGCCGCAGCCCGTGCACCTCGGCCAACGGCCCGTCCACCGCCCGCATCACCGCACCAATCGTGATCTTGCCTGCCGGGCGGGCCAAGCCGTAACCGCCCTCGGCACCCCGTTGACTGCGCACGATCCCGGCCCGACGCAGCTCGCCCAGGATCGCCTCGATGAACTTACGCGGCATCGCCTGCTCGGCGATGATCACGTCCACTTTGACCAACGCCGGCTCGCGCGACGCCAACTCAAGTAGCGCCCGCACCGCATAGTCCGTCTTCGCCGAGATGTCCACATCGGTATCTTCCCACCACACCGCCAGCGCGGCAGCCGGATGTCAGCACAGCGCGTCGCGTTGATGTGACGAGCGTCAAAGATTGTCAAGTCCGGGTACCTGCCCGGCCGTGGCCGACTCAGCCCTGTCGCGAGACATCACGAGTCCGGGCGGGCCGCACTGACCAATGTGGACGGACAGGTTGCGCCCGCTCGGAGCTGGCTTCTTGTCGCTCGTGGGCAGGATCATGTCTCGCGCGCCGCTATTGCAGGACCGGCCGGTGTTTAGTTAACTATTTGACCGCGATGATATCGATCGGGCGAATGTCGGGGTCCTTGGCCAACAGGTCCGGCCCGACTTCCCCCAGCGCCGCGGGGATCTGACCACCCAGGTGCGCCTGCCGGCCGTTCTCGTCATTGAATGTATCGAAAATGCCGTAGGTGGTGTCATTGACCCGGAACGCGTACCAGGTGACGGTGCCGGCTTCGGCGACGGCGATGGCCCGGCCCTGTTCCAGGAACGCTCCGAGGTCCGCACCCTTGCCCGGTTTAGCCTCCAGCAGAGCCACGATTCCGTATTTGACGCTCATGGTCCCCGTCCCTTCGTTGGGTCGATGAACCCGATGCTAGCCAGCGATCGCGCCCGGCGGCCGCCAGAACGTGTTTCTTGAATCCTGGCCGTGATCGCTGGAAGTACGGTGGCGATCCGAAAGGCAGCCAAGGTGCGGGCGTCCCGCGAGATGAGGAGAAACAGGTAGTTCTTATAGTGACGACAGCACCCGGTCGTCGGGACCGTGGGCGGAGCGTGCTGGTCGTCTGGGCGCCGCGCAGCAGTCCGACGACTCAAGAGACACGCCCCTAATTCCGTCGGCACCTCGTGTCCCGCCAATCTGCATTCGCGGCCCGATCCAGCCGAGCGTCAATTTCGGCCGGCCGTCCCAGCCCACAGTCGTCTTCACCTCAGGGGCGGTTAGCTTCAGCTACGAGTCGCTCCGCTGCCGCGACGTAATGCCGAGCGCTAATTTGATGATCGCGATGGCTTTTCGTCGGAATCGCGACGAACGCCATCACGATCATGGTCGCTCGCATCCGCGAATTCCCTTCGGTCACCCTCACCTCACCCGAGGCAACTCAGATCGCTTATGTGGCGCGGATTGTGACGACTAGGTGACCGGAAGTAATTCTTTTTGTTCGGGTCGTTCTTGGGCCCGGTTTTGTCGGTGGGTGGTTCTAGAGTTTTGGGTATGAGCAGCACGACGAGCATCGGCCCGCGTCCCGTGGCGGATCTGATCGGGTCGTTGCATGCTGTCGTGAAAGGATTAGTCGAGGCCGAGTGGTGGCGATTGTCCGGTCAAGAGTCGGCCGATTGCGTGGAAGGAATGGAGACGGCGTTTCGGTTACTGGAGTTCGCTCGGTGCCGGGAGTTGGCCGATTTTCATGCCCGGGATATCGCTGGTCAGGAAGCCGGATTGTCCACCGGGGCATTCTTACAGGCGCGGTTACGTGTTTCGCCCGCTGAGGCGAAGGCCCGGGTCCGGTCGGCCCACGAATTAGTCGGCTCGGTCAGCGTCTCCGGTGAGATCGTGGAGCCAGAATTGCCGGCCACTGCGGCCGCCGCTGCCTCGGGTGCGTTATCGGCCGAGCATGTACAAGTGATCGGCCAGGCGATGAAGCAACTCCCGCCAGCAGTCGGTGTGCGGGAGCGCGCCGAGGCGGAGGAATTTCTGGCGGAGCAGTCGCAGGAAATGGATCCACGTCGCGTTCGCGTACTGGCCAAACGCTTGCATGCGGTGCTCGATCCGGACGGCACCCTGGATGAGGACAAGCCGGACCGCCGCGAACTGGTCTTCCGTCGCGATGTAGGTGGCATGGATTACCTACGTGGCCGACTCGATTCGGAGGCTTCCGCGACCGTGCAGGCCGTCCTCAGCGCTTTCGCTCAGCCGGAGCCCGCTCAAGATGGCGTGCCCGACACGCGATCCGGTAGTCGCCGCATGGCCGACGCCTTGGTCGAGTTATGCGACCGGACCCTCGCCGACGGCGAACTCCCCACCGTCGGCGGGGAGAAACCCCAAGTCACCGTCACCATCGCGCTGGATGACCTGCGCGGCAAGCAATCCGACGACGCATCGGTGCGGCGTCCCGGAACCGGAACCTTGGGCACCGGCGCGGCGATTACCGCCGAGGCCGCCCGCCGGATCGCCTGCGACGCATCGATCATTCCGATCCTGCTCGGCAGCGCGAGTGAGCCGTTGGATATCGGCCGGGCCACCCGAACAATTCCGACGGGGATCCGCCGCGCCGTGGTCGCCCGCGACATTGGCTGCATACATCCCGGCTGCACAGCCCCCGCCGCCTGGTGCCAAACACATCACGTAAAACACTGGTCCGACGGCGGAGAGACGTCGCTGCAGAATCTGGTGCTGCTATGCCACAAGCATCACTGGATCGTCCACCACAATGGCTGGCACATCACCTTCCTCAAAGGCATTCCACACGTCATTCCGCCACCGTTAGTCGATCCGCGGCAGCGGCCGCGACGCAACACCATGCGCGACCAACCCGGACTCCCCAGCGGATAACCACGCATTGAGGGAGAGCGGGGGGCTGCGCGGCCGCGGTGCCGAATTCCGGTTGCCCAGCACCGAGGAGGAACGAACGCCGGCCCAGCCTTGCGCACGCACGTGCGGAATGCGGCCTGCCCGCTGACGATCTCAGCCCGGCGGTAGCTGCAACGCGCTTCGGCCGGGCTGAATCTGGGGCCGGTGCCGGCGCACCCACACGGACCAGACACAGATCCGGCCTAGCACCTAATGCCGCAGACAGTCCTCAGTGGACGCAGGGTGCGCGATCTGCGGACGCGGCATCAAAATCGCCATCCCGAGTCCCAGCGGGATCAGCGGGCCGCGAATTCCACGACGACCTTGACGTCATCGTCACCGCGGAGCAGCGCATCGGGCCACCGCTCCAACGGCACGCGCCGGGTAAGCAGGCCGGCGAGCCACTGTGGATCAAGCCGTAACAATGTCTCCACCGCCTCCGCATAATGCCGACGGCCGGCGTTGATTGTCCCAACCATGGCGGCATTGGCGCGCAGCAACAGATTCGGTACTGGCATGCCGATCGGTGGGCCGGCGATGAGCACCATGACACCGGCCTGGCCGAGCAGACCGACGGCCGGTGCGACAACCTCAGCCGCGCCCGAACATTCCACGACGATATCGAAATGCTCATTACCGGGCAGTGAACCAAGATCGTCGCAATAGCTGGCGCCCAAAGCCTTTACCAGATCGACCTTGACCCCACTGCTCATCCGATCGACGACCGTCACCTCCAGACCGGCCGTCATTCCCGCACCGGCGGTCAGCAAACCGATCGGCCCGGCCCCGGTGACCAGCATGCGCGCCGGCCGTGCCGGTACCCGGCGCGCGATATAGAACGCCGCCTCGATCGCCTTACACACCACCGACATCGGCTCGACCAGCACGCCCAACTCGCCGAGCCGGTCGGGCACCGGAATCAGATACGCCGGCTCGCACCGCCAGCGCTGCCGGCCGAATCCATCAGCGCCGCGAATTCCCTGTTCGAGGTACTTCCCACTGGAACAGAAATCCCAATCGCCCCGCGCACACGCGGCGCATTCGGTGCAGGGACGCCGCACAATTCCGCTGACCAACTGCCCCGGGGCAAATCCCGACGTGGTCGGCGCGTCCAGCACGCGGCCCACCGCCTCGTGCCCCAGCACCAACCGCTGGGCGACGCCGGGCCGATTGCTACCCAGAATGTGCAGGTCGGTACCGCAAATGCCGACCAGGAGCGTCTCGACCAGTACCGAGCCTTCCTCCGGCGACGGCTCCGGCACGGACGCCACGAGCGCGCTGTCCGGCTGGTGCGGTACGACGCTCATCGCCAGATTGCGATGGCGATCGTCCACAGTGGTCACCAACACACAATCGTTTCGCCGGTGAGGTAATCGGACCCGGCGCCGACCAGGAACAGCACGATCGACGCCATATCCTCCGGCTCGGCAATCCGTTGCAGCCGCGACCGGTCGCTCTGATCCGGCACATCGCGGGTGGCCAGAAATCGCCCGGTGAACGTAGCGGCCGGCGCGATGCAGTTGACGTTCACATCGAACGGCCGCAACTCCTCGGCCAGGCACCGGGTGTAATGCGAATTGGCCGCTTTCGCCGCCGCGTAAATGATGCCCTGCCGAGCCGGAACGTGTCCGGCGACCGAACCGACATTCACGATCTTGCCGGTGCGTCGCTCCCGCATGTGCTGGCCGGCGTACTTGCAGGTGTACATCGTGGTCAGCACATTGCGTTCGACGACCGAGCGAATATCGTCCGGGTCGATATCCAACGCATCGTTTGGATCTGGCCGCGGCGTATTCGCGCCGATGTCGCCGCCGGCGTTGTTGATAAGAATATCGATCTGGCCCAGCGCGCCGATCACGTCGTTGACCAACGTCTCGGTCTGCCCGGCATCGGCGAGGTCAGCGGTGAAGAACGCGGATTTACGGCCGAGCGCCTGAATTTCCTCGACCACCTGCTCCCCCGACTCGGCCTCGCCGAACTGCGACGCGGCGCTGGCGTTCACATCGTGAATTGCCACATCGGCGCCGCACCGGGCCAACGTGAGCGCGTAATGGCGTCCCAGCCCCCGGCTCGAACCCGTTACCAGGGCGACCTTTCCGGTCAGATCCTCGCTTGCCATGACCACACCCAATTCCGTTGTCGAATTCCTGGTTACGCCGGCCGACTCGGCTGCAACGTCCGGACGTAGGCGACGCTCTGTTCCAACTGCCGTCGCTCGTACGCCGCGATCCGCGGTCCGGATTCGCCTTGCTCGAAGGGGGTTCGCCAGTCGCCGCCGGGACGCGCGTTGGCGTACACAACCCGCAGGGCCGCCGCGAGCTGAGCCGGTACGCGGACCGGATAGTCGGGCCAGAAATCGTCGGCCAATACCCGGATATGCCTGGCCTCCAGGGCCGCCAGCTCGATCGACATGCTGACGCCGGGCACCGTAGCGTCGAGAATCTCCAGCAACAGCGGGAAGTCCACAATGCCCTGACCGATCGGGCAACGGACCAGGCGATAACCCTCTTCGCTCAGCCAGATCCAGTAATCCTTCAAATGCACGTTCTTCACGTACGGCGCGACCCGGCGGAAGAAGTCGATCGGTTCCTCGGCTGTCGCAAGTGGATTCGCCGCATCGAGGTTGATGCCAAAGCGGGGTGAGTCGATCGATTCGCACAGCCACAGCAACTCTTCGGAGGCCAGGTCCTGGTGGTTCTCCACCGCCAGATTGACCCCGGCCGCCTCGGCCGATTTCGTAGCCGCCTTGAGCCCGGCGTGTACGTCATCGAGGAACGGCTGCCACCGACCGGCCAGCGGCCGCCGGTCACCACCGATCTTGGCCCCGCCGATCACGGTGCGGACGGTGGGCGAGCCTATTTGCGTCGCCAACTCGATCACCGCGGCCAGCTTGTCCGGGTCGTAGCCACCGGTGTCCACCGTGACGAACAAGCCGTGCTCGGTGGCGTAACCGGCCAGGGCGGCAATATCGGCGCCCTCCAGCATCGTGGCCGGCATTTCCACCCCGGACAGGTTTAACTCCAGCGCCCGGTCCATGACGTCTCGCGGGCCGAACCGGTCGACACCGGAGTCAGGGGCCAATCCCATGCTGTACGCGTTGCCGGCGACGGCCAGACCCGGCCAGAGCGCAGTGTCCTTTGTGGTCAGTGGGCTGGTCGATGAGCTGGTCACTGGGCGGTCCACCCTCCATCGATGACAAGTGTCGAGCCGGTCATGAAGCTGGACGCGTCCGAGGCGAGGAAGATCGCCGCGCCACCTAACTCATCCGGGTTTCCCCAGCGCCCCAACGGAATCCGGTCAGTGAAGTACTTGTTTTTCTCCGGATCTTCCAACACCGGGATGTTCAGGTCGGTGGCGAACGGCCCCGGGCACAAGGCATTCACCGTAATTCCCGCGCCAGCCCATTCCAGCGCCAGCACCTTCGTCAATTGCATGACGGCGGCCTTGCTCGAGCAGTACGCGCTACGTTCGGGCAACGCGCCCAGGCCGAGCATGGAACCAACGTTGATCACCCGGCCGTACCGCTGCCTTTTCATCTGCGGCGCGACGGCGCGAGCGCACAGGTACGGCGCTTTGAGGTTGGTGGCCTGGACCAGATCCCAGCTCTCTTCGTCGAATTCCTCGATCGGCTTACGAATATTGATCCCGGCGTTGTTGACCAGGATGTCAATGCGACCGAATTCGGCCACCACCGTGTCGACGGCGCGTTGCACATCCTCGGCCCGGGTGACGTCCGCGCCGATCCCCATCGTTCGTCGCCCAAACTTTTCGGCGACCTCGCTCGCCGCCTGCTGTGCCTGCGCCTCCTGCCGGCTGACCACGGCCACGGCCGCACCCGCTTCGGCGAATGCACGGGCCATCACCAATCCGAGTCCGCGGTTGCCGCCGGTGATCAGGGCAACCCGCCCGTCCAGGGAGAACGACTCCAACGCCATAAAACAAACCTCTCCTACGATCCGGGCCGGCCGACGATCACGCCCTAGTATCTGTCGCGAGCCGCCGTGTGCGCGAGGCGCCGACCGCCTCGTCCTGAAGCGGCCATGCGCGAGAAGCTAAAGAGTGGCGAGCTTCTCGAACGCCGTCGCGGGCGGGCCATCGTCGAGCCGACGCCGAATCATCGCGGCGGATTCCGCGGCCGGGAGCACCGACGTATCCACCTCCAGGTCATAAATTCCTGGCTTGTGAACGGCTTCCTGCCAACGCAACACCGGCTCGGGCACGGGTCCATCCGGCGCGTTATCGGCTCCCCAGGTCGCCCGCCGCCGCTGCATCACCACATCGAGCGGACAGCGCACACCCACGAACAACACGGGAAGACCGGAAAGTCGGCGGGCACAATCCACCAGAATCCCGCGCGGCGCCGAATACCAATCGTGGTGCCCGACATCGGCGACCACATTGACGCCCAGCCGCGCATGCGTGGCGATCGATTCGTACATCGCCTGGTACAGCAGCACTACCAGTGGTTCCAGGTCGGGACGCTCACCACCGGGCCGCAGCCCGATTCCGGGCTGGTAGCGCGCCGGGGTCATTTCCTTGAAACCGTCGACGCCCAGGTTCATCCACACGCCCTCGAACGATTCCTGGATCGCCTCGGCGATGCTGGACTTGCCCGCCCGCGGAGTGCCGTTGAGAATGACAATCTGGCCGGTGCCCGTGCTCATCGCGTTCCTCCGCCGGTGCCTGGGTCAGTCCTGTGTGGATCATCCGTAGTGGCCGATTTCGGCGCGGTGGGCACCGCGACTACGCTCCAACCATGGCACGGTACTTCGACGTACACCCGGACAACCCGCAGCGGCGCACGATCGGACAGGTCGTCGACATTGTACGAGACGACGGTCTGATCGCGTACCCGACGGACTCGTGCTTCGCGCTCGGCTGTCAACTTGGCAACCGCGATGGGCTCGGCCGCATCCGATCCATCCGTCACCTCGACCAACGGCACCACTTCACGCTGGTGTGCAAGGACTTCGCGCAGCTCGGCCAATTCGTGCACATCAGCAACACGGTGTTCCGCGCGGTCAAGGCGTCCACCCCGGGCAGCTACACGTTCATTCTGCCGGCCACGCAGGAGGTGCCGCGCCGACTGCTGCACCCGAAGAAGAAAACCGTCGGCGTACGGATTCCCGACCACGCCGTGGCCCAGGCTCTGCTGGACGAGCTCGGCGAGCCGATGGTGTCCAGCACGTTGCTGCTCCCCGACCAGGACGAGCCGATGACCCAGGGCTGGGAAATCAAAGAGCGCCTCGATCACGAGGTCGACGCGGTGATCGATTCCGGTGACTGTGGCACCGAACCGACCACCGTCGTCGACTTCTCGGACGGAGAGCCCGAGATCATCCGGCGTGGATCAGGCGACCCATCCCGATTCGAATAACGCCGTTCAGGAGGCGTATTCGGGCGCGTGCTCGGCCAACCAGCCGCGCAATGGCACATCATCATCAGTCGGTGAGTAGTGGCCGTTGCAGTTGACGCCATAACCGAGCAGTTGCTTACGGATCGGGCTGCTCTCAGGCCACAGATCCTGCACAGTCATGTCGTCCTTGGTCCGGATCCAGCGGTAGCCGTAACCGTAGAAGAGGACCTTACGGGTCACGTCTGACCAGTTAGGACTGGCGGCGTGCCACAGTCGACGGTCGAAAAACACCGCTGTACCTGGCTTCGCCAGCACCGGGACCGCGCCTTCGGGCTGGCCTTCGCCGGTCTCCGGCCGCTTGAGGTTGTCGTTGAGGTGGCTGCCCGGCACGACCCAGAAATTGCCGCGCCCGGCGACACTGGTGTCCGACAGGAAATACGCGACCTTGATGGACAGTCGCGGGCGCGGATGCGTTTCCATGTCGAAATTGACCCGGCCCGAGTCCTGGTGCCAACCGAACGTCTTGTCATCCTGCGGCTTGCCCGAAGGCTGGGTGACGATAAGGTGCCCGTGGTACAGGTAGATGTTCCAACCGAGAATTCCCCACACCTTGGGCAGAATCCGCTCGTAATCGACCAGGTCAGTGAAAACCTTGTCCTCACAGACGAAGTTCGCATAGAACATCGCCTTCTTCGGATCATGACCGTCGGCCAGCCGCTGCTCGTTCAGCCGGTCAGCGGCGGCGGTCAGCTTTTCCACCTGCTCCTGTGACAGTGCGTTCTCGATGTACAGAATTCCGGTTTCGTCAAACGTACGGCGTTCCTCGGCGGTGAGGCTGTACTGCAGGCACGAGGGATCCACGTCAATTCTCCTTCAGAAGCGATTCCCAGAGATAGGCGCTCACCGCCATGGAACCGCATCTGTCGCGGCCATTCCGCCAGATGTCCTCGCCGGACAACGCTCGCGCCTCCTGGATCCGGCCCGGTCGAGCCGGCTACTAACCAGCATGGTCATTCCGGTGAGTGCTCACAACCAACGACCGTGGCCACATCCGGGCGAATTATCGGCATGCGGAAATACGGCTGGAATAACCGGGCCGGCGCCACACCCAGGCAGAACCGCAGAACCCGCCGCAGCGGAACGCTGGGCAGCAGTTACGCCGCCACCGTCCGAATTTCGGCTGGCGGATTCGAAGGACTGGCATCGCCTCCGCTGTAGCGGCCTACCAGCCCGGCCCCGCGCTGCGAACACCGCTCCGAATGCCGCATCGGCCGAAATCACAGGCCGGAGTAATACCGTTCAACCGCGTCGACGTCGACGGTCGGGTCGGCGGGCAGGCCCAACGCGGCGTAGTGCTTGCGCCGGGCGTGCATGTCGGCCAGCAGGATCGCGCGTGCGTGCGTCGCGACCTCGGGCGCGACCTCTCGCGGCACGACCACCACACCATCGTCGTCGCAACCCACGATGTCGCCGGGCCGGACCTGCACTCCCCCGCAAGCGATGGTGCCCTGCACCTCGACGACCTTGATCCGGCCAGGAATGATCGTGCGGCCGCGGTGCCGCGACACGACCGGGGTCCGCTGCCGCGCAACTTCGGCGGTGTCCCGGCAATAGCCGTCGGTGATGATGCCGACCGCGCCGCGGGTGACCGCGCCCATCGTGTTTTCCGAACCCCAGAAACCAACCTCGCGTCCACCGCCGGCGTCGGTCACCACGACGTGCCCCGGCGCCAGATCGTCGGGCAGTCGCATGTGTCCGGTCTCCTCGAACCAGATCCGGTGCGCCTCGACAATGTCCTGTGTGGTCTCCAGCTTCCACATAGGACGGTTGGAGGGCACGCAGCGCATGGTCGCGGCCTCGCCCCAGAACTTCATTCCCTGCCAGATCGGGCGCACCTGCGGATCCATCAATCCGATGTCGAAATAGCCGATTCCATCCATCGCATCGCAGACGTCGACGACACGTAGATGTTGATACAGGCTGCCGAGTTTCGCCGGATCGGCATGCTCAAGGCTGGCGGCGTTGTTCTGGCTTGTGACAGACACGGTGATCCTTTCCTCGTACGGGACAAGGTTGTGGTTGACACTCGTGAACCGTAAATAAAACGAAGGGAATAGATCCCAGACGATTGGCCCGACTTTATCGCCCGCCGCCGAGACCGGTCAATCGTTTCGCCTTTCTGATTGGCTTTTTCGGTGCCGGCGGGCTCGTTCCACGTAGCCCTGCCAGCCACGGGCAATTGCCGCGACCTCGTCCTCCCGCAGTTCTCGTTTAACGACACCGGGAATTCCTGCCACCAATGATCGCGGCGGCACATCGGTCCCTTCTCGAAGGACCGTTCCGGCCGCGATCAGGCTGCCCCGCCCAATGTGAACACCATTGAGTAGCACCGCCCGCATTCCGACCAGGCAGTCACTGTCCACAGTGGTTCCGTGCAGGATCGCGCCGTGGCCCACCGTAACCCGATCGCCTACCAAGGTGGGAAATCCGGGATCGGCGTGGATCACGGTGCCGTCCTGGATATTCGTATCGGCGCCGATCTGAATCTCCTCCTCATCGGCGCGCAACACGCAGCCGTACCAGATGCTCGCCCGCGCTCCGACGCTCACCCGTCCGACCAGGGTCGCGGTTGGCAGCACAATCGCGTCCGGCGCCAGCACCGGCTCGGCACCCTCGAACGGCAGCAGATTCACGATGTCGCCTCGCGTTGTGGGTGTTTGGTGAACGATCGCTCGCCGTGCGTGGCGAACTGCGCCAACACAGCGGCTGGATCGCCTTTCTCGATTACGTCCAGCAGAACCTTGTGCCGCCTTACGTGCTCGGCCAGATCCTCGTAATAATGCTCGCGCGCGTACAGGTTCATTCCCATGCAGATCAGCAGTTGGCTGTGCAGCGAGCGATAGATCTCGTCGACCCGGCGCAGCCCGGCCAGGGCGACGATCGAGGCGTGGAAAACATAACCGCGTTCGACCAATTCAGCGCGATTGCCGGAATCGGCCGACTCCTGCATGGCCGCCAACGCATCCCGGCAACGTTGCAACCGCTCCGGATCACGAACCGGAATTCCATGCTCGACGGCCAACCGCTCCAACGCCGTACGCAGCAGCAGAATCTCCTGAACGTCCTCTTTCGACAGTGAGATGACGGCAGCACCGCGCCGCGGGCTGCGTACCACCAGCCCTTCCTGCTGCAGCAGCAGGATGGCCTCCCGCAGCGGGGGCCGGCTGATGCCGAGGATTTCGGTAAGGCGTTCCTCGCGGAGCCGTTCCGAGGGCTGCAATTCACCGGTCAGAATCATCTTCCGGATTTCCTCGGCCGCCATCTCGGGCAGGCTCTGCTGCGTCACCCGCCCACCCGTGCCGGTCGCGGCGCGCGCCGGACCGGCCGACTCGGACTGACTCCCGCTCAAGCCGTGTTCCTCCTCAATCTCACGCCGGTCTCCCCGGTTGCATGAAATCTACCTCTTGTTTTGACTAAACGTATGTTGTAGACAATAGAGCGTCTACGTCGCCTCAGTCACAACGATCCGTAATCGGCAATCGATCACCTCAGCCTGATCAGAAGCCAGATCGCGTACGTACCGCGATCACAACGGGAGGTGCCATGTCGCCATCCGAGCCATCAGAGCAGTCCCGGTCGGTGGCCGTCGTCGGTCTCGGCAACCTCGGTCTCCCGATCTCGGAGGCCCTGCTGGCCGCATCGTGGAAGGTCGCGGTGTTCGACACACGCGCGGATTCCGTCGCTGCGGCGGCGCGATCCGGTGCCCGGCCGGTCACTACGGCGGCCGAGCTGGCCGATTGCGCGACCGTGGCCGTCGTCGTTTCCGATGACGCGGCGGTACGCGATGTGCTGGAGACTTCGGGGCTTTTGGCCGGGTTAGCTCCGGGGTCCATTGTGGCCGTACACAGCACGATCCTGCCCGACACAGCGCGGGATCTGGCCGAACGGGCCGCCACGTATGGCATCGGATTGATCGACGCGCAGGTTTCCGGTGGACCGGATCGGGCGCGGGCCGGCACGTTGACCGTCATGGCCGGGGGCGATGCCGATGTCATGGCCCGGGCCGATGACTACTTGCGCACGATCGCGAATAACGTCGTGCACGCCGGGCCGGCCGGCGCCGGTGCGGCGACCAAATTAGGCAACCAGCTCATGATGTTCGCCGCATTGGCCTCCACCTACGAGGCGGTCGAATTGGCCGGTGCATATGGTGTTGCGCCCGAGACGCTTTTCGCCGCCACCGAGAGCAGCACCGGGGATTGCTGGATCGCCCGTAACTGGGGCTTTTTCGACCGGATCGCGGCCGACTACGACGCCTCCGGCGTGCCGTTGCGCAATCGCACCTGGAGCAAGGATCTCTGGGATGTGATCGCGGCCGCGCGAGGCGCCGGCGTGCAATTGCCGGTCGCCGGGCTGTTGGCGCAATTGATGCCCGAGCGGGTCGAGCGCCACGCCGCAGCGGCACGTTCAGGTGGATCGTGAGCACGGCCGTGCGGGCTCGCCGACGCGAAGCGCTGACCGCGTACGGCTTTCTGACGCCCTGGTTGATCGGGCTGATCGTGATCACGATCGGACCGATGCTGGCCTCACTCTATTTGTCGTTCACGCAATACGACCTCATCAGCGCGCCGAAATTCACCGGGCTCACCAATCTGCGGAATCTCTTCAATGACCCGCAGTTCTGGACCTCGGTCACGGTCACCCTGCGCTATGTCGTCATCTCGGTGCCGCTGGTATTGGCGACATCGCTGTTGGTCGCCCTCTTTCTCAACCGCGCGATCCGATTTCTCGGCCTTTACCGGGTGCTGTTCTACCTGCCCTCGCTGATCGGCAGCAGCGTCGCGATCGCGATTCTGTGGCGGGTCGTATTCGGCGCCGATGGCATCGTGAACAAGGTGCTGGCCCTGGTCGGATTGCACCACGACAGCTGGATCGGCGATCCGAGCACGTCGCTGTACACCTTGATCGCGCTCAATATGTGGGCGTTCGGCGGCACTATGGTCATTTTCCTGGCCGGTCTGCGCCAGGTGCCGACGAATTTGTACGAGGCGGCGGCGGTCGACGGGGCCGGCTGGTGGGCCAAGTTCTGGCACATCACGCTACCCGGGATTTCGCCGTTGATCTTCTTCAACCTGCTGCTGAACACCGTGCACGCATTCCAGTCGTTCACCAGCGCGTACGTGATCAGCGGAGGCAACGGCGGCCCCGCGAATTCCACCCTGCTGTACACGGTGTACCTGTATCAGCGCGGATTCGTCGACTTCCGGATGGGTTACGCGGCCGCGATGGCGTGGTTGCTGCTTATCGTGCTGGCGATCTTCACCGCGATTCTGTTCGCGACCTCACGGTTCTGGGTCCACTACCGGGGAGATGAACAATGACCGGCGTCCGGCCGGACACCGACTTGGTACCGGCCGCACAGACCACCACGTTTCCCATGGGTGTATTGACCCGGCGCAACAGAAACCCCGTGATCAAGGCGATCGCCCGCCACGCGGTCACCATCGCCATCGTGATCGTGATCCTCTATCCGGTGGTCTGGATGATCGCCGCGTCGTTCCGGCCGGACGGCCAGATCATCGGCCGGCTCGGACTGCTCGGCTCGTTCACCACCGCCGGCTACCGGCACGGCTGGGCGCCGGACTCCTCACTGCATTTCTCCCGGTTCTTTCTCAACTCGTTCGTGATCGCGGCGTTGTCGGTGGTCGGAAACATCTTCGGCTGCACGCTAGCGGCGTATGCCTTCGCTCGACTGCGGTTCCCGGCCAAGCGGATCCTGTTCGGGATTCTGCTGGCCACGCTGCTGCTGCCGTATCAGGTCACCCTGGTGCCGCAGTACATCCTGTTCGCCAAGCTGCACTGGCTCAACACCTATATTCCGTTGGTCCTGCCGCGCTTCCTCGGTGTGGACGCATTTTTCGTTTTCCTCAACGTCCAGTTCATCCGGGCGATCCCACGCGAGCTGGACCAGGCCGCGCTGATCGACGGGTGCAGCAGTTGGGGGATATTCCGCCGCATCATCCTGCCGTTGTCGCTGCCGGCCATCGGTGCGACCGCGATGTTCACGTTCATCAACTCGTGGAATGACTTCCTGGGCCCGCTGCTGTATCTGAGCAATCCCAGCAAGTACACCGTCCCCTTGGGACTCAACCTGTTCATCGACTCCACCGGCACGTCCTCGCTCGGGTCGCTGTTCGCGATGGCGACGCTTTCGCTCGTTCCCTTGATCGGATTCTTTCTCGCATCCCAGCGCCTGCTGGTCGAAGGGATATCTACCACCGGAATCAAATGACCGAACCATTCCGCCGCCGGTCCCCCGGCAGTCGGACCTCCGCTCCCAACGAGCAAGGAGAACCCATGCGCTCCATCAACGCACTGCGCCGGCCCAATACCCACCCGGCGACGCTACGACGATTCACGATTGTTGCCGCGACGGCCGCGTTGACCGTCACGGCGGCCTGCGGTGGCACCGGCGCGGGCCCGAGCACCGCCAAGACCGGCGGAAAAGTGGGCGGCAGTATTACGTACACCTGGTGGGGCGCCGGTGAGCGCAATCAGAAGACCGAAGCGGTCATCAACCTATACAAGAAGGCCCATCCCGGGGTGAAGATCGAGACCTCCACGGCTGACTTCAACGCCTATTTCCAGAAGCTCGGAGTGGAGGCCGCGGGCAAGAATCTGCCCTGCGTGCCGCAGATGCAGGCCCGTGAGCTGACCGACTTCACCTCGCGTCGGGCGCTGCTGCCGCTGGATTCGCTGGTCTCCTCCGGCAAGATCGACGTCTCCGGAATGCCCAAGAGCGTGCTGAATACCGGCCGCGGTGCCGACGGCAAGCTCTACATGATTCCCACCGGTGCCGCCTACGACGGAATCATGTACAATCAAACGCTGGCCAAAAAGGCCGGGGTCGGTGACCTGCCGCCGAAGTACACCTGGGACCAGTGGTCGAAGTGGATCCTGACCGCGGCCAAGAAACTGCCCAAGGGCGTATATGCGGCCAACCTCGACGGCGGCAATGCCGACCTGTTCATTTCCTACGTACAAAGCCAGGGCCAGCAACTGTTCAACAAACAGGGCCAGCTGGGGTTCAGCAAGCAGACGTTGGTCAATTACTGGAATATGTGGGAGAAGCTGCGCAAGGCCGGCGCGACCGTCCCAGCCGCCACCGCGGCGGAATTGGCCAATGCCCAGGAAAACCAGGCCTATATCGTGCTGGGCAAGGCGATGAGCCAGGTCACGCCCGGGAACTGGCTGCAGTCGGCCCAGGAATATCTGAACGACAACGGCGGCGGCACGCTGAAGATCACCACGCATCCCTACGGTACAAAGGGAATCGGCAACGTGCTGATCACCTCGGGTCTGTCCATCGCGGCCAACTGTAACAACGTCGCCACCGCGGCCTCGTTCATCAACTTCTTCACCAACGATCCGGGTGGGGCCAAGGCTTTCGCCTCGGACAATGGCGCGGTGACCGATACCAAGCTTTTGCAGTCCCAGCAGCAGGATTCCTCCACCGACCCCGGTGTGAAGAGCTCGCTGTCCGTCTATTCCGACATCGTCAAGGCCGGCGCCCCGGTCATCCTCTACCCGTCCGGCTACACCGCCGTTTTCCAGAACGATTTCGCCAACGAATACCAGCAGATCTCGTTCGGCAAAACGAGCGTGCCGGCCGGCGTGGACGCATTCTTCAAACAGGCCAAGAGCGAACTGCAGCAGTAACGACCGCGGAGAGGGACCAGTCGTGACCAGACATGCGCTTGCCGGAATCCGAGTGCTCGATCTTACCCAGGTGATGGCGGGACCTTTCTGCACCATGCTGCTCGCCGATCTCGGGGCCGACGTCGTCAAGGTCGAAAACCCCGGGATCGGCGACCAGACCCGCCGCTCGTGGGGTCGGCCGGCCAGCGGCGAGGACAGTCCGGCCTTTTACGCGCTGAACCGCAACAAGCGCAGCATCTGCCTGGACCTGCGCGATCCAGGCGACAAGGCGACTTTTGATCGGCTGGCCGCGCGTTCGGACGTGATCGTAGAGAATTTCCGACCGGGGGTGACCAAGCGCCTGGGGGTCGACTACGAGTCGATGTCGCGGGTGAATCCCTCGATCGTGTACGCCAGCATTTCCGGCTTCGGTCAGTCCGGCCCTTACGCCGATCGGCCCGGCTACGACCTGATCGCACAGGCGATGGCCGGCGCGATCAGCATTACCGGACCGGCCGACGGCGATCCGGTGAAGAACGGAATTCCGGTGGGTGATCTGGGTGCCGGCCTTTTCGCGGCGGTCGCTATTCTCGCCGCCTGCCTGCACCGGATCGCCACCGGCGAAGGTCAATACGTCGAAACCTCTTTGTACGAGGCGGTGTTGGCCATGTCGGTCTGGGAATCGGTCGAGTATTGGCGGACCGGCCGGGCTCCACAACGCCTCGGTTCGGCCAACCGCATGTCGGCGCCGTATCAGGCATTGCGGACCGCGGATGGATACATCACGGTCGGCGCCAACAACGAACGGTTGTGGAGCCGGCTGTGCGAGGCGATCGACCGGTCTGACCTAGTCGACGATGCGCGTTTCCGCACCAATGCTGACCGGATGGACAACCGAGGCGAACTGGCCGATCTGCTGGAAGAAACCCTGCGGACCCGGCCGACCGAGGACTGGGTGACCATACTGCTCGATGCCGGTGTCCCTTGTGGACCGATCCTGGACTATTCGCAGGTCCTTGACGATGATCCGCATGTGGCGGCGCGGCACATGGTGCAGACCGTGCAGCATCCGACCGCGGGCCCGGTGCGGGTGCTCGGATCCCCAATGAAGCTGAGCCGCACCCCGGCCACGATCTACCGTCATCCGCCGCGGCTGGGCGAACATGGCGACGAGGTACGCGCCGAACTCGACGGGCAAGCCGCCCGTGACTGACTCCGTCCTGCTCGACATCGACGGCCCGATCGGCCGGATCACCTTGTCCAATCCAGACCGACGTAACGCGTTGACCTGGCGCATGTACGAGGAATTGTTGGCGGCCTGCGCCGCACTGAACGCCAGCGAGGTCCGGGTGGCGATCATTCGCGGCGCCGGCGGAAACGCTTTCGCTGCCGGTACTGATATCAACCAGTTCCGGGAATTCAGAACCGGCGACGACGGTGTCCACTATGAACAGCGGACGGCCGAGGTGTTGTCCGGCCTCATCGGGCTGCGGATGCCGCTGATCGCCGCGGTCGAGGGCGCGGCCGTCGGGGCGGGCCTGGCCATCGCGCTGTGCAGCGACATCGTGATGTCCACACCGGACGCTCAGTTCGGCGCGCCGATCGCCCGCACGCTGGGCAACTGTCTGCCGCCGGCGGTGACCGCGCGGCTGTACGCCAGCATCGGTCGGTCCCGGGCGCTGCGGCTGCTGATGACGGCCGAGCTGCTCGACGCCGAGCGGGCCGAACGCTGGGGCCTGATCAGCGCTGTCA
>JBEDUI010000213.1:0-29687 GCA_040414495.1 Mycobacteriales bacterium
TGGGCTCTACAACTACACCAACGACCTGTCCGACCCCGCCGCGATCCTCCGGGATCGATTCGAGCATCGCAGCCCGGTTGACACAGTCCGCGCTGCCACCAGCCACGCGTCCCTTTTCGACCCGGGGCGCGCCTGGTCGTACTCCAACACGAACTACATCGTGCTGGGGCTCGTGGTCGAATCCGTGACCGGTCGCTCGTATGCATGCGAGGTCGAAAACCGTATCTTGCACCCGCTAAACCTGCGCCACACGCTCGTACCGGGCGACGACGTGAGCCTGCCCGAACCCCACCTTCACGGCTATTTGCCGGTCGACGGCGAACTCGTCGAGTTGACCGAGTGCAACCCGTCAAAAGCGTGGTCAGCCGGCGAGATTATTTCGACAACGACGGACCTCAATCGTTTCTATGCGGCGTTGTTGACCGGTGAACTGCTCGGCCCGGCCGAGATGCACGAACTGCACGCCACCGTGCCGACCGATACGTCGTTCCACGAATATGGCCTCGGAATCAGCCGAATACTCTTGCCAAATCTTGTTCTCTGGGGCCACTCGGGCGGATTCTTCGGCTATCGAACCTGGAGCTATCATTCCGCGAACGCCTCGCGACAGGTCACGCTGTCGCTGTCCAGCACCGACGGCCAGGCACCCGAGACCAACGACCTGCTCAACAGAATCTTCGGTTCCGAAACAGAGTCTGCAATAGGCGGCTGAACAATTGAATCGAGCTGTCAGGTAAATCGTGCTATACACTCGGCCTCGTCGAGTTCACGTAGAGCTCGGAAGTGAGCCCGGTGGCCTGCGGGATAGCGGGAGCCGGGCTTCACGCTCCTGTCCCGCGTTTACCGCGAACGATCCGTAACAGCTGCGGCTGCGGGCGTACGCCCGATGTGTGTGGCGCTCCGGCCGGTGGCGTCGAGGACAAAACCCGCTCGAGAGCGTCGCCGCCGCCCTCACCTCCGGCCGGAAGCTCGACCAGTGGCTGGCCAACACTGCCAACCCAATGCGCTAAGCGATCATCGGCTGCGTCGAAGTTCTAGATTGCTGCCGCCAGGCGCTCGATCGTCGTCAACCATTGATCTTGCATCGGTCCGGGCCCCGCAAATCCTATGGCGTTGCGCAGAGTCAGCAGAATGACCCAGGCGCGTTCTTTTTCTGTAAGCGGCCGCCGTTTCTCGTACGCGGTGAGGAATGCGTCCAGTGCCTCCGCGGTGAGCGGCCCCCAGTTGTGGAAATGAGTGGCGAGCAGTGTTGCCGAGTTCGCCAAGTCGCTGACGCGGTAGCCACGGACAATCTGTTCGAAATCCAATACCGCGGCAATGTCATTGTCGGCCCAGAGGATATTGGCCGCGCGGTAATCCAGGTGGATGAGCTGAGTATCCAGACCGGCGCTGTCCAGCCCAGCCGTGTGCCGTTGCAGTGTCGCGAGAGCGTGCTGCACCCGCGGCTCCTCAGGCGAATTCTTTTCCAGCCACTGCGCCACATCAGTCTCCAACGGCACAGTAGGTGTGCGGTCGATGTCATCCGCGGCACCCGGATAACGGGCCAATGCCTCGTGCAGGTCAGCGAGTACGTCGCCGGCCCGAGTGGCCTGGTCCAGCTGGGTCGTATCGAGCATGTCGCCGGTGATAATCCGCTGCACACCGACCGAAAGAGCGCCGCATTCGAGCTGCAACTCACCATCGGGTGTCGGGACCGGCGCGGAGACGGGAAATCCGTCCCGCGCCAGCCACGCCACCAATTCCGCGATCGCCCGTAACCGCGGATGCACCCCCGGATACCGGCAACTCTTGACGATCAGCGGCCCTTCCGACGTCACTGTCCAGGCCATCAGGTTGGCGTCGCTGATCACCAAACGGTCGAGGGAACCGAGCTCGATCTTGTAGCGGGTCGACAGCGTCTCGCTCAACCAGCGGGTGGCCTCATCTGCCCCTGCGAATCCGAATCGGCGAGTCAATGCCGTATCGGCGTCAGCGGATTCCCACAGCATTGACACGATCGGTGCTGCCATCTGCGCCGGCCCCCCAAGTCGAGAACGATCGCCCGACATTAGCGTGCGGATCAAGTCGACAACAGGACTAACCGAGCTGCCTGGCTGATACGTAGGCGAAATCCATAGTTTCGGTGTCGAGGATGCCGATGCTGTCGTCCACGACCTGCTGCCGCGGATTGCGATGCAGCGGCGGCACGAGTTGGGCCAGCCCGTACGACCGGGTCCGGCCATACGTCCGTGGACCGTTTCTGTGGTGGTAATGACCGTGCACGTGCAGCCTGGGTTGCAGTGTGTCGATCAACTGCGCCAGCTTCGCCGAGCCCTGGGTTTTGCCCTCCCAAGTCGCTAACCCGTACGGGCCATCATGAGTGATGAGCACGTCGACACCGGTCAAATTCGCGGCAGCGGCGACGTCGATGTCCAGGCCCCATTCCGGTGCCTCGATGCCGCCGAGGAAGCCCAAACGCAGGTCCGCGGCCTCGATCACCGTTCCGCACGCCACGTGCGAGAAGACTCCGTGCGCGTCAATAGGAATGACGCTTTTCCCGTGGTGTAAGGATTTCAGCCATTCGTCGTTGTCGTGGTTGCCGGTGATGAACAGGATCGGTACGGCAACGTCGAGTCTGATGAAGCCCTCGAGCAGCCGGAAGATATCGCCTTGCGCCGGATTTGTGTCGACGAACTCGCGATCTTCTGCCGGTAGGGCGCTATAGCTCGGGTACGCGCCAAGGTCACCGACCTGGATGGCCAACTCGACACGTAGCGCGGACACTGCGGCGGCACACTGTTGAACGCAACCATGAACATCGCCGATAAACGCGATTCGCATGGGCACAGCCTTTCTGGTGTGCCCACCCACCCCGGGCAGCGGCGCCCGACGTCGGTAACCTACCGCATATATCGCTACGGCGCGAGCTGGCACCAGACCTTGCGGAGCGTCTCGTGCACGGTCCAGATCGTGCGCTCTCCCCCGTCCCAGATGCAGACGTCACCCGGCCCGATGTCGAGCGTCGGACCGCCGTCGACCGCGACCGTCGCGCGTCCCGATAGAACAACGAACATCCCGGTCGGCGCAATCTGGACCGACTTCCCCGGCGTGATCTGCCAGATGCCGTACCTGACGTTGTGCTGGCTGGTGAGGACCACGTTCGAGGTGACCGGATGTCCGGCCAGCACGGTGTCCCCTTCGGACCTGTTAGGCACCAGTTCGGCGTCGGCTACCCGTACGGTCAATGTCATCGCTGCCCCCTGACTGTGCGCGGAAGTTTATCGACGCTTTCGAATGCCGCGTCTGCGCATTATGGCACCAGAATATCCAGATGCACAGGGGCCGCGGGTTGCCGTACCTTTCGAGAGGCTTCAGCTGAAACGCATAACAGGGGGAGATTACCGTGCCGTTCCTGGGTGCCGCCGATGGCACACTATTGAGTTACGAGTCCTACGGCGAAGGCGACACCGTCGTCTTCTGCAACAGTTGCATGCTGAGCACGAACATGTGGCGGTACATCGTCGCATCCCTGGTGGAACAGGGATATCGGTGCGTGCTACTTGACTGGCGCGGACATGGCCGTTCGGACCGGCCGCCGGCCGGATACGACCTCGACACGTTGGCAGGCGATGTCGCCGCTGTCGTGGATGAACTGGGCCTAAATACGTTCCGGCTTGTGGGTCACTCGATGGGCACCGCGGTGGCGCTTCGTTATCTCGCCGGCCCTGGCGCGAACCGGGTCAGTCAATTGGTGCTGATTTCCTCGATGCTGCCATTCCTCAAGCAAACCGACGATAATCCCGACGCAATACCAGAGGGCGTTTTCGATGGCCTTCTCCGCGCGGTTCGGCACGACTTCAGCCGTTGGTTAGCCGATCAGCAGCAGGCTTTCTTCGCATCTCACCTGCACCCGGTTTCGCCCGCTGCCATTGACTGGGTACGCCGAGACTGCGAGTCCGCGTCGTTGCAGGCCGTCCTGGCCTTGCAGCAAGCGACGTTCAACGCCGACAACCGGCCGTACGCCGAATCTGTCACCGTTCCTACCCTGATCCTGCACGGCGCCGCGGATTTCTCCGCTCCGGTCGAGCTCACCGGCCGGCGGATCGCGAAGAGCGTTCCGCATGCGGTTTACAAGGAATACCCGGACGCGGGTCACGGCATATTCGTCACTCATCACGAGGCAGTCAGCGCCGACCTAGTGGAGTTTTTCAGCGGCGTTTGATCGCGTAGCCGCCGGCCACAATGGCTATTGTGGCCGGCGAATCCGGCGAGAATGCACAGATTGTTCGGGATCAAGTCTCGGTTGTCTCACTGGGCAGTCGGTTCGCCGGCCGCAGCGGCCCCATCGCGGTACGGGTGAAGCGACGCGGTCCGCTCCACTTCGCCGGTGGGGCGTCCAGCTGCCAAGCCAGCGCCAGCGCGGCCACGTCGTAATTGACCCGCCAGCCGCGGAAATTCGGCCAGGCTTCCTCCGCCCCCAGCTGCATCGGATATTCCAGCCGCTGCAGCATGTTGACCGCTTCGACGAATTCGTCGTAGCTGACCGAGATATCCCGGTCCGGATCGGCATCGTCCACATTGGGTAGTCCCATCGCGGCGGCGATCTGGTTCAGCGCCACGAAGCCCGAACGCAGGCAGAGCCGGGCCGAGAGTTTGGGCTCGTGGTCGGGGGCCAGCGCCAGATGCATCGCCGCTGCGTCCAGAACCGCGATCAGCGAGGTGAGCCAGTGCGACAACGGCCGGGGCGATCGCATCCAGACCAGGGTCAGATACGTGGTGTGCGACTCCGCCACCTCGGCCGACCAACGTTCCCAACTGGTGAAGACGTCTTCCAACACGGCCTGGGTGTCGGCGCTGTAGATGCCCCAGCGGGTCCGGGCGAGCAGTTCCGGGCCCCAGGCCGGGACGCCGGCGCGGGCCACCAGCAGGCTCACCTCGACCTCGCGTCGGTTGAACGCCGAATACAGCGTGGGCAGATAACCGATTTGCAAGCCGACCACCACAAGGCCGGCGAACGAGGCCAAATAGTCCACCACCGTGCTACTTCGGCCGGCCGGGGCGGAATAGCCGAGGGTGAATATCGACGAGCCGGATTCGCTGAATGAATGTCCGATGTTGCCTGGCACGAACGGATAAAGCAGCAACGCATGCCCCAGCACCAGCAACCCCAGCCACACGGCGAGCCGGACCAGCAGGGTGATTCCGGCCTGCCAGGCCAGAATCCGGTCCCGCAGCGCGAAAGAGTGGGTCAGATGGGCCAGCGTACGGAAAACGACCGCCACGGCCCGCGCCGCGTAGAACGAAATCCGGGAGGTAATGCCGCGAGTCACCACAAGTGTGCCGAGCACGCTGGACCAGGTCCCGATCAGAACGACAATGCCCGCCGCGAAGACGAGCCAGCGCAGCGCCACCGCCGGTCAGCCCAGGACGCCGGATCGGACAGAGCAGCGCATGCCGCGCGAGTTTCTCATCGCCTGACCGTACGTCAGCGCGGGATCAGCAATTGCCGGTCCGGGTGACGTCACCGGCAGCGCGCCTACCGACTGGCCGACATCCGAAGGGCGCACGGACTGACGCAGGTCGAGGTCGCGGATGCTATGCATGTCTCGCAGCGGCGCATATCAGCCGTCGAGAACGGCGAACTGGACCGGACCGAGATCGGCACTGTCACCGCCTATGTCGAGGCGCTGGGCGGAAAGGTACAGATTGTCGCCGACTTCGGTGCCGAGAAACTTGTCGTGGGCTAGGGAATCGCCCTAATCGGCAGACTCGCCGGGGTCGCTGCCACCGGCGAGGTTTTAGTCGACGGCGGTTTCCGCTCTCCAGCCGCTGAACTGGCCAGCCTTGGTCGGCTGCTTAACCAAATCCTGAGTCCGGGCTCGGTGACACGACCGGTGGCGGCGTAAAACCGGCAAGCGGTCATCAGCCGTGGAGACACGAGTTGGACCAAAATCTGTGCCAACGATAGCTAGAGGCTGCCGCCCCGGACAACAGCGCGACCGAACTGGTGCGCGAGCTGGCAAACGAGTTCGCGCGCTCCCGAAATGCAATTCGTTCCCGCCTGATCGAAATTCGCTGCGTTAGCCCCGACGCTGTTTGGACATTCAGGGATGGCGGCGCGCCCAGCGACGGGTGACCCCGCGCAGCATCAACCGACCGAGCTTGACCCGAGGGAGCCGCGCTGGCGGCGCGACACTGGACAGCCTCGTGGACGAGCATCTGGTGCAGGCCGGGCCACATCGGCGGTATCGGCTACACGACCTGCTGCGCGAATACGCGAACGAATTGGCCGATGGTGATAGCGGTCGTGACCAGCCGTACAAGACCTGCTGCGGTGGTTTCTGGCAACTGCTGCCGGCGCGGCCGGAATTCTGAATTCGGCCCGGCGACCCATCGAGGTCGACCAATCCGATCATCCGGCGGCCCGCGAATTCGACAGCTACGAGCCCGCCTTGGCCTGGATGGAAGCCGAACGCAACAATCTCGTGGCCAGCGTCAAACTCGCGGCCGACCTGCGACAGCATGAGATCGCGTGGCGGCTCGCGCTTGCGCTGTGGGATCTCTTTCAGCTGCGCCGGTATTGGGACGACTGGATCGCTACCCACGAGATCGGCGTCGCCAGTGCCCGCGAGGTCGGCAACGAGGAGGCCGAGGCCCTGCTGCTCACCAAACTGGCCAACGCCTACCACCGGTTCGACCAAAGCGACCGCAGCATCGAATGCCTGCGGACCGCACTACCGATTTTTGAACGGACCGGCGACCTCACCGGTGACGCCGGCGCCTGCACCAACCTGGGACTGGCGTACATGCGTTCCGACGGTCCCGCCGCGGCCGAACCGTGGCTGCACCGCGCGGTGGCGAAATCCCGCGAGTTCGGCGTTCCGATCAATATTGCCAATGCGGTGGCCAACCTGGGCTGGCTTTACAACGAATGGGGGAAATTCGATCGCGCGCTGCCGTACAGCGAAGAGGCCAGTCGCGATCTTGCGCGACTGCGATAACAAATACGTCTACGGCGCCTCACTCGCGGTGCTCGGCGAAATCTACTGGAGGCTGGGCCGCCTCGACAATGCGCTGGAAACCAACCAACGGGCGTTGGAGATCAACCGCGCCGCAGGGGCACGCATCGGCGAAGCTGACGCGCTGACCACGCTCGGCGATATCTACAATGACCTGGGTCGATCGTCCGAAGCGCGCAAATACTGGCTCGAAGCCCTGCCGCTATTGGAAGAGCTCGGCGATCCGCGACTCCCCCATGTACGGGAAAAATTGCAATCCTGTTTTGTTGTGCACGGTCAGTCGATCCGGGTTTCGACGAAATCGAGCCATTGTTCGGTGATTGCGTCCGGGAAATGGCGAATTGACCAATCCACCAGCCGTAGCGAGAGCACAGCCCAATACGGCCGCAGTTCTTCGGGAGTTAACTCCTCGTCAAGAGCTTGGTCGATCCGGCGATCGATATCCGGTTTGAATCGGTCCGGCGGGCCGGCGAACCGCATCACCACAATCGCGAACCGCGCGTCCCCGCGGGCGGCGCCGTCCCAGTCGACCACGCCACTGAGCGCACCGTCGTCACCGACCAGCACATTGCCGGGGTGGTAGTCGACGTGTACCAAATCGTCGCCGGTCATGGCCGGCGGCACGCTGTTACCGACCTCTCGTATCCAGTCCAACAGTCGGCGCGAGCGGGCGCTGTACGCCTGCAGCGGCTCGTGCAGACAGAAGCCCGGGCCGCTCTCGGTCAGGTAGAGCGGTACGGCGGCGAAATCGGTGCCGGCCAGCAGGCCGTGCAGCCGGCGGTTCATGGCGAGCATTTCGTCGATCAGGCTCGGGTTGGCCGACTCGGGTGGGCGGCCGGGCAGCAACTCCTGGACGATCGCCACCTGGTCACCGAGGTCGGCGACCAGCTCGTACCGAGGCGCGGGAACGCCTGCCCTGCGGGCGTATTCGACGTTCCGCGCGGTTTCGCGGGCGCGAGTGAGGGCTACGGCCGGCACGTGCGTCAGCACCGATCGGTGACCATCGGGCCAGCGCACATATGCGGCCCCGACCTGACCGCCGCTCGGGCGGCCCTCTATCTCTAGTCGTACGACGCTTTCGGCGGCGAGCCGCTCGACCAACTGGTCGGCGTCCAGACGAGCAACCCGGGCAAATTCGCGCTTTTCCTCGGTCACGGCACCAGCCTTTGCAGTGGGAGCTTCAGCACTCAATAGATTTCGGCTACGCGTATTCATCGACGCCCGAGATAACGAAGCCAGACAGAAGCGTGCGGTATTTCTACGGCTAAATGGCGTTGGATTCCACCGAGCGTCATCCGGGAATTCGGCGGTGGGCCTTCGTCAGGTCCAACGATGACGCGATCTGAATACCGAACCCGCACGGCAAGCCTCCTAAAGGAAGCCCACCCCTCCCCGCGGATCAAGCATAGGGACCTGACCCGGCGTGCGTACCGTAGCTCAGGTTCGCAGCCCAAACAATGACAACGAAAGAAAACCCGAGATTTTGAACCACGCCGGCCGACTCATTCCAGGAGCACCGGGGACAGCAATGTAGCTTCGCGAGCAGCCCTGGTCAAATGGTCTGTTTTGATTTCTCCTGCACCGAAAGCGACGTCCCACAACGCGTCGTCCCGTGCGTCTCATATATTGAGATATGATTCTCGTTATTCGAGAATCTTTGATAGCGTACGACCATGTCTTCTGATGCCGTCTACACGCACGGGCACGCCGAAAGCGTGCTGCGCTCGCACCGCACTCGTACCGCCGAGAACTCCGCCGGCTATCTGCTGCCGCAGCTGCGATCCGGCCAAGCCTTGCTCGACATCGGCAGCGGGCCGGGGACGATCACGGTCGATCTCGCCAAACGAGTTGCGCCCGGGCGGGTCACTGCGATCGAGGTGACGGAGGCCGCGGTGGCGATCACCCGGGCCGAGGTCGAACGCCGTGGTTGTCAAACGGTCGACTGCGCCGTCGGCGATGTCCACGACCTGCAGCTGCCGTCGGACTCGTTCGACATTGTGCACGCGCACCAGGTGCTGCAACACGTCGGCGATCCGATAGCGGCGGTGCGCGAAATGATGCGGGTCTGCAAGCCGGGCGGCGTGGTCGCGGTCCGGGACGCCGATTATGGCGGCTTCACCTGGTATCCAGAGCTATCGGGGCTGGACCGGTGGCGTGCGCTGTACCGAACGGCGGCCCGGGCCAACGGTGGCGAGCCGGACGCGGGCCGGCGTCTGCTCGGCTGGGCCCAAGCCGCCGGCGCGAAGAACATCGCCGCGTCCGCGTCGACCTGGTGCTATGCCGATCCCGAATCCCGGCAGCAATGGGGCGGAATGTGGGCCGACCGAATCGCCGGATCGGCCATCACCGAACAGCTTTTGACGAGCAACTTGGCGTCCCGTGACGACATTGACGAAATGGCCGCTGCCTGGCGCGAATGGGCCGCGCGTACCGACGGCTGGATCAGCGTCTTGCACGGCGAACTTCTGATTCACTGCTGAATTCATCGGCGGGCCGAAACTTCAGCGAACCCGGCATAGCCGCCGACATACCGTACGTCGGGATGATCGGCGGCCTGGACGTCCAGCGTCTCGAGCGCGGCCCGTAATGGCGCTGAGTTTGGGAGTGCGGTCTCGACATCCCGTACGGCCGGCCGGTAGGCGTCGCGCACCTGCCGGCCGCGTGCGGTGAGCGTTACCAGCTTCGAACGGTCGACCTCGACCGCGCCGTGCCGCTCCAGCCCCGATTTCCCGTTCCCGGCAATCATCAGCGCCGGCGGCGTTTTCGCCAGCGGTAAGGGATCGTCCCCGAATGCCGCATCGAAATAGACGCCGGCGGCGATTCCGAACGGGACCCGCGACTCGTACTCGACCGCGAATCCCACTAATGCCTGGGACAGCAATGCCAGCAGCGATACGGACGACACCGTGTCCGCAGCCAGATCACGGGCGACCGGTTTCCAATCGGCGCCCGGGCCCCCGGTGATTCTGTCGTCGGCGGCTCCGTATCCGCACGGGTAATGCGAATATTCGAGTGGCAGTTGCGAAACGAACGATTCCAACGGCCCGCGGATTTCCGACGTGCCCGGCCAGCTCGCTTCCGCTTGCGAAATGGCGTCCGCCCACTCGCGGCGTTTGTCGGTGGCCACATCGGTCAGCCGTACGACACCGCCGTCAACCGCGGCCCAGCCATGACGCGCCAGCGCATCGACCATCGACCGCACCGCCCGTCTCGACAATCTCACCATGGTCGGGAGCGCCTTCCGGTCGACGCCGTCGTCACCGACCACCCGCAGCAGATTCGACCACAGCACGACCTCCTGAGCACCCGCCCGTTCGCAACAACGGGTCAGACCCAGCAACGCGTGCGATAGCAGAACATTCATCGGCAATTCGCAATCGGCCATTTGACTTCTCACTCACCACGGGCGAATACGGCACCACGACAGTAGGGGTGGCCTACGACAGAATTCGCGGGCCTTTAGTGCTCGTCGATCCGGCGGTCCGTCGGATCGGCACGCACGTCCGCTGTCGATCTTCTGACGAGCGGCGGCTGGGGCGCGGCCGAGATAGCTGACAGCTTCCTCACGCAAGCGGCACAGCTCGCCACGCAACCAAGAGACCGACCAAGCCGAACACGACGCGTCCCCGACCGGGCTGAGCACGCAGCCCAGCACGACACGCCCCCAACCGGGCCGAGCACGCAGCCCAACACGACACGCCCCCAACCGGGCTGAGCACGCAGCCCAGCACGACACGCCCCCGACCGGGCCGAACACCCAGCCCAGCGCTGTGCCGCTCGGACGGCCAATTACCGAGCCGGCCCTCTCCCGTCGCCGCCCGCTCACCCGCTCGGGAGCCCGGGTTGGTCGTGCATGGTGTTACGCCTTGGTTGTTGGTGCGGGTCGACGATCGGCGGCGGAATAAGGTGCGGAATTCCGTTGAGAAATTCGATCCGCCAGCGGTCATGGTGGACGATCCAGTGATGCTTGTGGCACAGCAGCACCAAATTCTGCAGTGACGTGTCTCCGCCGTTGACCCAGTGTTTGACGTGATGTGTTTGGCACCAGGCGGCCGGTGCCGTGCAGCCGGGGTGTACGCAGCCGATATCGCGCGCGACGACGGCACGGCGAATTCCCGTGGGGATAGTTCGGGTCGCGCGGCCGATATCCAACGGCTCACTCGCACTGCCAAGAACGATCGGAATAACGGCTGCGTCGCAGGCAATCCGGCGAGCCGCTTCGGCGGTGATCGCCGCACCGGTGCCGAGTGTCCCGGTGGCGGGACGCGGTAGCGTCTCGTCGGATTGCCTGCCGCGTAGCTCATCCAGCGCGATGGTGACGGTGACGTGCGGTTTCTCCCCACCGACCGCCGGCAACTCGCCGCTCGCCAATGCGTGACCGCACAATTCGACGAGCGCGTCAGCCATCCGTCGACTCCCGGATCGGGTGTCGGGTTGACCATCCTGAGCGGGCTGCGGTTGGGCAAACGCGTCGAGGGCAGCCTGCACGGTGGCTGAAGCTTCGGAATCGAGCCGGCCGCGTACATAATCCATGCCGCCCACATCGCGGCGGAATACCAGTTCGCGGCGCTCTGGCTTGTCCTCATCGAGGGTGCCGTCCGGATCCAACACGGCATGCAATCGTCGAGCCAGCACGCGAACGCGACCTGGGTCCATGTCGCGGGATTGTTCGGCCAGAAATTGTTCCGCCTCGGATCGCTCCCGCGCACCGACCGCGGACGGGAGTCGCTTGATCGCCTGGCCGATCACGCCTACATGCTCCGTCGAGAGGGCACCTTCAGCGGCGGCAACGGCGGTGGCCGGCAATTCCGGCTCGACCATCTCACCCGAGATACTCACTGAGCCGACCAATTCCTGCGCCGAACGCACTCGGGCCTTCGCCTCACCGGGCGAAAGCCGCAACCGCGCCTGCAAGAACGCTTCGGTGGACAAACCCGCTTCCTGACCGGCCACATCCTGCACAGCACACTCAGCGGCGAAACGGAGTCGACCGAATTCGAACCGCCGCACCACCCGCTCGTACCGTTCCGTCGCATCGGCCAACTTCGGCCCACGCGAACGCCACAAGTCCGCCTTATCGAACCGATCCGCGACAGCCTCCATCAACCCGAGAAGATCCTCCAACGGATCCGGGTCAAAAGGCGTCACGCTGCTCATAAACACAACGCTACAACCACCCACCGACAAAACCGGCCCCAGAACGACCAGGAAAAAGAATTACTTTCGGTCACCAACGTGTCACCATCCGCACCACATAAGCGATCCGGCCGAAAAGGGAGCTAATGCCGAAGTGCAGTGAGAGTCGCAGCCGGAAATCCGTGGGAGCCAAAAATAGCGGCGTCGAGAAAGCGCCGGGTGCGGGACCAGCCGTCACATCGCTGGCAGCTTCTTCGCCCAAGCGCCACAACTCGCCGGATTAGCGTTGGCATTCAGATGCATTTAGACGACAATCCATCGACCGTATTTCTGTCGGTGGGCTCGGGCAGCATGCTGGCAGCTCGAAAGTCCAATACATGACAGCACAGTCACTGGACGGATTCATCGCGGAGTCCGATGCAAATCTCGGCCGAGCTGACAGCTGAAATAAACTCGCTGGCCTCGGGTGCCGCCCGCGGGGAGACTGCGGGCGTGACGTTGCATGAGAACGAGATCGAGGTCGATGAGGCGCTGGTGCGGTCGCTGTTGGCGGCCCAGTGCCCGCAATGGGCGCAGCTGCCGTTGGCGCCGGCGGGCGAGGGCACCGACAACACCATGTACCGGCTCGGCGACGACCTGCTCGTACGACTTCCCCGCACTGCGGATAAGGCCAGGGCAGTGCGCAAGGAGCAGGAATGGCTGCCCCGCCTGGCGCCGCTCCTGACGTGCGCTATCCCGGAACCCATTCATGTTGGGACGCCGACTAACTTCTTCCCGTTGGCCTGGTCGATCTACCGCTGGATCGACGGCGAGGTAGCCGGGCCGGACACCGTCCGCGATTGGCCCGCTTTCGGCAGCGACCTTGCGGCGATTGTGCGGGAGCTACACGGCATTGACCTGATGGGCGCGACCCGTACGGGCGAGCTCAGTTGGTACCGTGGCGGAAGTCTGCGGGCACACGACGAGTGGACCACCGAGAATTTTGGCATCTGCCGGACCGTTGTCGGAGCCGAACTCGACATCGACGCGCTGGAGCAGATGTGGCGAGCCGCGCTCACACTGCCGGATTCCGCCAAACCGCACGTCTGGCTGCACGGCGATCTCAAGCCCACCAACCTCCTGGCCAAGGAGGGCAAACTGCACGCGGTCATCGACTTCGGGGCCCTTTCGGTCGGCCTCCCCGACGCCGAGCACTCCACCGTCTGGGACCTGCCCGCCCCGGCGCGCCAGGTTTATTGGAATACGCTGGATATCGACGATCACACCTGGACGCGCGCTCGCGCCTGGGCGATCGCGGTCGGCATCAACGGAATGTCTTACTACTGGAATACGTATCCCGCCTTTGTCGCCGAATGCCGGGCCAGACTCGAGGAAATACTCGCCGACGCCGCCGGCCACTAACCGCAGCGGCGGGCCGTGATCAGGACCGTGTGCTTACGGACATGGAAGCTGCCGTCATTGTCAATGCGCACCTGGATAATGCGGCGGGCGTCGCGGACTTGTCGGGGATTGAGCGGATCGTCGGCCACACTGGCAAGATACGCAATAACCGGGCCCGCGATCGGGATCTCGAGGTCGCACGGATAACGTTCCACAACGACGTCACCGAAATAGCGTGCCAGGTAAGCCGGCGCGGTTTGCGCACTGAAATCGTTCTGCGTGCCGTGCACAAGTCGAGGCCGTCCAATCGACACTGCAATGGCGCTGAGTTCGGCCAGGTGGTCAGTGCCGTTCGTCGCGACGGCGACACGTCCCTCCGGGCGTAACACCCGGTTGAATTCCCTCAGCGCGGCGGTTGGATCGTCCAGGTGATAAAGCATGTGGTTGGCCACGACCGTGTCGAAGCTGGCGTCAGCAAACGGTAAGCGGGTCGCATCGCATTGCAGGACTGTCGCGCCGGAGATATCGCGCAGCCGTTGACACATGGCCGGCGAAAAGTCGGTCAGTGTCAATCGGATACGAGCGTGGTCGATGTGCCTCCACAGTGCACCGGTGCCGGCACCAACCTCAAGGACATCGCCAGCCAGAGGTAACCGCGCGGCGAGCCAATCGAACCAGCCGACGGGATTCGTGCCGTATGCATGCAGCGCAATGCGGGCGGTGAGATTGTCGGTGGTAGCCAGGTATTGACGAGCGGCGTGATTGGACGGTGTCGCACTTGCCATTTCCTAGCGCCGTTCGTCCAGCGCACGCAGGGCTTCGGCGAACGGGCGTTCCAACCAGGCCAGATGATCGGCCTCGCCGTGATGATGCGTGGTGAGGTGATCGTGCCGGCGTACGGCGGTATGCCGCACATATTCGCGAGCGCCCTCGACCAGGGTACGGATATAACTCAGCCCGTCCGGGTCGGCCATCGACCATTCGTCGCGCCCCAGCGCCACGTACACCGGAGACGTATGCG
Source organism: Mycobacteriales bacterium (assembly GCA_040414495.1). Classification (GTDB taxonomy): domain Bacteria; phylum Actinomycetota; class Actinomycetes; order Mycobacteriales; family QHCD01; genus DATAVB01. The sequence goes on from JBEDUI010000213.1 coordinate 14,536, forward strand.
CGAAAACCTGCCGGCCCCATTCGTCCAGGTGATAATCCGCGCCGAAAGCCCGGGCCGCGATCCACGCATTCCCCTGCAAAGACAATTCCGCCGATACGGTCAGCGTTCCGCCGCCATTTCCCGGCTCGGCCGCGATGACCTCGCCATTACGTACCAGTTCCACGGATTTCAGCGGGAAAATGGAACGTGCCGTAGCCCGCACGGTCACCGTTCCGGGCCCGGAAAGCCGTACGGTATCCCCCGGCCCCCGGCCATCCACCGAAAGCGTGAGCAGCGGACCACCGGACAGGAACGTCCGTCCTGATCGGACAGCCCGGCACCAACCTTCGTACGTCAATTCCTCATCGCCGAGCTGAGCGTAAGTACGGTACAGACCGACCGGAACCGCGCTGGACATCTTGTCCGTACCACCGACCAACGGCAGCCGATAACCACAATTCAAATATCGGTAGTACTCCAGCAACGCATCCTCGGACTGCGCCAGCATTTCCACCGCATCGGCCCGTCCGGTCGCCACCAATACCGCCGGTTCGCCATTGGGATGCGGGAAATGCGCCGCAACGACCGTGCCGCCCTGCGCGTGTGTGCGATCGGCCCAATCCGAGAGCGTCGCATCCAGCGCGCCGCCGAGCTCGGCTTCGTCCGGACCGTCGCTGCTCCACGGCATCACCGGCTCGTGCAAACCCCACAAAACCATGTGGCCGAGCGAATGCTGCCGGTTTTCCTGACCTACATACGTGACGTATCCGCCGCCGTCGATGACATTCAGTCGGCCGGTGAAATCCTCGGTATTGGTGAAAAGACTGCCCCACTGCGCCTGCAGCAAATTGACTACATTGAGGTCCTCACCCTGCTGCTCCAGCTGAGCGCCCGCAGTGGACAGGAAATGTACGTGCGAATCGCCGGACCACCAGCCTTCGCCGGCCATATCGGCCATCCGCTTGATCCGCAGCGTCAATTCCCGCTGACCGGGTTCGAGCCGTACCGTCTCTTGCAGCGGCGCGTATTCGAAACCACGCGCCACATCGACGACCACCTCGCCGCGGGGCAGCCAACCCTGGCAGGTGCCGTCGATGTACGCGTACGTCTGCTGACCCAGCCGGGTATCGCCGCCGACGTCGTAATGCCAGCTGCCCAGGTTCTGCGCGACGTGATTGTGGTGACCGTGCGGCTGGTACGGCACCCCGTCGGGCGACCGGAAATGCACCCGGCACGGCACCGTCTTGCCGGTGGCGTCGTCGACCACCCGTACGTGCACCCAGTTACGACCCGGATCGGCCAGTTCGACCCGCACCCGCTCACCTGATGCCGTGCCGTCACGTTCGACGTCGCCCCAGCGCACCTGGCCGAGCGTCTCCTCGCCCTGCCGCACCACGACGGTGGCGGAGGGCAGTGCGGCGATCGAGGCGTACGCACCCTGGGCCCCGGCCACGCCCCAACCGGGCCGGTCATCGGCGCCGGGCAGCGGCTGCGGATACGTCGCGACGCCGCGGTCCACCTCGAGATCAAGGGGCCCGTCGCCACCCGTGGAAACCAGCCGCACCGGCCGGCCCGCGGTCCGGACGAACGGGTGCTCGGCGGCGTTGCTCAACGTCACGCCGGCCACCAGGAATGGCGGCCCGGCCGGCTCGATCGTGAGCCGCTCGACGACCTGGTCCGGGTACGGATTTTCCCAGCACCACAGGTAAAACGCCCGCGCGCGGCCGCGGCCGTGCTCGGTCAACCGCATACCAGCTTCGCTCCAGCGGCCTTCGAACCGCGGCAGATTCCCGTCATGCGTATCCGTCACCGCCAGAAACGGTTCGCGGCCCCATTCCGGTGGCACGATCTGGATCTCGAACCGCTCCCGGATCGGGACCCGCACGACAGAGCCGCCGGAGAGGTGGAACGCGTACCGTGCGACGGTCTGCCCGACCGCGTGCCCGGCCGGCGCCCCCGGTTCGAGCAAGCGGTGCGCGACGATCACCCGACGTGCCGCCTGACCGATATCAACCGAAACCGGCTCGCGTGGAACGACAAAACAACGGTCGCGCCGTTCATTGATCGAAAACGGCAGACCACGTAATGACACGCGCCCGAGCGGCACCTGCGCCGCACCGTCGCCCACAATGTCGACCCCGGCGTTGCAGGCCGAGCCCAGATCGATCGGCACATAGTTCGGCATTGCAACACCTTATGCCGGAATACCGGAAATTGCGCTACTTCTTTATCGGGGCCGCGTAAACACGTAAACAGAACAGGTGAATCAACCGTCGCTTCGACTTCGCGCGCCTTATGGTCGATACGTGAACATCGGACTGCCACAGACACCACCGGATCCGCGACTTGAGCGGATTTTTGCCAAACAGATACGGGAAATGGACCTGTCCGTCCCGAACGCCAAGTATTAGGAAAGTCCACTGTGGACACTTTTTGGTCGGGCCGCCGGATCGCGGTGCTCATTGCCGCGATCGCAACGCTGGGCTGGGTGGTGCTCGGCGCGGCCGACCCGCCGCGACTGCACCTGTTCGGCGGGACACCGCTCGCCCCGCTGACTGGGTCAGCCGGCACGACGACGGCACGGGAGGTGCCGGACCGGACCGGTCGGCTGCTGATTCCGCAGGACTGGACCGTGTTCACCACCCACACCGGCGTGGCGCGCTCGCAGGTCCACTCCCCCTGGTACCGCGGCGGCCGCGACGTCGTGGTGGCCGCCGCGACCAGCAGTGCGCAGTTGCAGCGGTCCCTAGTCGTCGAGGCGGGCGGCCGATCGTGGCCCGTACCCCAGCCGGCGATCGCGTCGGCCCAGCAGCAGATACGGCTGCACGTCACCGGATTCGACCGGTTCCGTCTGGTGGGCACGGTGTCGCGTCCCGGCCCGGCCTGGTTCCTGTTCACCGCCCCGTACCAACCGCGCGAGCAGACCTTGGCCCGGCTCGGCGACGCCGGCCGTACGGTCCTCACCGCGATCGCGATCCTTACCTTGCTGCTCGGACCGGGATTGGTGCTGCTCCGTCGTGTCTCCCTGTTGACACTCGCCCTGCCCGGGCTGCTGATTCTGTCCGCGATCGGTACGGTCATCTGGATCGCGGCCGGTGTATCCAATGTGGACAGTCATAGCAATGTCGGCTGGCCGAATACCGCCGCCGCGGCGCTGGTCGGCGTGGTGGCCGTCGGGATCGGGGTCGGCGCGCTGATACGTCCGGTGCCGACGATTTCGCCGCCGACAGCGCGCGTGCTCGCCATTTACGCGCTCCTCGTATTCATCGTGGCCGGGCGCGGACTGTGGGCGCCCGGACCGTCCGGGGAGACCTTCGGCGGGACCGTGACGCGGACACTGGAAATCGGGCCGCGCTCCGATCCGCGGTTGCCCTACGCGGGCGCGCTGACCGCACTGGACGGGGTGAGCCCGACAAACGTGCCGCGTACGGACGGATTCGGCTTCGGCGCCGGCTGGACGCTGGGCGACCGCGGTCCGGGCGCAGCGGTGTACTCCGCGCCGATCGTCGCAGCCTCCGGCGCCGTGCAGTTGCATCACCTGCCCCAGCTGCCGTGGCAGCCAATCGACCCGCAGGGCTACTTCGCGTACCGCATCGGGATGGGCGCGGCCAACCTGCTCGTGGTGCCCGTACTGGCCGGCATCGCCGGCGCGTTCCGCGGTCGGCGCGGCATGCAGCTCGGCGCCGCATTCGCCGGGCTGACGCCGTTCGTCGTGCACGAAAGCTTCTACGTCTGGCCGAAATTCCTGACCGCGATGTGGGTGCTGCTGGCTGGGTATGCGGCCCTGCGCCGACGACCCATGCGGGCCGGACTCTGCCTGCTGGCCGGCTATCTGACCCATCCGTTGGCGCTGCTGTGGGCGCCGACCATTGGCCTGTTGTGGCTGTACGCGGCGTGGCGCCGGCGACGTAGCTACCCCGTGCTCGCCGCCCAGGCGGCCGGGCTGGTCGGCATTGTCGTGGCCGGCGCCGGCATCTGGACGCTCGCGACGCGGGTACCCGGACACCGCTCGACATTCCTCACGTACTTCCCCGAGGTCGATCTGATCCGGGTGCATACGGTGGGCGCCTGGCTACACGGCCGGGCCGAGTCGCTGGCCAACACGCTGGTCCCGGGTTGGCTGCCGACGCATTACGCGAACATCGGCGACTCCAACTCGATTTCCGGAGGTACGTCGCGCGGCCTGCACTGGCTGCTGCAATATTGGGCAACGCTGCCGTTCGGCTTCGGACTCGCCGGAATTCCTTTGCTGATTATTTCCGTGCTTTGGGTGTTACGACGCGTTCCCACGATATTCGCGCTCGTCGTGGTGCTGCCATTCTTGATCTTTACGATTTATTGGGGCGCGGCGATCACCGGCATGCTGCGTGAAGGCTTGCACCCGTGGCTGGCGACGCTGTTGATTTGTTGCGCGGTCGCGGCGGCCGGGCGCTCACGATGGTGGCGAATTGTGGCGCTGTTGAGCTGTTTGCGGGTCGGCGGCGTGGTCGCGGTGCTGATCGGCCCGCTGTTGGTTGACCACCGTTCGCTGCTCATGCAGGGATTTATCACCACCGATATCTGCGCGTTGATTCTCATGCTCGGTTCAGTGTTGGGCCTGTTTTTCTTGTGCACCGAGGCGGTCTGGCGCAGTACCGGGCCGTCGGCGGCCAGATTGCCGACATTCAGCCGATTGGCCCGGCCCACCGCTACCGGTAACCGCGCTTGAGCAGATATTTCGCGCCCGCCTCGAAACCCGCCGCGTCGAGTACCTCGAAACCCAACGCGTCGGCCAGCCGGTCGGTCGTGTTGAACGCGGCACAGACCGCCAGCGCATCCTCGATCTGCTGGGCTGAGACGCCGGTGGCCAGCACGTCCTTCATGTCGTGCACGCTCACCGTTCCCTCCGCGCTCAGCCGGCCGAGCATCCGCAGCGTGGCCCGCAGCGGCTCCTCGATCGGAGCCGAGTCCACGTCGTCGAGCACGGCCGCGACCTTGGTCCCGTCCTCGTACGCGCGGCTCGCGGTCGCGGTGTGGGCGGCAATGCAGAAGGCGGTGTCGTTCACCTTGGATACGTATGCTGCCATGAGTTCCCGGTCGCCCACCGACCAGGCCGACGGCCCGCGCATCGCCTCGTGGGTGAACACCTTCGACCGGGTGCCGTAGAAATCGGGCCGGTAGAAGACGATTCTGGCCGCGTCGGGCACCGGATGGCCGGAGAACAGCCGGATGATTGCGAACAGCAGCTTGGTGCCGGGCCGGTAACCGCTGTTCAGGATCTCAAGTCGCATCGTCCGGCCTCTCCTCGGCGACAGCTTGGGCCAGCGCCGCCCGACCCGCTTCGTACAACCGGGCCGACTGTCCCACCGCGGCGCAGATCACCAACTCGAAAAGCTGATCCTCGCTGTAGCCGGCGGCCGTAACCGCAGCGAAGTCCGCATCGGTGACCTGCGTCGGCGCCGTAGCGACCTTGCTGACCAGCGCATCCAGCGGCGCGGCGAGACCCTCGTTGCCGAACGCCCGGGCCCGCAGCGCCGGATCGGCCTGGCCGGCTCCGGTCAGCACGCCCTGCACCAGGGCCTGATGCGCGGCCCATTTCCTGTCCTCATCCGGCACGACTGCACCGCCTCCTCTGGCTCGTTACGTACATGCTCGTTACGTACATGACGATCAACGGACCGTCGAAAACGACACGTCTCGCGATCTCCTGGGCGTCAGCGGTAGGTTGGCATCCGGTTCATTCGCAGATGGCAGGAGTACGCGTGGCTGGTGAGATTCGCCTGATCGTTCAAGGTGACGATTTTGGAATGTGCCATGCCGTCAACGTCGGCACCATGCAGGCGTTTCGCGAGGGAATCCTGACGCAGACCTCGACGATGGCCGCGTGCCCGTGGTTCACCGAGGCTGCCGCGCTGGCGCGCGAGTCCGGAATTCCGCTCGGTGTGCATCAGACCTTGACCTGCGAATGGGACTTCATGCGGTGGCGGCCGCTGACCGATGGGCCGTCGCTGGTCGGTGCGGACGGGACGTTCTTCCGTACCGTGGCTGAGGCCCGGGCATCGGTCACCCACGCCGACGCCGTACGGGAACTGTCGGCGCAGGCGGCCAAGTTCGCCGCCGAAGGGGTCACGTTCGACTATCTGGACGTCCACATGGGACAGTCCGCGCCCGAGGCGTACGCCGAGGTCTCGAAAGCGGTCGGCCAGCCGTTCATCTACGGGCCCGAGGAGTCGAAGCGGTTCGGGTCGATCGAGACGCTGAGCGACCGGGACGCGGCGGACAAGAAGCCGTGGCTGCTGGCCCATATCGCCGGACTGACGCCGGGCGTGCACCTGCTGGTCACGCACTGCGCGGTCGGCGGACCCGAGCTGGCCGCGCTGCACGCGCCGGGCAACGAGACCTACCGCTGGGCTGAGGAATACCGGATTTCGGACCAGGAACTGGTGACCGACCCGGAGATCCGTAAGGCGATCGAGGAACGGGGCATCGAGCTGGTGTCGATGCGAAACGCGTTCTGAATATCAGGCGTTCGGCCGGTCACAGCTGCGATGCCGCGTAACCGGCCAGAACTGCGCCACCAGCCATCAACAACGGGCATATAGCGAGCTTGAAATTCCGTATGCCGACGATTTCCGCTGTCCCCTTCGGATTGACCGGGTCATAAACAATCGTGACGCGCTTGCCGGGTTTCGGTCCGGGGAACGAGTATTTCTCGCTGATCGACTGAACGATGCGGCCATCGGCGGTGGTGAATTGGAATTCCGCCGACCGGCTGCGACTCCCTGGTCCCTGCCCGAGTACCTCGGTACGGCCGACGATGACGCCGCCGGTCCGGACAATCCGCCGACGGGCCCGCCACCAGCCGTACAGTTCCGAGCCGCCGCCCCAGATCATGTACAGCCCGACCGCGATACCGACGAACAACATCAGTCACCTCCCGCGTTCGCGGGTAGACGCTCCCCGCGACCGCGACGGTTCCCATCGAGGTGTTAGTTGGCCGGACCCACCGTCTTGGTCAGGTGCAGCCGGCACGGCAACGTCTGGTGAATCGGCCCCGCATCCGGATCGCCGAGAAGCGACAGCAGAATCGACACCGCACGTCGCCCCATCTCGCGACGCGGTAAAACCAAGGTCGAGATGGTCGGCGTCTCGCCGGGAACCAGCGAGCCACCAAGATCCAGCAGCGACAGCTGTTGCGGAATCTTGACGTTCTGCTTGCGGGCGGCGGCGCGCACCGCCTGAGCGGTGCGCGTCGAATGCGTGATCACCGCGGTCGTCCCGGCCCGCAACACATTGTCGAGGAAATCAGGCGGTAGCTCACCATCCACCGCGCGCAGCACCGGCATCTGGGCCGCGGTGAGGCCGAAGCGACGTCTGCTCTGAAGAAACCCTGTCTGTCGGTCCAACGCGGACTCATGATCGCCCGCCCCCCGGATCAATGCGATATTGCGATGGCCGCGCTCGACCAAAGCCGCGACCGCATCCCGTGCGCCGGCGACATAATCGGCAGCGACGAACGACACTTCAACGCCGGGAATGTCGCGACGACCGACGATGACGAACGGATATCGCTCATTCGCCAGCCGGCCGATCTCCTCAGGCTGCTCCTGCGTACCCACCAGTACGGCGCCATCGGCGAGTCGCAGCGAATTCACGCCATCGGAATAGGCCGATCGACGGCCGTTGGCCCTCTTCGCGGCGGAAAACATCAGGAGGTTGTATCCGGCCTCCTCCGCCTCCTCTTCGATCCCGACCAGGAACTCATGGTAGAAATTCATGCTCTTGATCGGGAAAACCGACTCGTAGCTGAAGATGCCGATAATGTGATTGCGCCCGCCGGCCAGGTTGCGGGCCGCGATGTTAGGTACGTAGCCGAGTTGTCGGACCGCCTCCTGCACCCGCCCGCGGGTTGCGTCACTGACCCGGATATTGCCGGCGGCCGTCGCATTGACCACCGCTGAGACGATGGCCGGCGATACTCCGGCGAGACTGGCGACATCGGCCTGCGTCGGCCTCCGCGACGCCCCCGTGCGGCCGCTCCCCACCATTTGATCTCCTTGCTCGACTCTTGACAGGCAGCCTAGCCGCACCTAATTTGTACCGCATCAGGTAATGCGCTTAATCACCTTGCTCGAGTCCCGATTTGGAACGCGCACAGTCGCTCTGAGGGGTCGCTCTTATGCGCTCGTACGACACGGACGTTCTCGTTGTCGGTGGTGGTCTCGGAGGGGTCGCAGCGGCCCTGGCCGCGTTGCGGCTGGGCGCTCGCGTTGTACTCACCGAGGAATCTCCTTGGCTGGGTGGTCAGCTGACCTCGCAGGCCGTACCCCCGGACGAGCACCCGTGGATCGAGGAATCCGGCTGTACCAGGAGCTACCGCGAGCTGCGGAATCGAATTCGCGACTATTACCGGCGTAATTACCGGCTGACCCCGGATGCCCACGCGGCGGCCCTGCTGAACCCAGGAAATGGTTCGGTGAGCAGGCTCTGTCACGAGCCGCAGGTTGCGGTGGCGGTGATCGACGAAATGCTGGCTCGCTATCGCGGCGACCTGCAATTGCGTACGTTGCTGCGTCACACGCCACGCTCCGTGCAGACCGACGGCGACAGCGTTGGCGCAGTGTCGTTTATGGACACTGACGCCGGCGAGGAAGTTACGGTGCATGCCAGCTACGTGCTGGATGCCACCGAGCTGGGGGATCTGCTCGCACTGGGCGATGTCGAACACGTAATCGGCTCCGAAAGTCGGGCGCAGACCGGCGAAATGCATGCGCTCGACGGTCCGCCGCAACCGCTGGACCAACAGGCGCTGACGTGGTGCTTCGCGGTGGATTATCTGCCGGACGGGGATTACACGATCGACCGGCCAGAGGATTACGAATTCTGGCGGGCGTACCGGCCCGACTTCTGGCCCGGTCCGTTGCTGTCCTGGGACGACGTGGCGCCACAGAACCTGGCCCGACGGCACCAGCCCATATTCAACGATCCGCAGTCACCGCGCGGTGTTCGTGGCGGCGACCGCTGGACCTACCGCCGCATTCTGACCATCGCGAACCACGAACCGGGCCAGTATGAGAGCGACATTTCGCTGGTGAATTGGCCGCAGAACGACTACTGGCTCGGCCCGGTGATCGGGGTGGACGAAGCGGAGGTGCAGCGCCATCTGCGCGCCGCACGTCAGCTGAGCCTGTCGTTCCTTTACTGGATGCAGACCGAGGCGCCGCGCCTGGACGGGGGCACTGGATATCGCGGCTTGCGTCCGCGCGGTGACATTCTCGGCACGACCGATGACCTGGCAATGCGCCCGTACATCAGGGAATCCCGTCGTATCAAGGCGGAATTCACCGTCCTTGAAGAGCACGTCGGCGTGGAGAGTCGCGATCAGGCCGGCCTGTCCGCCGGATCGGAGACGTTTTCCGACAGCGTCGGCGTCGGGTATTACCGCATCGATTTGCATCCCAGCACCGGCGACGATCAGGGCCCTCGGACCTATGTGGACATTCCCAGCTATCCGTTCCAGATCCCCTTGGGCGCGCTGATCCCCCAGCGGGTGGAGAATCTTTTGCCCGCCAACAAGAACATCGGCACAACGCATATATCGAACGGATGCTATCGACTGCATCCGGTCGAGTGGAACATCGGCGAGGCGGCCGGCGCGCTCGCGGCGCACTGCCTGCAAATCGGGGCGACGCCGCGAAAGGTACGCAACGACGCGGCTCTGCTCGGCGACTTCCAGAGTCTGTTGGGCAACACACTCGGATTTCAACTGAGCTGGCCCGATTCCATTCGCACGGCCCGAAGGTGACGACTGGGGCTACCCGCTCCCACGCACGTGGAGGTCCACAATGTCCGCTCTTCCACGACGGAGATTCCTGACCGCGGCTGCCGCCGTCGGCGCGTCGCCGCTGGTCGCCAGCTGCTCCTCAAAACATGCCAAGCAGAACTCGGCGGCGCAGAATGCCAAGACCAAGCTGCCGGCGTACATCCCTTACACAGCAGTCCATCCGGACCTGCCGAGTAATGCCGATGGCGCCATGCCCGGCTATTTCGCCTACCCACGGCATCCGAAGCAGGCCATCGCCACGCCGCCCGCGGCCGGGCTGGGCTCGGTGTCGCTGCTGAGCGTCACCTTCACCTCGCCGCCGCCGGCCATGCCCAAGAACCAGTTCTGGCAGCAGATCAACAAAAGCCTCGGCGCGACATTCGCGCTGAGCCTGACTCCGGCCGACAGCTATCCCACGAAGTTCGCCACGGTAATCGCCAGCGGCAACGTCCCGGACGTCATGGTGATGTCACTCGGCACGCTGCACGAGCCGCAAATTCTCGGCAGCCTATTCGCCGACCTCAGCGAGTACCTCGCCGGGGATGCGATCAAGGACTATCCGTTCCTGGCGAATATGCCGACCAGGTCGTGGGTCTACACGGTCGCCGATGCCGGGATCTATGGCGTGCCACAACCGCGCGCGGTGTCGGGCGCATGTACGTTCTACCGGGCCGATCTGGTACGCAGCGCGGGCGCCAACCCGGAGCCGAAGACGTACGACGAATTCTTCGGAATGCTGCGTGCGGTCACCGACGCCAAGCACAACAAATGGGCGTTCGCCAACGCGGCCAACATGTTCAGCATGGTGCGCGAGATGCGCGGCGTGCCGAACAACTGGGCGCTGCGCGACGGCAAATTCGTCAGTTATCTTCTCGACGACCGCACCAAACAGGCGCTCAGCGACGTCCGTACAATGGTGAAAGCCGGTGTATTCCACCCGGACTCGTTCGCTACCTCATATACCGGATACCGGGAACTGTTTATGGAGGGACGGACTGCGTTTATCAACGACGGATACGCAGCCTGGGATCTGTTCGCCGGCCAACTCGGCAGCGACGACAAACTCAGCGCGATAGTGGAGCCCAAAGCCGACGGCGGTGGGGATGCGCCCAAGTACGCGGGAAACTCGGTACAGGCCACCACATCGATCAAGAAAGGCCTCGGCGCCAGCAAGACCAAGAAGATCCTCGGCATTCTGAATTGGCTCGCCGCGCCGATCGGCACCCAGGAATACCTCTTCCGCAAATTCGGGATCGAGGGGCGCGATTTCACCTGGAAAAACGGCGTTCCTACGCCAACCGCCACCGGCACGAGCGAGACGCAGATGGCGCTGCAATATGTGACCGACGCGCCGACCATTCTCGGCCCGGGCCCGAAGGCCCGGGTCACCGCCCAGCATGACTGGCACGTCCGGGTCACCAAGAACGTGGTCTACGACCCGAGCGCTGGACTCTTTTCGGACACCCAGCAGACGGCCGGCCCCAAGATTTCGAAGCTCATCACCGACACGCAGAACGACGTCATGCAGGGCCGCAAACCGCTGTCGGCATGGGATGAGGCCGTGAAGACCTGGCGGTCCGAGGGCGGCGACACCATCGCCCGCGAATACGCCACCGCCTATGCGAAACGGCATCCGTAGCAGGTCCTGATCAGACCCGCCGGCCCGGCGTGGGTTGTGGATTCCAGCGAATGGCATTGATACTACAGATCATGTAGTAGATTGGCGCGAGGCTGACCGGCAGGTGCGTCTGGTCCCCTGCCGGTCAGTCCTGTCATCGCCGTCGTCACGCCGCTGGAGCACGCATGCTCAGTTATCTGCAAGCCACCACAATCGGCCTGCTGCAAGGAGTTACGGAACTCTTCCCGATTTCCAGCCTCGGCCATTCCGTGCTCGTGCCGGGCCTGATCGGTGGCAGCTGGTCCACGCTTGTGACGCAATCCTCAACCGGCGACAGCGGTGCCAGCCCGTACCTGGCGTTCATCGTCGCCCTGCACGTGGCCACGGCGATCGCATTGTTGATCTTTTTCCGGCGCGACTGGATACGGATCATCAGCGCGCTGCTGCGTTCGATCGGACCTTCGGTACGGGCCCGGCGAATTCAGGCCCGGGACAGCGACGAGCGGCTGGCCTGGTTGCTGGTGATCGCCACGATCCCGGTCGGCATCACCGGCCTCGCGCTCGAGCACACGTTCCGTACGTTATTCGCCAAACCGCTGGCCGCCGCCATATTTCTCACCATCAACGGCGCGATCCTGCTCGCCGGTGAATACCTGCGGCGCCGGGCTCCGCAGCAGGCGGCCGTGCCAACGCGGGCCGTGACCACGACCCCCGACACGCGGCGGCTGGCGACACTGTCCTATCGGGAGGGTTTCGTCATCGGGTTCTTCCAGACTTTCGCCTTGCTGGCCGGCATTTCCCGGTCCGGCGTGTCGATGGTCGGCGGCCTGGCCCGCGGACTGTCCCATGAGGACGCCGCCCGATTCGCGTTCCTGCTGGCGACGCCGGTCATTCTGGCCGCCGGCGTGCTCAAGTTACCCAGCCTGGCCGGCCCAGCCGGAGCGCACATTCATGGCCAGGTGCTGCTCGGCGCCATCCTCGCCGGCGTCGCCGCCTACGTCTCGGTGCGCTGGCTGACCCGGTGGTTCGAAACCCGCACGCTCACCCCATTCGCGATTTACTGCCTCGTCGTCGGCGCGCTCTGCATTCTCCGATTCGCCTGATTTGGGCATGCCTCAGTCGACACACAACTGCACGCGCCTTATGAAGGCTCGCCGAGTCAGTTTCCGTGCGGTGGCAGCGCTCGGTCTTTCATCGACAGCTGAGCCGGATCATCGACATCGATCGCGATCGGCCACTCAATATGCAACTCCGGATCGAGCGCATTCACCGAGACGCCGGCCATGCCCACAACCCATTCAGCATTGAAGCAGTACAGATATTGGGTCCCCTCGGGGCTCAGCGATTGAAATCCATTGCATACGCCGGCCGGGACGAGCACCTGCGTCCCGGGATTGAGCGGCACCGTCACGGTCTGGCCCAGCGTGGGCGAATCCGTTCGAGCGTCGACATAGGCGCCGAACGCCGTACCGGCGGCCACCGCCACCAGCTTCACCATATCCTCGCCGTGTAGCCCGCGAATCGCGCCGTGCCGCGTTTCGGTCACGTTGATCTGCTGCCACGGCCCTAAGGACGGAAGCCCAGCCGCAATGAACGCGGACTCCCTATAGAACTCGCGGATCGTGCCCCGCTCGTCAGTAATCTGTCGCATCTGGATGACGAACAGGCCCGCAATGCCGGTTTGCTGCACCGTCATCGGCGTAATCTCCGGATAGGTCATGCCGCCACATCTTACGGCGCTATGGGCCCGGCAATGCCACAGCGCGTTTGTGAAGTGAGCCCAGACCGGCCGGACGACCGTGGCGCTCGGGCTTTGCGTTTACTGTGAGCGTCCAATCTCGATCGACTGTTCACAGTGAGCAGGTGGCCGCTGGCCGCCTTGCCATAGTCCCAAGCGGTAGCCACCCATCGACTGGGCGACGGGTGATTCATATAGGTCGAAATCGAAAACGCACTGGTATTCGCCGACGGCAAGACGCTGCTAAACCCTCGACGGGCAAAGCCGCGGGTTCGTCCGCTCCGAGATCCGCTACCGCATCAACCGTCCCGGGTTCTTCGACGACAGCACGTGTGTGATCTTCGGCGGTTTTGGCGTGCTCAGGATCGGTTCTGGGAGTACGGTCCAGCTCATGCGACATAGCGGACGGTGATTGCCGTCCCGACGTGCGCCGCACGGTTCACGCTGCGGCGTCGTTCTCTGCTACCCGAATGGATGTCGCATGCCATCTGATGACTTCGAGACTCTGGTACACGAAGCCCTGTCGGCCCATCGTGAAGGTTGGGATTTCTCCTTCCTCCAAGGAAGAACTGCCGGCGGTGACCTGCCATGGTCCTATGGCCAATTGGCTCGCACACGAATCAACTCCTCGACCCGACTGCTGGATTTGGACACGGGAGGCGGAGAGGTGCTGGCCAGTCTCGCACCGCTGCCCGCATACTCTGTGGCCACAGAGCCCTGGCAACCAAACGTTCCTATCGCTCGAAAAAGATTGACCCCGCTCGGCGTCGAGGTTCGGCACCGACCCGGCGATCGGATTCCAGCAGCGGCGGGCGAATTCGACCTCGTCCTCAACCGACACGGCGAAATCAACGCCGCGGAACTAAGCCGCGTACTGGGTAGCGGCGGACAATTCCTCACCCAGCAAGTCGGGCGCGGCAACGATGACGAGTTCAACCACGCGCTCGGGGTCACGACCGAGTCCGCCGACTGGGCAACCCTTGACAGCCTGGTCGAATCCCTGAAGCAGAACGGTTTCCAGGTGACACGTGCCGAACACGTCGCCGTCCCGGTCACGTACCAGGACATAGGTGCCGTTGTGTTCCAGCTGCTCAAGGTGTCGTGGCAGGTATCGCGATTCTCGGTCGATCGCTTTCAAGACCAGCTTCAGAATCTGCACGGCAAGATCCGCCGAGACGGCGGCTTCACCGTCTACGACCAGCGTTACCTCGTTGCAGCCTTCAAACCGTAATGAGAAACCGGCCGTACAACCTCAGGGCAGAGGTCGAAGTGACCCACAACGCCCTCTGCCCTGAGGCCCTGAATCGGAAACGATCGTTACCGAGTCGCTGCAGCCACTTATAGCGTCAATTCGCAGCAATACTCTCCTCCGGCTATCCAGGAGTTTCGCCGGACTATCCGCGACTCTTGGCGTTGGTCCCGGTCCGCGCCGGTGCGCCGACCCGGCCCGTCATACCGGATAGAACGTCGTTGATGGACACGCCGAAGCTGCCTCAGCTCAGGCCGGGCGCGTCCAGTTACCGCCGAACTGAGATTCGACGGTGTGCAAGCCAAATCCGGTACCGTGAGCGCAGCCCAGCGCAAGCACTCGGTCCTCCTCGTCAGCGGACACGCCAAATTCGGCGCCGTGAGTGCGCAGCCCCGCGCTCTCCCCTCGATGCGGGTTATCCGCTGGGGAGGCCGGGTTGGTCGTGCATCGTATTACGGCTCGGTCGTTGCTGCGGGTCGATGATGGGTGGTGGGATGACGTGTGGAATGCCTTTGAGGAAGGTGATGTGCCAGTGTTCGTGGTGGACGATCCAGTGATGCTTGTGGCATAGCAGTACGAGATTGGCTAAGGATGTGGGTCCGCCGTCGGCCCAGTGTTTGACGTGATGGGTTTGGCACCAGGGCGCGGGGGCGGTGCAGCCGGGTGTACGCAGCCGATGTCGCGGGCGACCACAGCGCGACGAATTCCCGTCGGAATTTTTCGGGTGGCCCGGCCGATATCCAATGGCTCGCTCTGAGATCCCAGC
>JBEDUI010000214.1:0-13877 GCA_040414495.1 Mycobacteriales bacterium
TACCATTCCTCTTGGCCCGTTGGCTGCGGCCGCCAATGCGGTACCACCGTTCCCTTTATCTCCTTCATCGCAAAGCAAAACTCGCCGACCCGCGACGCACCTCACTACAGCGACCGTGACACCAGAGCAAATTCGCCGCCCCGCGACGCACCCCACTGCAGCGACCGTGACACCAGAGCAAATTCGGCCGTCCAAAACGACCGCCCTGTCACGCTCGCTGCAGTCGGTGCCTAACGACCAGCCCTCTTGTCACGGTCGCTGCAGTCGGTACGCAAACACCGACCCTCTTGTCACGCTCGCTGCAGTCGGTACGCAAAGACCGACCCTCTTGTCACGGTCGCTGCAGTCGGTACGCAAAGACCGACCCTCTTGTCACGGTCGCTGCAGTCGGCACGCAAAGACCGACCCTCTTGTCACGGTCGCTGCAGTCGGCGCCTAACGACCAGCTCTCTTGTCACGCTCGCTGCAGTCGGCGCCTAACGACCAGCTCCCCTGCCACGCTCGCTGCAGTCGGTACGGAAACACCGTTCCCCTTGTCCCGCTCGCCGCAGTCAGGGCGCGCGAAGCCCACGCAGCAACAGGACCCGAGGCCCCGCACCATCAGTCCATAGTGGACAGTCGCAGCTGGATTTACGGCTGCCCGTCGGTAGCGCCGAGCGAACGCTGCACGATCCGTAATGCGGCGACGAAATCCTCGTCCGCGGCCAGGTTCGCGGCCACCTCGCGCAGCTGCTCGACAAAAATACCTTGCCGGGCCGGGGTGAACTCCCCCGCTGGCCCGGAAACGCTGATCGCGGCCGGACATTCATCGTCAACCGGAACGCCGACCGCCACGCTGCGCAGCCCCACAGTGTGTTCGCCATCGTCGAGCGCATAACCGCGACGCACCGCCTTACGCAGGTCGCGGGTCAACGCGGCCAACGACGTGATCGTATTGTCGGTGCGGGCCGGGAACGGTTCAGCCGGTGTGCGGCCGGGCCACAATGCTGGGTCCAATCTGGACAGCAACAGCTTGCCCAGACCGGTACGGTAGGCAGCCTCGCGCGCACCAGGATAAGTCGTGAATCGCAATTGACGGTCCGGCTCGCTGACGCAGATATGCAGCACCTGGTCGCCGTCGAGCACGCCCAGCTCCGTGGTCTGGCCGAGATTCATTGCGACCGGCCGTAAATACATTTCGGCCACGGCCGATAAATCCAACGCGGAAACGTAGGCCGTCGCCAGCCGCTGTACCTTGTGCCCGAGCCGATAGGTGGGACGATCGTCAATCCGCACCACGTACTCCATTTCGGTGAGTACGCTAAGCAATCGGACCAATGTGCTCTTCGGTAATGCCGTCGCGGAAGCGAATTCGGTCAGCGTCTGCGGGGCTGAACGTTCGGCCAACAACTCCAGTAACGCCAACCCGCGGGCCAGGGCGTTCGCGTGATAATTCGCCGACGCCGGTCGCATGTCGTCGACCGAAACCCGGTCGCCGGCGTTCACCGTTCTGGCCACGATGCTGCCTCCTGCTCGTCGAACGCGGATCCGAGCCGCCCGCAGTATGCCCGACCGCCGCGGGCACCTGGCGGAGAATGGTAGGACGATGTGGACCCGGGTCGGGCCACAATCCCGCCAATTCCAGCAATGCACCACTCGGGTCGGACCGTGCCGTCCCGCCAGTGACCCCGAAACGATATCGTGCACGACCAACCACAGTGACGGCGATACTGAATCAGTGAGTCTCGTGATGCAACCCGTACAGAAATACCCGGCGACATTTACGGCCGGATTTCCAGGATGCGACGAGCGCAATTCCGAACGCGACAGTCGTACGGCGGTCTGTTGGACCGACCGTCCCCGGATAATTGGGTTAAGCGGAAATGTCGCCGTCAGGATCGATGCCGTGCCGCTGTAACAGCGACCGCAGGCGGCCGATTTCGGCCCGCAGCGACTGCCTGTCCTCTGTGGGCAGTACAGTCGGCGGGGCCGGTTCGGAATTCGGGGTCTGGTCGACCACTCCGGTACGAACCAGAGCCAGCACGACCTCGCGAGCCCGGGGCAGATCCGCGCCCAGCGCCATCAGGATCTGGGCCGCCACGCCACCGCCCTCCCGAATTACGCCGAGCAGGATGTGTTCGGTGCCGATGGAGTTGCTTTTCAGCCCGACCGCCTCGCGCAGCGACAGCTCCAGCGCCTTCTTGGCCCTCGGGGTGAACGGCACATGACCGCGTACCGGTTGCGCACCGCGCCCGATGATCTCGGTGAGCTGTTCGCGCACCTGTTCGGTACTGACTCCCAGCGTGCTCAGCGCGGCCGTCGCTACCCCGTGCGGTTCGTCCATCAAGCCGAGTAACAGATGTTCGGTGCCGATATAGGCGTGGTTGAAGGAACGCGCTTCCTGCTGGGCGAGGACGATCACCGCACGTGCGGCGTCGGTAAACCGTTCGAACACGCTGGGCACTCCTTCATCGGCACGCCACCGGTTACTGCCAAGAGCGGTGTACACACTCTTTGCGCACGCGTTCGTTGCGCAAACCCAAGTCCCCGACGTCTTCGGTCTATCAGTGATAGCAATACCCACCAGCAACGGCAACGCCTTCGCAAATAATGTGCGAGCGGCGAGGCCGAGACGACCGTGGCAGACTAGGCGATCGACGTGAACAGCAGAATTGTGATCGTGGGCGCGGGCCTGGCCGGTCTGCGGGCCGCGCAGGAGCTACGCGGCCAGGGCTTCACCGACGAGATCGTCGTCATCGGGGCCGAGCCGCACCGACCGTACGACCGGCCGCCACTGTCCAAAGATTTGTTGCTGGGCCGCGTCACGTCGGACGACATCGTGCTGTTGCCGGCCGATCAGGAGGCTGAACTCGGGGTCGAGTGGCAGCTGGGCCGCGCGGTGACCGGCATCCGCAATTCGAGTGTGGACGGTTTCACCGTGCAACTCGATGACGGCGAACCGCTGATCGCGGCCGGTGTCGTGTTGGCGACCGGCGCCAAAGCCCGTCAGCTGCCACTGACCGAGCTATCGGGCATCCACACCCTACGGACGATCGAAGATTCGCTGGCCCTGCGCGCGGCATTGCGCCCGGGCGCACGGCTGACGATTGTCGGCGCCGGGTTGATCGGCGCGGAGGTAGCGGCGGCCGCCAGCATGCTCGGCGCCGAGGTCACCGTCGTCGAGGTCGACGCCGATCCATTCACCCGCCTCTTTGACCCGAGCGTGGCCGCCTTGCTGCGGACCGTACACGCCGAGCACGGCGTCACCCTGCGCCCGGCCACTTCCCTCACCGAGGTCATCGGGTCCGACCGGATCGAGGCGGTACAGCTCTCAGACGGAACCCGGCTGGAGACCGACGTACTGCTGGTCAGTGTGGGCGCGGTGCCCGAGGTCGGTCTGCTCGCCGGTTCACAAGTGGCCCAGGACCAGGGCGTACTCACCGACGAGGCCGGGCGGACCAACGTGCCAGGCATCGTGGCGGCCGGCGATGTGGCCCGGTACCGCAATCGCGCCGGCGACAACGCCAACTCATGGGTCAGGTACGAGCACTGGACCAACGCGCGGGATATGCCGCCGGTCGCGGTGACCGCGCTGCTGGGCTACCTGCGCGGCGAACCGGTCAGCGCCGTGCACGAGCCGGTGCCGTATTTCTGGTCCGATCAGTACGGCCACCACATTCAGGTCGCCGGGCGGGTCTCCCCCGACGATGCCATCACGCTCGTCGAGGGCGGGCTGGACGAGCGACGGTTCGTGGTAAGGCACGAACGGGCCGGCAGCCCGGTCGCGGTCGTAGCCTGGGATAGCCCGCGTACATTCAACCGGCAACGCAGAGCGCTTCGTCGCTGAGTTCTCGGCTTAGAATCATTCGGGCCGCCGACACCACGTCGGATCTTCCGGCGCCGGAAAGGGGAAATACGGCATGCCTAGTGCGGATCCGTGGGTGGTCGTCGGTTTGGACAACGGCGGCACCGCCAACAACGCGACGGTGCTGGACAGCAACGGAAAGTTTCTCGTCGACACGCTCGTCGAGACACCCAGTTGCGTATTGGACGGCCCGCGTACCGCGGTTGCCTGCTTGGCCGATTCGCTGGACAACGTGCTCTCGCAGACCGGCTGGTCCCGGTCGGCGGTGCGCGCGGTCGGTCTGGATACGCCCGGCCCGGCCAGCGCCGACGGCGTCATGTCCTCAAAAGGCGCCACCAATTTCTCCGCCACCGAGTGGCACGGCTACGACTACCGCGGCGCGCTGGAAGAGCTGCTCGGCCTTCCGGTCATTTACAACAACGACGGAAACGCGGCCGCGCTCTATGCGCACCACGCGCAGTTCGGCGCTGACGCGGCCGCCCATTCCTCGATTTCGGCCATTGTCGGAACGGGCCTGGGCGGCGGCGTGATCGAGGCGGGTCGTATCGTCACCGGCGCGGCCGGAATGGCCGGCGAGCTGGGCCACGTACAAATTCCGATGCAGGGCCTGCTCGCGGATGATCAGCCGATTCCCAGCTGCAACTGCGGTTTCGCCGGCGACGTCGAGAGCATCGCATCGTTGACCGCGATCACCAACAACCTCCTGCCGTATTGGTTGAGCCGATTTCCCGGTCACCCGTTGGCCGACGTTCCGGTGGAAAAGGCGGCCAAGCTGGTCCGTTCCTACGGCGAAGACGGCGACCCGATGGCGTTGCGGATCTTCGAGCAGCAGGCGATCGCGCTGGGCCGACTCAATACGTTGGCGGCCAATTTCCTGGACCCCAGTGCGTATTTCCTCGGCGGTGGTGTGGTCGAGGCCAAGCCGCATTTCCGGGAATGGTTCCTGGCCAAGGTACGGGAGAATTCCGTACTGCGTGAAGAACAGGAAAAGGTCGCGATCTTCGCTCTGGTCCCGGATCTGGATATGGCTGGTGCCCGCGGCGCCGCCGTTGCCGCGCTGGAGTCCGTGCAAGCGGCCTTATAACTGCCCGAGATAGAACCGGGTGCCCTGGTCGTCGACGCATTCGGAGGTAATTCCGTACGGCTGCTGTTCCGGGTCGGTGGCCTGACCGCCCGCGTCCCGGACCCGCTGCACTGTCGCGGCGATATCGGCGACCCGCCACATCGGCACCGTGGTGGCGGGCGAATTGCCACCGGCCAGCCCGGACATCGGGAACACGTCCTCGATTTGCCAGCCGTCGGAAACCCGGCCAGGCGTGAACCGCCAGCCCAGCACCGAGCCGTAGAACGCCCGCGCCTTGGCCGAATCCGGCACCTGGAACGTGATGTAGGCCAGCTCGCCCATGCCACCGCCGGCGGCCCGGCCGGCATCCGGCTCGAGTTCGACCACGGCGAAGTCGATGCCCTGATCGTCCACGCATTCGGCCACCAGACCGAACGGCTCGCGGGTCGGCGGCTGAGCCCGGCCACCGGCGGCCCGGACCCGCTCCACAGCTGCCGCGACGTCATCGACCGCGTAGCAGCAGAACAGCGTGCTGCGCGGCTGACCGCCAAATACACCCTGCGGCGGCGTGACGTCCCGAACCCGCCGGGCCCGGCCGGCCTGAGCGCCGGCGAAATTCCAACCCAATACCGCGGTAAAGAAATTCGCCGCCCGTTCGGCGTCCGGCACCCACAGCGAGGTGTACGCGATATCCCCGTGCCGGAAACGCAATTCGGTCGGCAACGGCGTACGGATCATCCAACGGTGACCGAACGGGTCGAATACCGTTCCGCTGCGATAACCGTAATTCTCATAAACTGTACCGGAAAGCCGGCCGCCATTCTCCACCGCGGTGGCGATCGTGGCATCGACGTCCTCGACCGTGATGGCCAAACCGGTCGAGGAGAATTCCGGTGTGGGCGCGCGCAGCGCCGGCGGGAATTCCTCGGCCAAATACAGCGCGCCGGCGCCGATTGACAATTCGGCGTGGCCGAGTTTTCCATCCGGCATCCAGTACGGCTCACCGGCCAGTTCGGCTCCGAAAACCCTTACGTACCAATCGATCGCGCGTCGTCCATCTTGGACAGTCAGGTACGGAATCGCGGCTCCCAGTCGAGCCTGGATCCTCGGTTCGGAAATAGTTGAGGTGGACACGGCAACTCCTCGGGGAAGGTCGAGCGCGCGAACCAGTCGCGCGCGCAGGCGGGCGGCGAACGCCGGGTCGGGGTCGGCCGGCGTGATCGGCGCCCGCAGCGCCTCAAACGGATCAGGCACGGTCGTCCTCCTCTCCCCGTTCACATTCGTCATAGGCGCGGCGGAATGCGGTCCGCGCCCGGACCAACAACGCCTCGGTGGCGTGCAGGCTGCGATCGAGCAGTCGGGCCACGTCGCCGACCGGTAGGTCGTCGAGATAGCGCAGCGTCAACGCGGCCCGGTGGTGAGCGCCGAGTCGGTCCAACGTCTCGCGGGCCCGCAGCGCCTCCAGCCGGGCGTCCCACGGGTCCTCGATGTCGTCCCCGGCCTGGCCGGCTACCGAACGCAGACCGCGTTCCTCGCGGGCCTGGCGGCGCCAGTGGTCGACCAACTTGTGCCGGGCGACGCCGATCAGCCAGGCCGTGGTGACCGGAACAGGACGGTCGCGACGTACCGCGTCCACCGCGGCCAGGAACGTCTCGGCGGTCAGGTCCTCGGCGACCGCGCGCCGATCACAGCGGGAGAGCAGGTAGCCGTACACATCCGGCAGCGCCTTGTCGTACAGCACAAGCAGATCCGCACGCGGATCGCCCCTGCCGGCCGGCTGCTCACTCACACCATTACCATCGCTCGCGGCCGGCGAACTCCGACGCCCATCACCAAGATTTCTCGTCCGACACGCCGTACCCGTTTCGAACATTCGTTCTACGCGACTCGCTAGAGTGTTGATCACCCGACTCTCGAAGGAGCGATCATGGCAGACCCGCGGCCCGCTGGCAGTGTCTCGTCCGACGCCGCCGACGCGACCCTTCCGATCGACGATTCCAACTCCGACGACACCGTGTCGGCCGACGCGAAAAAGGCGGCGGCTGACGATCAGACTCCGGTCGATCCGGCGCAGACGGCAATCGACGGCGTCGCCTCCACCGACTCCGAGCCGAAGCCCAAGGCCAAGCGCGGCCGCAAGCCGTCCGCCACGAAATCCCGCGGCGTGGAGCTCGTGCTCACCGTCAACGGCACGATCGACGGCGCCGACTGGCGGGCCGAGGTCATGCACGCCGGGAAGGTGCTGGTCTCCGACCTCGCGGTGCCGACCTCAGCGGTATCGGCCGCGGCCAAGGACCTGCACCCGGAGATCGCCGACGCGATCGAGTCCGTGCTCAGCGTCGCCCGGGAGCAGCAGCGGTCCCGCGTCGAGGCGCTGCAGGCCGAACTTGAGGCGGCCCAGCGCGCACTGGCCGATCTGCAGGACTAATCGCTCGTGCGTGGCTGATCTGCTGGACTAATCGCACGTTCGTCTCGTCGCTGCCGAAAACACCGTTGGCCGATCAGGACCCTGTGCGTCCGCTTTCGGAAGGACCGACTCGTGGCGGTGCTCGGTATATTCGAGCCCGGGAGATCGTGGCAGGCCAGGACTTTCGGGCACCCGACCGCGGACCTCGCGCTAGGCCGGCCACGAGCCGGCGCGCGAATGTCTGATGAGCCACTCCCGTGATCGACTTTCACCTGCACTACGTACGGTGAAGTGGAGCGTAAACATTCGGCCGGTGCGGTCATCGGCCTCGGCGAGAAGGACGGCGCACAGTGTCAGACGGCAATGGTCGGCTAGCGGATATTCCACTCACGACGATCGACGGCGACCCCAGCTCGTTGGCGGATTACAAGGGCAAGGCCCTGCTCCTGGTCAACGTCGCGTCCAGGTGTGGGCTCACACCACAGTACGAAGGGCTGGAGCGGCTGCAGAAGCGGTACGCCGACCGCGGTTTCTCGGTGCTGGGCTTTCCGTGCAACCAGTTCAAGGGGCAGGAGCCGGGCACGGCCGAGGAGATCAAGACGTTCTGCTCCACCACGTACGGCGTGACCTTTCCGCTGTTCGCCAAGCTCGACGTCAACGGGGCCGACCAGCACCCGCTCTATGCCGAGCTGACCCAGCAGCCTGATGAGACCGGCGAGGCCGGCGACGTGCAGTGGAATTTCGAGAAGTTCCTCGTATCGCCCGACGGCGCGGTCGTGCAGCGGTTCCGGCCGCGCACCGAGCCGGAGGCGGACGAGGTCATCAGCGCGATCGAGGCGCAGCTCCCCGGGTAATGCCATGAGCCGCGGTCCGGAGAAAAGCGCGTTGCGCAGCCGACTGCTCGCAGCCCGGCGAGATATGGAGCCGATGCTCCGCACCGAGGCCGGGCATGTCTTGGCCGAGGCGGTGCTCGGTGCCCCGGAGCTCGCCGGCGCCGCCACGGTCGCGGCGTACGTGTCAATCGGCACGGAGCCGCCGACCGGCCAGTTGGTGGATGCGCTTTGGACCCGCGGGGTAACCGTTCTGCTGCCGGTGCTGCTGCCCGATTCCGATCTGGATTGGGCGCCGTACGAGGGAATTCTGGAGCCGACCGAGCGTGGGCTGCGCGAGCCGCACGGCCTACGCCTCGGCCGGAGCATCATCGCCACGGTCGATGTCGCGGTGGTACCGGCACTGGCCGTCGACCGCGACGGGCGGCGGCTCGGCCGCGGTGGCGGCTCGTACGACCGGGCGCTGGCCCGGGCCGGGACGCGGCCGTGGACGGTTGCTTTGTTGTACGAGAATGAGTTGCTCGACGAAGTCCCGACCGAGCCGCACGATCAAGCGGTACAAGCGGTCGCCACGCCCGCGGGAATTACCCGTTTTCTCAATACTCGTTAGCCTGGCGACGCTGTTGATCCCGCGCGCCCTTCGCCCGTTGTTGACCCGAGGCCGGCGTCAGCCGTTGAGCCCGCACACCGTTCCCAGCTCCCGCGCGCCGTCACCCGTTGTTGATCATGAAGTTCCCGACAAAATTGTCGGCGTGTCGCCGGCGTGTCGTGCAGGGAACTTCATGATCAACAACGAACAGCGATGCCGGTCAACAACAACGAACAGCGATGCCGGTCAACACGGAAGAGCGCTCCACGGCCAGCGCCGTGCCAGTCGGGCTGCAGCAGGCCCGCTATGAGGCCGGGTTAAGCCGGACGATGATTGATTTCGAGGTCGGCGTATTGCTGGTCTTCGCGGTCGAATCGAGCGGCACCAGGACGTTGGTCTCCGGGAAATACGCCGCGCAGCAGCCCCGGGCGGTCGGATAGCCAACAACCCGAAATCCCTTTGCCGTCCGTACGGCGTCGTCGGTCCAGATGCTGGTGATGTCGACCTGTTGCCCATCGGTCAAGCCGCGTTCGGCCAGGTCGTCCGGGTGTACGAACAGCACCCGCCGGCCCTGGTGCACACCCCGGTACCGATCCTCCAGGCCGTAAATCGTGGTGTTGTACTGGTCATGCGACCGTATTGTCTGCAACACCAGCTCGCCCGGACCGGTACGCGGGAATTCCAATTCGTTGGCGGTGAAATTCGCCTTTCCGGTGAGCGTCGGGAAACGCCGCTCGTCCCGCGGCGCATGCGGCAGTACGAAGCCGCCGGGTTGACTCAGTTGCGTGTTGAAATCCTCGAATCCCGGTACGACCCGGCCGATGTGGTCGCGGATGCGGTCGTAATCGCCTTCCAGCGCTGGCCAATCGACAGTTTGGTCGGCCAGGGTCGCCTGGGCCAACCGGCTGATGATCGCCACCTCGCTGAGCAATGTCGGCGCCGCCGGCTTGAGCCGACCGCGGGAGGCGTGCACCATGCCCATCGAATCCTCGACCGACACGTGTTGCGGTCCGGCGGTCTGCTGGTCGATTTCGGTCCGGCCCAATGTCGGCAAGATCAACGCCCGCTCACCGGTGATGGTGTGCGACCGGTTGAGCTTGGTCGACACCTGTACGGTCAACCGGCAACGCTGCAGCGCCGCCTCGGTCACGGCCGAATCCGGCGTGGCGGCGGCGAAATTGCCGCCCATCGCGAAAAAGACCTTGGCCCGGCCATCGCGCATGGCCCGGATCGATTCGACCGTGTCGTAGCCGTGCTCGCGTGGCGGCTCGAAACCGAATTCGGCCGACAGCTTGTCCAGAAATGCCGCAGGCGGCTTTTCGTAAATGCCCATCGTGCGGTCACCCTGCACATTGGAATGACCGCGCACCGGGCAGACCCCGGCACCGGGCCGGCCGATATTGCCGCCCAACAACAGAACGTTGACGATTTCCCGGATCGTCGGCACCGAATGCCGGTGCTGGGTCAACCCCATCGCCCAGCACACCACGACGTTCTTGGCCGCCATCAGATCGCCGGCCGTCTCGGTCAATTCCTCCCGGGACAGCCCGGTCGCCTGTAGTACGTCCGACCAGGACAGTCCGGTCAGGTGGTCGCGGTATTCGGCGAAACCGCTGGTGTGCGCGTCGATAAATTCATGGTCCAGTACGCCGCCGCGTTCGGCCTCGGCGTCCAGCAGCAACCGGCCCAGGGCCTGGAACAGCGCCAGGTCGCCACCCAACCGGATCTGCAGAAACCGGTCGGCCAGAGCGGTTCCGTGACCGACCACACCGGACGGTCGTTGCGGATTGCGGAACCGCAACAGCCCCGCCTCCGGCAGCGGGTTGACCGCGATGATCCGCGCGCCAGCCTTTTTCGCCGCCTCCAATGTGGACAGCATGCGTGGATGGTTGGTGCCCGGATTCTGCCCGACGACCAAGATCAGGTCGGCCCGCTCCAGGTCTTCCAACAACACGCTGCCCTTGCCCACGCCGATCGTTTCCGACAAGGCCGATCCGCTGGATTCGTGGCACATATTCGAGCAGTCGGGCAAATTGTTGGTCCCGAAAAGCCGTACGAAAAGCTGATAGCTGAACGCCGCCTCGTTGCTGGTCCGCCCCGAGGTATAGAAAACCGCCTCATTCGGTGAATCCAGGCCGCGCAGTTCCTGCGCGATCAGGGCGAACGCCGTGTCCCAGCCGATCGGGCGGTAATGGTCGCTGCCGGTGTCCTTGAGCATCGGCTCGGTGAGCCGGCCCTGTTGGCCAAGCCAGTAGCCGCTGCGTTCGGCCAGATCCGTGATCGAATGCTCGGCGAAGAATTCAGGTGTGATTCGCCGTACGGTAGCCTCTTCGGCCACGGCCTTGGCGCCGTTCTCACAGAATTCGGCGATGTGCCGGTGATCGCGCGACTCGGGCCAAGCGCAGCCGGGACAGTCGAATCCGGTTTTCTGATTGACCCGCAACAACGTCAATGCGGACCGCCGCACGCCCATCTGACCAACGGCGTGCTGCATGCTGGTGACCACGGCCGGAACTCCGGCGGCGTAGTCCTTCGGCCCGGACAACGACAACCCGTCGTCGCCCACATCCTGCACCGGCGGTTTTTTGACCACGACCTCGCCCTTCACCCGACGTAGAACTCAGCCTACGCCGGGCAAAGGCAATCCGGTCAGCTACGCCCGGCGGTCCAGTAAACCGCGTTACTGATGACGCGACGGACATCCGGGTGATCGAACGTCAGGTATTCCTCGTGCCCTGGCCGGAAGTAGAAGACCCGGCCATTGCCGATCTGATAGGCCAATCCGGAACGGAATTGCTGGCCGTTGTCGAATTCGGAGTGAAATACGACCGTGTCCGGCGTACCGCAGCCGAACTCCTCGTCGTAGCTCTCCTCCTTGGCAATGACGAAATCGCCGACGCCCTTGGCCACCGGGTGATCCGTCGCCTTGACCGTGATGCGCTCGGCGCCACCGTCCCGCGCGACACCGCCCAGCCGCCCGTCATCGCCGATCAATGCGGTGAATGGCTTGCACATGTGCGAGGAATGCACCGCGAAAAAGCCCATTCCGCGCTCTTTTACGTGCCGTACGATCCGCTCCACCGCTTCGTCACTGACGTGCCGGTGCAGCAGATGTCCCCACCAGACCAACACATCGGTCTGGGCCAGCGCTTCCTCGGGAACGCCGTCGCCGTCGTCAACCAATTCCGCCGTCGTCACCGACAATGCCGAATCGGGCCGCAGAATATCGGCAATAGCGCCGTTGATGTCATTGGGGTAAACCGCTTTTTTGGCGGTGTGTTCGGACCATACCCGGACCCGGATTTCTGCCGTGTCAGGCACTTTGGCCTCCTGATTCGCTACTCGGCTCAACCACGAATCAGGCTAACCACTCCGGCGCGGCCACGGGAGCTTCGCTAGTGGCCCGAACCGGACAATATGCCCCGCGATGCAGGCCACAGCCGTATGAGGTCGGACATGCGCTTGAATACGAGACAGGAACGAGAGCAACGCGGAGGTACGCATGACCGACACCATGCAGGCGGTCGTCTGTTACGGGCCGGAGGACTACCGGCTGGAGCGTCGGGCGGTGCCCGAGCCCGGACCGGGCGAGGCCCTGCTGCAGGTGGAGGCGGTCGGCATCTGCGCCTCGGACCTCAAGTGCTTCCACGGCGCGCCGATGTTCTGGGGCGATGAGAACCGGCCGGCGTACTGCGAACCGCCCGTCACGCCGGGACACGAATTCACCGGCACGATCGCCGCGATCGATGCGGCGGCCGAGGCAAAGTGGGGCGTACGGACCGGCGACCGGGTGGTCTCCGAGCAGATCGTGCCCTGCGGTGAGTGCCGCTACTGCCAACGCGGCCAGTACTGGCTGTGCGCGCCGCACAAGATCTACGGCTTCAAACAGGCCACGCACGGCGCGATGGCCGACTACATGCTGGTGCCGGCCACGGCCCGGGTGCACCGGATCTCGGCCGACCTGCCGGCCGCACACGCCGCGTTCGCCGAGCCGTTGTCCTGCGCGCTGCACGCGGTCGAGCGGGCCACGATCGGCATCGAGGACGTGGTCGTGGTGGCCGGCGCCGGGCCGATCGGTCTGGGCATGGTCGCCGGCGCCCGCCAACGCGGACCCAAGCTCGTTGTCGCCCTGGACTTCGACCCGAACCGGCGCGAGCTGGCCAAGGCGTGCGGCGCCGACCTGGCCCTGGACCCCGGCTCGGCCGACGTGGTGGACGAGGTGCGGAAGCTGACCGGCGGCTACGGCTGCGACGTCTACATGGAGGCGACCGGGCATCCGGCCGCCGTACCGCAGGGCCTGAACATGCTGCGCAAGGCCGGGACGTTCGTCGAGTACAGCGTGATGCGCGAGCCGGTCACGGTCGACTGGACGATCATCGGCGACACCAAGGAGCTGGACATCCGCGGTGCACATCTTGGCCCGTACTGCTGGCCGGCCGCGATCCGGATGATCGAGAACAACGTGCTGCCGGTCGAGCGGATCGTGACCCACCAGCTGCCGGTGACCAAGTTCGCCGAGGGGCTGGACCTGGTCGGCGACGGAACCCGCTCGGTCAAGGTCGCGCTCATCCCCTGACCGTTCTCCCGGCTTTTCGCGGCGAACCCCACGGGCGCGTGCCTATCTCCACCGAACCCCCCGCACGACCTCTTTGCAGCGAACCCGCGACGGGTGACCTCTTTGCAGCGAACCCGCGACGCGCGACCTCTTTGCAGCGAACGTGACACCAGAGCAATTTCAGCGCCGGAAAACAGCCCTGAGGTCACGCTCGCTGCAATCGGCGCGAACGCATGCGGGCCGGTGAACCCTCACGTCACGCTCACCGCCATCAGCGCCCACGGGAACGGGTCCGCGAACCCTCACGTCACGCTCGCTGCAATCAGGGCGAGCGGGAACGGGTCAGCCCAGCCCTCACATCACGCTCACCGCAATCAGGGCGAGCGGGAGCCCTCACATCACGCTCACCGCAATCGGTGTCAACGCAAGCGGGCCGGTGAACCCTCACGTCACGCTCGCCGCCATCAGCGCCCACGGGAACGGGTCCACGAACCCTCACGTCACGCTCGCTGCAATCAGGGCGAGCGGGAACGGGTCCGCGAGCACTCACATCACGCTCACCGCAATCAGGGCGAGCGGGAGCCCTCAC
>JBEDUI010000215.1:0-9454 GCA_040414495.1 Mycobacteriales bacterium
AAAAGCCGATGATGCCGCGCAAATCGACCGCGAGCACAAGCGCCGAAACCACGACGGCGAGGGCGATCTCGGCGTGATGCGGGACGGCGTACCGGGAATGTACGGAGGCCAGCCAGCGCGGCAGGTCCCGTTCGCGCGCCATCGCCAGACCCGTCCGCCCAACACCGGCGATCAACGCCAGCAACGCGCCGGCGGCGGCCAACACCCCGCCGATCCGTACCACCGGGGCGATGGTGTCCGACCGCACCGCGGCCGCCAGCGGAGCGGTCGCATGGGCAACGGCGTGCGGACCGATGGCGAGCAGTATCGCGACGCCGACCACGAGATACACCGCGACCGTGATGCCCAGCGCGATCGGAATGGCCCGCGGAATCGTCCGGGCCGGATCGCGAACTTCCTCGCCCAGCGTGGCGATCCGGGCGTAACCGGCAAACGCGAAGAACAGCAAGCCGGCCGCCTGCAATACGCCGTACACGCCGCCGTGCCAGCCGCTCAGGTGTCCGGTCCGAACCCCGTGCGCGAGCGCCGCCACGACGACGACGGCGAGCGCGGCCAGCGAGCACGCCACCAGAATCCGCGTCAACAAGGCGGTTTTCGTAATGCCGCGGTAGTTCAACGCGGCCAGAACCAGCACCGTGGCCACCGCGACCAACCGTTGCGCCCACCACGGGTCCGGCACCGCGTACCGGGCCAGGGTCAGGGCCATCGCGGCGCACGAGGCGGTCTTACCGACCACGAAACCCCAGCCGGCGGTGAAGCCCCACCACGGTCCGAGCCGTTCCCGGCCGTAGACGTATGTGCCGCCCGAGGTCGGATACGTCGCCGCCAGTTGGGCCGACGCGGTGGCGTTGCAGTACGCGATGAGCGCGGCGATCGCCAGGCCGAGCAGCAGACCGCTGCCAGCAGCTCGGGCGGCCGGCCCGAACGCGGCGAACACGCCCGCGCCGATCATCGATCCGAGGCCGATGAGGACGGCGTCGGTGGTGCCCAATCGGCGGGCAAGACCGGTCATCGCTTCCCTTTCCGGGTTGAGGTCTTTCGTACGTGGCTCTTATTACGGGTTTTGTCAGGCAACTCGCTCGTTTTAGTTGGCAAGACTTCGCCGGCCAACTCGGTCACCAATGCCCGAACCTCGCGTAGCGCGCGCCGGCCGGCCGGGGTAGCGACGTAAACCCGCCGGGCTCGCCCGGCCGCCACGTCCGGTCGGCTGGCCAGCAGCCCGGCCTCCTGCATCCGGTGCAGCAGCGGATAGAGCGTGCCGGGGGAGATCTTGTACCCGTGGTGGGCCAGTTCGGCCGTCATCCACGCGCCGTGTACCTCGCCCTCGGCGGCGTGATGCAGCACGTGCACCGGAACCGCACCGCGCAGGAATTCCCGTACGACATCCATGCCGCTATGATATCGGTATCCGATATCGTCAAGCGATAGTGAGGTACATCATGACTGTTGGCGTGCGCTATATCGTCGACGACGTCGACGCGGCGCTGGACTTTTACACCAAGCACCTGGGATTTGCCGTACAAATGCACCCGGCGCCGGCATTCGCCATGCTGACTCGCGGTGACCTGCAGTTGTTGCTCAGCGCGCCGAGTGGTCAGGGCGGCGGCGGACAGGCGATGCCGGACGGGCAGTTGCCGCAGCCCGGCGGGTGGAACCGCATCCAGATCCTGGTCGACGATCTCGAGTCGACCGTCGACGGGCTCAAGGCTGAGGGTTTGCGGTTCCGCAATGACATCGTGGTCGGCATGGGCGGCAACCAGATCCTGCTCGAGGACCCGTCCGGAAATCTGATCGAGCTATTTCAATCCACCCGTTAATCGGCCCAGGGCAGATTCAGCTCGGAAAAGAGCCGTAATTCGGTGGCCACCTGTTCCAGGGCCGGTTCGATTCCGGTGACGATTCGGCGCTCTTCCAGACCGGTGCCGTCGATTTCGAGGTACGTCGGATCGATGGTTTTCGGCTCGGTGGTGCGGATTGTGTCGACGACTTCGGTGAAGGCGCCGGTACGGTCCAGTGGTGCGATCAGCTCGGTGGATTCGCCGTTGCGATAGGCGATGAGGTTGCGCAACAGGTCCGTCTTTTCGTACTGCTGGGCGTTTCCCGAATTGAGCCGCAATTCGTCGCGGGTGTACCAGAGCTGGGCCTGACCGTGCTCGCCGCGCACCGTGATGTACGGATCCTGGTTTTCCTTGGCACACAAGGTCAATCCGATGGCGATGGTCCGGCCGGTGTTCGTGGTGATCCGAACGCTGGAAGTGTCGTCGGCCTCGATCGGGTTGGCGTGGAACAGTTCGGCTTCGATCCGGGCCAGCTCACCGCTCCGGTCGCTGCCGGCGATACGCAGCGACGCGGCCACCGCGTGCGCGAACGGGTTGGTGACCGCCCCGTCGACCACCGGAATTCCGTTCAGACGGCGCCGGCCGGCCCACTGTGAGCGTTGCCAGTAGCGGTTGGTGCGGACCCACGCGCCAACCGCGCCGATGCCGTGGATTGCGCCGAGTTCGCCGGCCGCGACAGCGGTGCGCAGCCGCTCAACGGCACCCGACCCGAAGCTCTGGAAACCGATCTGGCAGGCCCGGCCGGTATCCGCGACGATCTCGGTCAGCCGGTGGAAATCGGCGGTCTGCGGGACCGGTGGCTTCTCCAGCAACACGTCCGCGCCCGATCGCAACGCTAATTCGGCCAGCGCCAGGTGGGTGTGAATCGGAGTGGCGATGACGACCACATCAGGGGTGTGACGGGCCAGCAGCTCGGCCGCGTCCGGGCCATAGGGCGTGTCGGCCAGCAATTGCGCGGTTTCGCCGTGCGGCTGCTGCGTGTCGCATACGGCCACCAACGGCAATTCCAGCCGGCGGATATTCCGCAGGTGGCTCAGGCCGTGACCGTGCGCGCCGATGAGCATCACCCGGGCCGGGGACTGAATTGCGTGCGGCACCGCTGCCTCCCGATATCGACCGTTTTCGCCGTCAAGCAGTATGGCGGTCATACGGTCACAATCGCGCTAGCTCGACCGAGTACGGACACACCGGACCGGCTCCGCTCAGGCGGTGCTCGTGGACTCGGCGGCGGCCGCGTCCGGCGGGTAGGTGTGCAGCGCGAACACCAGAAGCACGGCGGCCAACGCCAGCGAACCGAGCATGGCCAGAAACGCGTCCTGCATGCCGATCGCTTCGGACAGGAACCCGTAGGTCAGCGGCGCGGCGGCGGTCGCGGCCAGCATGCCGAACGTGCGTACGCCCTCTGAGCGGCCCCACATCTGGTGGTGCACCACGTCGAGACGGGCGGCATCCAGCGGCGGGTTGAGCAGGCCGAGCGCGGCCGAGGCGAGGAAGAACAACGGCATCGAGACCAGCAGCAGGCTGGTACTGAATGCCGGCACGAACAACACCAGCGCGATCGTGTACCCGGTGACGCCGATCAGGATGCGCGCCCGCACATGTCCAGCCCGTAATAGCAGATCGCCCAGTCGGCCGCCGGTGAGCACACCGAGTACGGCACCGAGCCCGACCAGCGGCAGCACCAGCGTGCCGATGGCCTGCCCGACCGAGTACTGCGACTGCGCGAACACCGACGCGAACGTCCGCAGCACCGCCAGGAAGAAGTACAGCAGCGAGGAGACGACGATCAGAATGACGTTGCTGCGTACGCTCAATACGTAGCGCATCGCCTGACGGAACGGCACCCGTTTCTCGTCCGTGCGGGCCGAGACGAACTGGCCCCGCCGCGGCTCGGGCAGCCGGAAAACCGAGATGACCAGGAAGAAACCGATCGGCGCGAGCACCCAGAAGGCCCACCGCCAGGACAGCAGCGCGGCGACTCCGCCGGCCACCACATAACCGAATCCGGTGCCGAGCAACTCGCCGGCCAGGATGATGCCGTAGGCGCGGCCGCGCCGATGAGCCGGGAAGTAGTCGCCGACCAGCGATGCCACCGCTGGCGCCATCGCCGCGCTGACCGCGCCGAGCAGCAACCGGCTGATCAACAGCATTTGGTACGTCTGGGCCGCGCCGTTGGCCACCATCGCGGCCGAGGTGAGCAGGATTGTCACGGCCAGCAGACGGGTGCGGGTGACCCGGTCGGTGAGCGCGCCGGCCGGCACCGTGGTGAGCAGACCGATGGCCGACACGACCGAGGCCAGCACGCCGATCTCGGCATTGCCGATGTGCAGGCCGTTTTCGAGCGGCCCCGCGACCGCTCCGAGCGTGCCCTGGTCCGCGCTGCCCAGGCCCAGTACGCAGGCCAGAACGATCAGAATCCGTAGGTCGTCGGTGCCGCGCGCATTCTGCTCGGTACGCTCACGCCGACGGTCCGGTTCTGCAAATTTCGCCCCGTGTGACACGGCGTCAGTGTGGCACGGTTGGGCCCTGAGATCATCTGCGGCAGGGCTGTTTGTCATTCCGGTCGTTCGGTTAGTACGCCACGTCGGAATACGGCGTCTGCCCGCGCTGTTGAGGGTTTTCCGAATTCCTCGTGGTCGCGTGTCATCGACAGTACATCGGATATCGGCCCGACAATTCGGAGTCCGCCCGCGACGTCCTAGTTTCGCGGGCGAACCGAGCCCTGCCGGGAATCTCCGGTCCACCGTGGACGAGCCGTGATCGTAGTGGACTGTTGGAAATGTCACGCCGTGCGTCGCGCGAAATACCGCCGCATCAGCCGGCGCCGGCTGATGCGGCCATTTGTTCGGCGGTCGGTTTTGCCGAACGCGTCCTACGCTCGTGTACATGGCCAAACGCGGTACGACCGCCGAGCGCGAGCGCCTCAGCAGGGATGCGATCGTCGCCGGTGCGATTGACCTGGCCGACCGGGACGGCCTCGACGCCGTCACTATTCGACGGCTGGCGCAGGACCACGGTGTGACACCGATGGCGCTGTATTGGCATTTTCGGGAAAAGGACGAGTTGCTGGCCGGTATCGCCGAGCATCTCTTCGATCAGGTCGAACTACCTGATCAGACCAGTGAGCCCTGGCACGTCCAGTTGTATGCGGTTCTGGACGCTTTTCTCACCGTGATACGGCGACATCCGGCGATCGCCGAGTTGGCGGAGCCTCGAATCCTTGACTCCGAGTCCGGGCTGCTGATGGCCGAGCGGGTACTGGCGTTGCTGCGTTCGGCTGGATTCTCGGCCGAGCAGGCCGGCGAGGTCGGGCGGTTTCTGGTCTGCGCGATCATCACGTTGGTGACGGCCAACCCCGGTTCCGATGACCGCGACGACGAGCTGCGGAACAGAAAGGCGGCGCTGAGCGCTTTATCGGCGGAACGTTATCCGAATATCGTCGCGTCGGCCGAAGCCTTGACCTCGTGCAAGAATCCGGACGACTATTTCACCCGCGGAATCACGGTGTTGGTACAGGGAACCAACGGAATCTCGCCGTAGCTGGGACTAGCTCTCGATCTCCTTGGCCATCTCGGCCTGGGCCAGCTTGACCTCGATATTCTCCTCCCGCATCCGGGTCAGATAAGCCGGCTGTGGTGCGGTGGCCGGACCGTGCAGGATCGAGCCGGTCCGCAGGTCGAACGTGCTGCCGTGACACGGACAGACCACTGTGGACTCACCCGGGAAATCGCCCTCGTTCAAGGAACATCCGCGGTGCGTACAGTGATTCGCCACCGCGTACACATTCGTGCCGCGCCGCAGCAGCAGCAATTCGATATTCTCGACGGTCACCGTGGTGGGCTGGCCCTCAGCGAGATCGGCGGATTTGATCACGGCTCGCCAGTCGGTCGGACCGTGCTCGAACGCGGTTTGGTTAACCCCGACGCCCAGGCTGTAGGAGAGGTGGCCGCCCAGCGTGGCCGCGGTCATGGCCGCGCCCAAGCCGCCCAGCGACAGCATCCGGCCGGCGAAGCGGGCACCTCGTTGGCGGGCCACCGCCGAGGCGATGTAGAGCGACAACGACGTCACGTTGGCGCTGGCGTGTACCAGCCCGACCCGGCGCCGGGCGCCCAGAACATCGGCCCAGTCGGAGAGGCCGCTCAACGCGGTGGGTACGGCGGTCACAATGCCCAGGTCGATCAGCCGGTCCGCGGCCTGTCGCGACCAGCGGCCAGGAAACAGATCAAAGATGAACGAATTGACCCATGCGCCAATCACTAGGTCGGTTTGCACCGGATGCACCGGGTGGCCGAGCAATGTGCCGCTCAGCAAGTCTTTGACCATGCTGCCTGGCGGTACGACCCGGTCCACCAGCGATTTCACCGCCGCGGCGGGACGATCGAGTTGGTGCAGATTTTCGATCCATTTCAGATTCAGTACGGTCCTCATGTTCTGACGGTAGCCGTCGATCAGCCTTCGGCAAGGTCAGTCGGCGTTCTGGCCCGTACGGTGCTGATTTCCCGCAATGGCTATTCCCAGTGTGCGGTGTGCCTCTGTGCCGCTGCGCTGGGTAGCTGGGTATCTTCGGCAGCGATGACTATGACGCCCGCCGCAGTTGCCCATGCCCTGTTCGATTTCCAGTTGCGTCCGTCCCAGGACCAGGCCATCAGCGCGGTCGTGTCCGGCCGGGACACGCTGGCGGTCCTGCCCACGGGCAGCGGCAAGAGCGCGATTTATCAGGTAGCGGGTTTGTCGATCGGCGATCTGACGTTGGTCATTTCCCCGCTGATCGCCCTACAACGGGATCAGCTCCGGTCAATTGCCGGACGCTCGTTCGCCGAACGCGGGACGATTGATGCCAGACTGCTGAATTCTACGCAGAAGGCGCACGAGCGACAGGACACTCTGGACCGATTGGCAAACGGTGACCTGGACTTTCTACTCGTTGGGCCCGAACAACTGACGAATGCCGAAACCCTGGACGCGGTGAAGAACGGTGCCCGTAAGGTCGGCTTGTTCGTGATCGACGAGGCGCACCTGGTCAGCGAATGGGGTCAGGAGTTCCGGCCGGAATACCTGCGGTTGGCCGATGCGATCACCGAATTGGGCCGGCCGACGATCCTGGCGTTGACGGCGACGGCCGCACCGCCGGTGCAGGCCGATATCACCCGGCGACTGGATATGCGGTCGCCCGAGGTGGTGGTCGCCGATTTCGACCGGCCGAATATCACGTTGGCCATGCGTCGAACGCAATCGAGCAAAAAGGAGGCGTTGGCGGTTGATGATCGGTGCGTGGAGGTACTGATCGAGCACGAAACGCCCGCGCTCATTTACGCGCTCACGCATGCGCGCTGCGAATCGCTGGCTGATCGCATGCGGCTGGATGCTTTTCGCGCCGCTCCGTATCACGGCGGAATGTCGGCCCAGGCCCGATCCGATGTCCAGGACCGGTTCTTCTCTGGCCAGTTGGATGTCGTCGTCGCCACCAGTGCGTTCGGGATGGGTATTGACAAACCGGATATTCGGACCGTGGTGCACGCCGGGGTTCCCGGAAGCATCGACGACTATTACCAGGAGATTGGGCGGGCCGGCCGGGACGGGGAACCGGCCGCCGCTGTCCTCGTCTACGACGCCCGCACGATCCGCATTCCGCGTCTACTTGCCGCTCGTACGCATCTGGGCGAAGCGACCTTCCACCGGGTGGTCGACGCGATCGAAAACGCCGCTGGGCCTATTCCTGTAACCGAATTGGTCATCGCGGCCGATGTTCCCGCGCACGCGGTCGACCGGGTGGTCAACGAATTGACCGAATTGGGGTTCGTCCAGCTCACCGGGTCCGGTCGGCATCGCATCGTCGAACCGGCCGGGCAGTTGCCGCGGCCGGCCGAGCTGACCGAGCAGCTGGTGGCGTTGGATCAGCGACGGCAGGCCGTATTGACCAGCCGCATCAACTCGGCCCGGGAATACGCCGAAAGCGTGCATTGCCGCCGGGCCGAGCTGCTGGCGTATTTCGGTGAGAATTACGCGCCGCCCTGTAATAACTGCGACAATGACCGACATTCGGGGACCAGGTCGGCGGGGCGCCCGTCGGTGAGCGGGGGAGTTCCGGTCCATCATCGACTGTGGGGTGATGGTCAGCTGCTCAGCCGCGATGACCACGAGTTGCTGGTCTATTTCACCAACGTTGGGTACAAACACCTGACCGCGTCCACATTGACCACCGGGATCCTGCGGCAGCTCTGAGGCGTACTGTTTTACGGATGACGCGGCAGCGAACGAAGACGCCGGAAGATCAGCTGCGCCGGGCCGATTCGGTCCTCGGCGCGATCATCGACGAGGTCATCTCCGGCAACGGCGGCCAGCCGCTCACGATCGGACCCGATCCGACCTCGCCACCGGACCCGAACATGCCCACCGACCCGTACGCCTCGCTGGTGCGCGGGATCGTCAGCCAAAACATTTCCGGCTACGCGTCGCGATCGATTTATCGGAAATTGACAGAGCGTTACGGCGGTCGTCCGCCTAAGCCGGAGGAAATTCTTGCCGACGATCCCGACGAAATGCGCGTGGCCGCTGGCCTGTCCCGGGCCAAAACGGCATCGCTACGGTCGCTGGCCGAGCACCTCATCTCCGGTGAGCTTGATCTGGACCGGTTGCCGGATCTGCCCGATGAGGAGATCGTCACCAAGCTGAGCACGGTGCGGGGGATCGGCCGGTGGACGGCTCAGATGTATCTCATGTTCTCGCTGCGACGGCCGGATATCCTGCCGGTCGGCGATCTTGAGTTGCGGCGCGAGGTAGAACGGTTATATGGATTGCCGGGCCTGCCGACGCCGGCCGAGTTGGAGCAGATCGCTGAGCCGTGGCGTCCCTACCGGACATTGGCGTCGATCTATCTGTGGCATAAGGCCGAATCGCCGGCGCACTAGCTACGTTCTTTCGTCAGCGTAGGGCGTAGCGCGTAGACCGCGCACCTCGCGTCCACTGAGGACTGAGGACTATCTGCGATTCTCGGTCTCGGTCTCGGTCCGTGCCTGTGCGCCAGGCTGGATCGGATCCGGCCCAGCGCACCGGACGGAAGATCGTTCACGGGCACGCCGAAACCCCGCACTCAGCTCGGGCCGGGCGAGTTCGGTTACCGCCGGAGTGAGATCGGGCCGGCGTTCTCTCCTCGGCGTTAGGTTATCCGCTGGGGAGGCCGGGTTGGTCGTGCATGGTGTTGCGGCGGGGTTGTTGCTGCGGATCGATGATGGGTGGTGGGATGACGTGCGGAATGCCTTCGAGGAAGGTGATCTGCCAACCTTTGTGGTGCACGATCCAGTGATGTCGATGGCAGAGCAGCACGAGATTGCCTAAAGACGTTGGTCCGCCGTCGGCCCAGTGTTTGACGTGATGTGTCTGGCACCAGGCGGCGGGGGCTGTGCAGCCGGGGTGTACGCAGCCGATGTCGCGGGCGACGACGGCGCGGCGGATGGCTGGTGGGATGGTGCGGGTGGCCCGGCCGATATCTAACGGCTCACTCGCGCTGCCGAGCAGGATCGGAATGATCGATGCGTCGCAGGCGATGCGGCGGGCGGCTTCGGCGGTGATGGCGGCTCCGGTGCCGAGTGTTCCGGTGCCGGGACGCCGTGTTGGAG
>JBEDUI010000216.1:0-14277 GCA_040414495.1 Mycobacteriales bacterium
GTCGCGGAATTCGAATCGCTCTTTGCGAATACGGTCCGTTCCGCCGAGCGGTCTGAACCGGATCGTTTGTCGTTGGTGCTGGA
Source organism: Mycobacteriales bacterium (assembly GCA_040414495.1). GTDB lineage: Bacteria > Actinomycetota > Actinomycetes > Mycobacteriales > QHCD01 > DATAVB01. Next base: position 84 of record JBEDUI010000216.1, read on the forward strand.
TCCGGCGTTCGCCGGTCAGGCGGCCGAGCTGGCCGTACGGGACAGGCATTGTTGATCGTTCTTCGAATTCGCGGTTATCGCGACCAGCGTCGGCGTCCGGCTTGAGGTCCGGGTTCCGGCCGGGCAGACCGGTGTGCTGGATGCATGGGAAACATGGATGTGAACGGGCTGCGTAGCGGGCAGGGGCCGGCATCGCCACGGTCGGACCCGAGCACGAGCTGTAGAAACGCGAAACCCCGGCTCCCACGATTCGCGGATGTCCGGGGTTCACTTCCACACGCTCCGCGGAGCAGTGGCCTGTCCGCAGGCAGGCCCGCGTATCCACAGCTCAGCAAGATCGGCCCGACCGGATCAGGGCAGATGGCGGTCCAGGCGACGCAGCAGTGGTCCGATGACCGGACGGTCCTGCCAATGATGCTGGATTACGACCGAACGGGCCGACCGGATGCCGCCGCGCAGCCACGCCGCCGGGCTGGGCCGCTGCTCGTCTTCGCGTTGCCGCGCGCGACGGTGCAGCCACCGCGCACACCGGGCGCAGACACCGACCTCGGGGTGCTGATCCAGGTGCAGCAATTCCGATTCCGCGCGCTCCGCCCCACAGCACCAACACACGCTCATGATGGCCTCCGATCCGGGTCACACTCGCACCTCTGCTTGGCCCACCATTGAACTGCGCCCCGGTGCCGCGGACCTATCCATAGTGTCCGCGTGGTTCCACGATCCCGCCAGATCCGTGGGCTCGGCTTCACACCGCGAAGTGCCGGCCCGGACGGGAAAGATCAATTAATTCAGTATTTGCCTTTCAACCAATCCGCCGACGGAAAATGAACGCGGTCAATCTCCGCGATGACGGCATCGATATCGTACGAAGAAAACCGCCGTTCAAGAGAAAAACCACTGTCATCAGCGGTCAGCAAGGTCCACATCGCTCGCCTTTCCGGAGTGGCCGGGACGCTGACGCTGCCGAGGTTCACGACCCGGACACCGGAAACGGTACGGTCCAGCGGCACGTGCGTGTGCCCCACGAAAATCAGGTCCGCAGTCGAGGACGTAATTCCGGCCGCGATCAATTCCTGGTCGGTCATGTCCGCCCGCACGCCGGGCCCGTCGTCGCAGCCGGGCGACGCATGCACCAGAAGCACCGTGCTGCCATCGGGTAGCACCAGCCTCTGCTGCACCGGCAAATTCGCCAACCAATCGTAGCCACCGGCGGCCGTGATCGCCCCACGGGTCCAGGAAAACGACCTCGTCGCGGCCACCAGCAGCTCTCTTTCGGCCACCGTACAAGCCTTGTCAGCACCAGGAATCATGCCCGGCAACTCACCGGTCAGGACGTAGCGGTCGGTATTTCCTCTCACGTACCGCGCATTCGGCAACTCCATAAGTCGTCGAATGACCAGGTCCGGCTGCGGACCGTGGGCGACCAGATCGCCGAGGATCCAGAATTCGTCAACGTCAGCAGCGTCGTTCAATACAGCCTCTAACGCTGGTATGTTGCCGTGGACATCGGAGAATACGGCGGCTCGCATGCTCCATAGGCTAACGGATTCGCCGCAGTTGCCGGATATGTTCGCTCACCGCGATAACGCCCGGCATTATCAAATCGGCTAGTGCTATTTTTCGTGTCGGGCGGCGTACGTATCTGCTTCGGCTCCTTGTGGAGCTTCCCGTTCGAGTTCTCGTCGCACCGCGAGCAGATCCTTGCGTTGCTCGGCACTGACCGTCGGGTACTCCGGACCGAGTTCCGCCAACGTGTGTACCAGCACCGCCGCGGCACACATCCAGGCGAACCATTTCCGGTCGGCCGGAACGACGTACCAGGGCGCCCATTCGGTACTGGTGGCGGACAACATTTCCGAGAACGCGGTCTGGTATTCATCCCAATGCTTACGCTCCCGTACATCGGCCGCCGAGAATTTCCAATTCCGGTCGGGCCGGTCGATCCGGCGCAGAAATCGCTCCCGTTGCTCCTCTTTGGACAGATTCAGGAAGACCTTCACGACCTTGAAGCCGTTGTCGGACAGATAGCGTTCCCAGTTGTTGATTTCCCGGTACCGCCGCTCCCAGATGTCACCCTTTTTCGCCGCCGCGGGCAGCCGTTGATGGTCCAGATACTCCGGGTGGACCCGCACCACCAGCACTTCTTCGTAATGGGATCGGTTGAATATCCCGATATCTCCGCGCGCCGGCAGGTGTTTCGCGTAGCGCCAGAGGTAGTCGTGATCCAGCTCCTCGGCCGAGGGAACCTTGAAGCTGCTTACGTGTACGCCCTGCGGGTTGACCCCGCTCATCACGTGCCGGATCGTCCCGTCCTTGCCGCCGGCGTCGAGCGCTTGCAGACACAGCAGCACGCCGTACGTGTCTTGCGCCGCCAACCGCCGCTGGTAGTCCGCGAGCTGACGGATGCCGGCTTGGAGCAGCTTTTTGCCGTCTTTCTTACGAAGATGATCCGGCTTGTAGCGGGGATCGAAATCCTTGCGCAGATCAACCTTGGCACCCGGTTTCACCCGCAGCGGCCCGATAAACTCCGCTACCCGCTCCGCTTGCTCATCGGCCATCGCCCGACAATACGCTCCGATCCGATTTCGCGGCCCAATCTAACCGGCGGCCAACACTGTCCACATTGGCCGATGTCACTCGGATCCAGCCCTTACTCGTACCGCCGCCTGGATCGGAACCGGCGTTCCCTGCTGGGCGTGCAGCCGGGCCGTGGCGCGGCGGCGGATCATGTCCGGCAGCCGGGCCGGATGCTGGGTCGCCCCGGCCAACTCCTCGGCCGCGTGTTGCACGGTGCGGGTGATGAGGTCGACCGGCAGGTCGGGGTAGGCGCGGCGCAGTTCGCGACGGACCAGGGCGATCGTCGCCCGCAGCCGCTGGCTGTCGATCGGCGAGAGGTCCTCGGCGTTGATCACCGGAATCCCCTCCCCCTTGGTAAAAGGATTCTGGTCGCGTGAGCATACGTCGGCCACATCGGCGCCGCGTCGGGGTTGGAGCTAGTCGCCGAGCCGGGCAGACATGTCCGGCCCGGGTGAAATGGCCCGTCCGATCCGACGTACTCCTTCGTACCTAGGCCAAATCGGCGCTGCCAGCGAGGAGTAGACGGACCAGCGAGAGACCACCGACTGCCGTACAGGTAAGCACTCGTCATCTCCGCGAGGTCGACGAGGTCGCTCGCGACCTGATCGCCGTCATGCTTGACGTCCGCGCCGACTCATTCGACCTCGACATCCACATCGAACTCCCCGATGGCGTCAAAGCGCGACTCCAACGCGCCGAGCAACTCCGCACCGAAGCCGCGCACGCCCAGAACGAAGCCGCCGCCGAAGTTCGCGCCGCTGCTCGCGAGCTTGCCGACCAGGGCATGACGCTGCGCGACATCGGAAAGGCGCTCGGTATTTCGTACCAGCGTGCGCACCAATTGGTTTCCGCCGCTTGACCTAGACAGTCCACTGTGGACTGTCCGATAACGGCGCGAGCCCGGCAGGTCGGCCGGTGCGCTGCATAGGCTGGAGGGATGAGTGCCGAGCTGACCGTCGAGCAGAAGAAAGAGATCATCGAGAACGGCTACACGCTGGTGCCTGGCGTCATTCCGTTGCCACGGGCGGCGGCGGCGCTGCGGGTCATCAACGCCTCCTTGGGCGAGGGCGCGGACCCGGCCCAGCTGGACACGATGCGCTCCCAGAGCTGGTGCCCGGAGGTCACCAACCACCCGGCCATCCTGGACCTGCTGACCGAGACGGCGGCCTGGTCGCTGGCCGAATCCGCGATCGGTGTGGGACAGATCGAGCCGGTTGACCGCGGCCAGATCGCCCTGCGCTTCCCGACCACCGCCGAGCCGGGCGAGGTGCACGCCCACCTGGACGGCATGCACACGCCGCACAACGGCGTACCCAAGGGCCAGATCTCGAACTTCACCGCACTGGTCGGGGTGTACCTCTCCGACGTACCGACCGAGAACGCCGGCAACTTCACCGTCTGGCCTGGGTCGCACCGGATTTACGAGGACTACTTTCGGCGCGAGGGCGCCGAAGCCTTGCTCAATGGAATGCCCCCGGTCGAGATCGGTCCGCCGTTGCAGACCACACCTCGAGCCGGGGACATTGTCCTGTCGCATTATCAGATCGGCCACGGAATCGCTCCGAACGCTTCGCCGCATATTCGGTACGCCATCTATTTCCGGCTGTTCCGGGTCGGTCATTCGGCGATCAAACACGAGGTGATGAGCGACCTGTGGCGGGAATGGGACGGGCTACGCGACCTGGTTTAGCGCCTCGCCCGGGACGGGCTCGTCCTCGGTCACGACCTGCAGCGCCTGTGTCGACTTGAGTACGGTCAGCGCCACCACGGCCGCGCCGAGCACCAGCGCCGCCGCGACCCAGAAGGCCAGGTGGTAGCCACCGGTCAGAGCCGCTGTGGCCGAGCCGCCAGCCCGGTGCAGGTGCTGGCTGCGGGAGGCCGACAAGGTCGCCAACACCGCGAGCCCGAGCGCCCCACCGATCTGCGCGGTCGTGTTCACCAGACCCGAGGCCAGGCCGGCGTCGCGGGGTGTCGCACCGGACATCGCCAGCCCCATGAGGGCCGGGAAGCACACGCCAGCGCCGATTCCCAGCAGCGCCATCGCCGGCAGCACGTTCAGCGCGTAGCTGGCATTGGCCGGGGCCTGGGCGAACACCGCCAGGCCGACCATGATCAGCAGCAGCCCGGCCACACAGCACGCCCGCGCACCGAACCGGGTGACGAGCCGCTCGGAGTACCGGACCGACAGGACGCCCATGATGACGGTGACCGGCAGGAACGCCAGGCCGATCTCCAGCGCGTCGTACCGCAGCACCTTCTCCAGGTACAGCGAGCCAAGGAAGAACATCCCGAACATGCCGGCCGTACCAACGATCTGGATGACGTTCGCGCCGACGACGTTGCGGGACCGGAAGATACGCAGCGGCATCAGCGGGCTGGCGGCGGTGGCCTCGCGGGCGACGAACGCGGCCAGCAGAAGCAGCGATCCGGCGCCCAACTCCAGCGTGCGGGTGGCGGTCCAACCGAGTTCGGCCGCCGGCTTGACGATCGTGAACACGCTCAGCATCAACGCGCCGGTGATCAACGCCGCGCCCGGAATGTCCGCGCCGGCGGCAATTCCGGCACCACGGTCGGCCACGATCAGTCGCCGGGCCAGCACGGCGGTGACGATGCCGACCGGAACGTTGATGAAGAAGATCCAGTGCCAGTTCAGCACCTGGGTCAGGATGCCGCCGGCCAAGAGCCCGACCGCGCCGCCGGCCGAGGCGACGAACGCGAACACGCCGATCGCCTTGGCCTGTTCCCGCGGTTCGGGGAACATCGCGACGATCATGCCGAGAATGACGGCCGAGGTCATCGCGCCGCCGATGCCCTGCAGGAACCGCGCGGCGATCAGTACGCCCTGGTTCTCGGCCAATCCGCACAGCAGCGATGCCGCGGTAAAGACGGCCAGGCCGGTCAGGAACACCTTCCGGCGACCGACAAGGTCGCCGAGCCGACCGGCCAGCAGCAGGAATCCACCAAACGCAATCAGGTAGGCATTAACGACCCAAGCCAGGCTGGCCGGGGAGAATCCGAGGTCTTCCTGGATCGAGGGCAACGCCACGTTCACTACCGTCGCGTCGAGCACGATCATCAGCATTCCGATGCACAGCACGTAAAGCGCGACCCAGCGGGACCGGTCGCTCTCCCGCGGGGTGTTGACGATCTTGCTCATGTCGGTTCCCTTCACTGGTTACGTCCTGATTCACCAGTGCGTCGTTCCGGCTACGGCGATTTCGACATGGCTCTCAATGAATTTCTGGGGGCTCGGGGTGGCGCCGACCTGCCGGCGCCGATTACCCCGCGACGCTGCTCCAGCGGCATCCGAAACCGACCCCGACAAACCCCGGCCGGCTGCCCCGACTGTCCGCTTCCCCCGCCTGTGACTCTGCTCCACACCCCGGAGCAGAGTCACAGGAAACTCGACCCTCCGGCCAGCTCTGTCTCTGCTCCATACGTCGGAGCAGAGTCATAGTCGCCGGGGATGGGGTCCAGGGTGCTGGGCGAGGCGTGCTCCGCGAGGAACCGTCAGCCGGCCGATTCCAGTGCGGCGTCCACCAGCCGTGGGATCCGCGGATCGGCCAGCCGAAGCGCCGCCAGCTCGCCGATGGTGAACCAGCGCACGTCGTCGTGCTCGGACGGAACCCGGTTCTCCGGTTCGCCCCGCCAGGTGCTGATCGCCCAGACATCCATACGGAAATCGGCGCCCCGCACCTGGGCCAGCACGGGTCCGGTCACCGTGGCCACCACGCCGAGTTCCTCGCGCAGCTCACGTTCCAGCGCACGGTCCGGCCGCTCGCCCGGCTCGATGTGGCCGCCGGGCAGGTCCCACGTATCCGGGTACCACTCGCGCTGCGGGGTCCGGTGCACCAACAGCACCTGCGCATCCCGGCACAACAGGCCGGCCACGACTATGTGCTCGTTCCGCTGGGAAGCCGTCATCCCCGCAGTGTGTCAGCCGCGACACAGCGGTCCGCAGCAACCGATACCGTACGAAGGGTGACGAACAGTGCGCCCCGACCCAACGTGATTCGGTTCCAGCATCGGATCCTCAATCCGGTCGTACGCCGGCTCGCCCGGTTCCTGCCCGGCCAAATGATGATCGAGACGACCGGCCGGCACTCGGGCCTGCCTCGTAAAACCCCGATCGGCGGGCTGTTGCAGGGAAACACTTTCTGGCTCGTCAGCGAATTCGGCCGGCATTCACAATACGTACGGAATATCGCGGCGAATCCGAGAGTACGAGTGTTCGCGCACGGAAAGTGGCACGCCGGCACCGCCGTCATCATGGACGAGGACGACCCGCGGCAGCGGCTGAAGCAGCTGCCGCGGTACAACAGCTTCATGGTGCAGCGGATCGGCACCAACCTGTTGACGCTGCGGGTCGACCTCGACGATTAGCTACACCGGCACCGATACAGGTTCCTCGCCCGCTTCCGCCGGCTCGCCGCGGGAATTCGTGGCGCGCAAGCCGATAACCGCGGCGGCCAGCAGAAATATGGCCGCCACCAACAACGCACGCTGGAATCCCGACGTCATGGCCGCGGCCTGAGCATGATGCGTGGCGAGTTGGTGCCGGGTATGCGACGTTGCGATCGCGGTCAGGATCGCCAAGCCCAGCGCACCACCCAACTGCTGCGAGGAATTCAGCAACGCAGCGGCCAGCCCGGCCTTATCCGCTGGCACGCCGGCATTCGCGGCCGTGGTGATACCGACGAAAATGGAGCCGAGCCCGAACGACATGATCACCAACCCCGGCAGCAGGTCGGTCAGATATGAGCCGCCGACCGGAATCCGGGACAGCAGGTATATGCCGCCGCCCGCGATCAAAGCCCCGGCCACAATGACCGGGCGCGTACCGATACGGGCAAACAGCTTCGACGAAATACCGGCGGCAATACCGACTCCAGCCGTGACCGGAAGAAACGCCGAACCGGCCACGATTTCCGAGTAGCCAAGCACGTTCTGCATATACAGCGTGATGAAGAAGAACATCGCCAGGAATCCAGCCACGCCCATCAGCTGCGTGATGTTGGCCGCACCCAATCCCTTGATACGGAAGATCGACAATGGCATCAACGGCTTCGCGTTCAGCCGTTCGTTGAGTACGAATATAATCAACAGCGCCACCGCGCCGGCGATTTCCCCGATCGTACGGACCGTTCCCCAACCCTGATCGGGCGCCTTCACCAGGCCGTACACCAACAACAACATTCCGCCCGTCGCCAAAATGGCCCCGAGCGGGTCGAAACTCCCCCGTTCCGCCGTACGCTGTCCGCGCGGAATCAGCCGCGGAATCGCGATCAGCACGATCGCGCAGACGGGCAGGTTGGCCAGAAAAACCCAACGCCAGCCCGGACCTTCGGTCAGCACGCCACCGAGAAATACGCCGGCGGCGGACGCCAGACCACCCGTGCCGCCCCAGGCGCCCATCGCCTTGTGCCGGTCCGGCCCGTCGGTGAAGGTCGTGGTGAGAATAGACAATGCGGCCGGCAACATCATCGCCGCGCCCAAACCTTGCGCGAGGCGGGCGCCGATGAGCACGCTGGAATTGCCGGCTAATCCGCCGGTCAAGGACGACAATGCGATCAACGTCGTCCCGGCGATCAATACCGGACGCCGGCCGAGCAGATCGGCGGCGCGCCCGCCCAGCAGCATAAAACCGCCGTAGGTCAGCAGATAGCCGCTGGGAATCCACAGCAGACTGTCCACCGACAAATGCAATGCGCGTTGAATTGACGGCAGTGCGATGTTGACGATCGAGGCGTCGATGAAATCGATGAACGCCACCGCGCATAACAGCAGCAACGTCTGTTTGCCCCGGCGCGTCGCGAGAAATGATTCGGTCACCGTAGACTCCCGGTCTCGTGGAAAAGCCTTGGTCGAGACCCAAGAGGTCACGCTCGCGCCGACCGTGACCTGATGCGGCGTAGACCACAATCGGCCCGGGGATGTCACACTCTCCTGCGGCCGCCGCTCTAGGGATCCGACCGCGCAGAGGCAAGGAGGCCCGCTATGTCCGACAGGCCGGAAAAGATCGCAGACAACCCAGCGATCGAGCAGGCGACGCAGGTATTCGCCGACCATCGTGAGCTGTTGTTCTCGATCGTCTACAACCTGCTCGGCAGCGTCGCGGAGACCGAGGACGTACTGCAGGACACCTGGCTGTCGTGGGCGAGCCGGTTCGACGCCGACGACGAGCCGGACATCCAGCACCCGCGGGCCTATCTGGTCCGGATCGCGGTGAACGGCGCGCTGGGCCGGCAGGCCGCGTTGAGCCGCCGGCGCGAGACGTACGTCGGCCCGTGGCTACCCGAGCCGGTGCTGACCGACGACGATCCGACGCTACGCAGCGAATCGGTGTCGATGGCGCTGCTGGTGGTGTTGGAGACGCTGACCCCGTTGGAGCGCGCGGTATTCGTGCTGCACGAGGTGTTCGGGTACGCGCACACCGAGATCGGCGAGATCCTCGAACGCAACCCGGCCGCGATCCGTCAGATCGCCCATCGCGCCCGCGAGCACGTGCAGTCGCGCCGGCCGCGCTACCGGGCCGACCCGGCCGTACAAAAGAAAGCGACCGAATCCTTCCTGGCCGCCGCGCTCGGCGGTGATATCGATGCGCTGATGAAGGTATTGGCCCCGGACGTGACGTTCTGGACCGACGGCGGTGGCAAGACGCGCGGCATGGCGCTGCGGCCGATCCACGGTCGGGACCGAGTTGCCCGCACGATTGCCGGCGGCGTGCAGCGCGCGCCCAAGGACCTGGCGATCCAATACCGGTCGGTCAACGGCGACCCGTCGGCGCTGCTGTTCTCCGGTGATGCGCCGTTCGCCGTGATGGTCCTGGACCTCAGCCCCGACGGCGAACAAATCTCCGGTATTTACGCGGTGACCAATCCCGACAAGCTCACTCACGTTGCCGAAGAGGACTAATCGGGTGGCAGAATCCATTCGGTGGACCGGGCCGCGTACCTGCAACAGCTGCACGCGAAATTCAGCGTGCCGAGGGCGACTGTCGTGGACCTGGTCGAGCGCGCGGCCGGCCTCACGGCCGACACGGTGCAGCGCCTGACCCACGGCGATGAGAACGAGGTGTACCGAGTCGCGCTGACCAATGGTTCCGCGGTATTCGCGCGGATCCGCTTCCCCGACACGCCGGTCGGGATGGTGCGCAATGAGGCGTGGGCGATGCAGCGGGCCCGTGCCGCCGGCGTTCCCGCGCCGGAGGTCCTGGCCGTGGAAACGCTGCACGACGGCGAGAATGAGCGGCCGGCCATGGTCGTGACCGAAGTACCGGGCCAACAACTCGACCGCCTGCTGGCGACCCTGTCGGCGCCGGAGCGCGCCCGGGCCATGACCGATGCCGGTCGGATATTACGGTTGCTGCATTCGGTACGTACTCCCAGCGCCGGTCGGCCTGATTCCGGCGGGAACTGGTTGGACGCCGACGTATATCGCGAGCGATATATCGCGGCGCGAATGGCCGAGTGCGAACGACTACCCGAAGCTGGATTCACGGTGCCGGAAATCGACCAGGCGATTGCGTTGCTGCGGGAGACTCCTGAATGCAGTGATCCGGTGCTCTGCCACGGCGATGTCAGCCCAGTGCACCTCTTCGTGGACAGCGAATTGCGCGTATGCGGACTCATTGACTGGGGCCTGTGGCGGGGCGGCACGGCGATCGAAGAACTCGCCAACGTCGCGTTCGTCAACTCCGAGTCCGATACGGCGGCAATCTTCGCCGGGCTCGGTGTCACCGACGACGATCCGGACTTTCGGCGGCTGGTGACGCTGTCGATCGTGCCCCAGGCCATCGCGGCGATCGGCTGGTTTATCCAAAGTGGACAGACTGCGATGCTGGGGCCGCACGTGGCGACGCTGCACCGGGCGCTGGACGATCTGGGGCGTATGGAGTGACATACAAAGCTGCCATAAGCAGAACGGCTTGCCAGCGAACCGGAAATCTGGCCAAGCTGGGCCTCCACCGATCCGATCAGGAGACCACCAGTGAGCTTGCCGTTCGACCGATACTGCGCCGAGATCGTCGCCCAGTCCGAACTGATCCGCACCACCATCGCCGGCGCTGACCTCGCCAGCCCGGTGCCCTCCTGCCCCGGCTGGAATGTCGGCCAACTCGTCCGGCATGTCGGCGGCGCGCATCGCGAGGCCGAAAGCGTCGTCCGGACCGGAGAGCAGCCGGGCCCGGACGATTTCCGCGACCCGACGCACTTCCAGGAGCGGGACGCAGCGGCGTTGGGTGACTGGATAGTGGCCGGCGCGGAGCAACTGGCCACGACCCTGCGCGCGGCCGGCCCGCAGGTCCCGCTGCCGGGCCCGCTGGCTGACATGACCTCAAACTTCACCGCCCGCCGGATGACCCACGAAACCGCGCTGCACCGGGCCGACGCCGTACTCGCACTCAATCAGGAATACGACCTCGACGCGGATATCGCACTCGACGCGATCGACGAATGGATGGAGCTCGGGTCATTGCCGATGCATTTCGACGTCCACCCGTGGATGCGCGAATTGCTCGGTCCCGGACGCACACTGCATTTCCACGCTACCGACACGGACGCGGAATGGGTCGTCGATCTGACCGGTGATGCGATTACGTGGCGGCGTACCCACGAGAAAGCCGCCGTCGCGGTGCGCGGACCGTTGCTTGAGCTGCTGCTCCTTATTTACAAGCGGCGGCCGGCCGACAGCGGTAGGGTCGAGATTATCGGCGATAACGAGCTGTTGGATTTCTGGTTGGAGCGGGTCAGTTTCGGATGAGTTCGATGTTGCGGCAGTGGTCAGTGCTGGCCCGATATCCGGATTTCCGTAGGTTGTTCGTCGGCAATACGGTGTCGCTGCTCGGTTCGAACGTTACGACAGTGGCGCTGCCATTGACCGCGGTGGTGTATTTGCACGCGTCGCCGACCCAGTTGGGAATTCTCGGCGCGGTGGCGTTTGTCCCGCATCTGGTATTGGGGCTGCCGGCCGGGGTCTGGGTGGATCGGCTGCCTTACCGCCGGGTACTGGTCGTGGCGGATATTGCCCAGATGCTTTTGCTCGGCGCGATTCCGGTGCTGGCCGCATTCGGCGTGCTGCGCATTTGGCAGCTGTACGTCGTGATCGTATTAGCCGGCGTAGGCGGCCTGTTCGAATCGGTGACCGCGCAGTCGTTCACGCCGAGCCTCGTCCCCCGCGCGCAATTGATGCAGGCCAACAGCGCGATCATGCAGAGCAACGCGACGGTGAATACCAGCGGCGCCGCGCTGGGCGGCCTACTCGTACAGGTGTTCACCGCGCCATTCGCCATCGCGGTCGACGCATTCTCATTTCTGCTGGGCGCATTGTGTAAGGCCCGAATTCGTACCGCCCGACCGCCGGTTTCCGCTGCCGTACGGAACAAGACGAATTTGTGGTCGGACGTATTCACCGGACTGCGCGCGGTTTTCGGGAATCCGATCATGCGCATGGTGACGATCACCGCGACAATAGGCGCCCTGGCCGGTCGGATGCAGACCGTTCTGCTGGTGCTGTATCTGGTCCGCGACCTCAGCCTGGGCTCCGGCCTGGTCGGTCTGGCCATCGCGATCGCCGGCGTGGCCGGCATTGTCGGCGCGCTGATCGTCGCGCCGGTCACCGAACGCATCGGCCCGGGACCGGCGTTCATCAGCGGAATGCTGCTGCAGGGACTGGCCGGTCTGGTCTTGACGATCGCGTCCGGGCCGATGCCGCTGGCGTTGGCGATCCTGGCCGTGGCGCAGTTGCTGGGCGGAGCCGCCCCGCCGCTGTACGGCGTCAACCAACAGACGTTCCGGCAGACACTGTTGCCCCGCGAATTGATCTCCCGGGTCAACGCGACCTGGCGGTTCCTGGTGTACGGGACGATGCCGATCGGCGCGCTGCTCGGTGGCGTGCTGGGGTCGGTGCTGGGGCTACGGCTGACGTTGTTGATCAGCGCGGTCGGCATGTTGCTGGGCACCGCGGTCGCCGCGATCTCGCCGCTGCGGTCGTTGCGTGAGCTGCCCTCATGCCAGCCGCCGGCGCAGACCGGCGACGAGAAGCCAGCCGCCGCATAGTCGGATTTCGTAGCCAGTGACCGTAACCGCCAGACCGTCGGCCAGAAAGCGGACCGCAACTTGCAGATAGCTCTACCCAAGCGCTCCGTGACGTGGTTAGGTGAGCCTGTCCTGAGCCAACCGGGGGGCTCATTCCTCTGACGCGGAGTGTGCCGTGGGTCTGTCGACAACCTTGCTGCTTGGCTTCATCGCCGGCGTCACGATCGTGCTCGGCCTGCCGATCGGACGACTGCAGCGCCCGGCCGCTGGCCTGCGAGTGCTGCTGAACGGCATCGCGGTCGGCGTGCTGCTGTTCCTGCTGTGGGACGTCTTCTCCGCGGCGTGGGAACCGATCGACGGAGCCCTCAGCAACGCCCATGACCACACCGGTGGCGTGGCGCCGATCTTCGGTTACGGGGCTTTGTTCGCCGGCGGCCTGGCCGTCGGGCTGCTGAGCCTGGTCGCGTACGACCGGTACCTGGCCCGGACCAAGAGCCGCTCCGAGCATACCGGACCCGGCGCGATGGCCGTAGCCGAGCGGACCCGCGGCATCGCGACGTGGCCCGCGGCCCGGCGGTTGGCGTTGATGATCGCGATCGGCATCGGCCTGCACAACTTCGCCGAGGGTCTGGCGATCGGGCAGGCCGCCGCCAGCAACGCCATCGCGCTGGCCACGGTGCTGGTCATCGGATTCGCGTTGCACAACGCCACCGAAGGCTTCGGCATTGTCGCCCCGCTGGCCGCCGACAACGACCAACCGTCTTGGGGTTTCCTACTCACGATGGCCGCGATCGGCGGCGGCCCGACATTCATCGGCACCGCCGTCGGTCACAGCTTCACCTCCGAGCCGGTCAGCGTCGCATTCCTCACGCTGGCGGCCGGCTCGATCGTCTACGTCATCGCCCAGCTGTTGGGCGTCGCGGCTCGGTCCAAGCGGATCGACCTCGTCTGCTACGGCCTGTTGATCGGGCTGCTGGCCGGCTTCATCACCGACGCGATCGTCACCCTCGGCGGCGTCTGACCCAACCCGGTCTTAGCCCGTCTCAGCCGGTCTCAGCCCGTCGAGACCAGGTCACAGACGAAGATCAGCGTCTCGTTCGGCGCGATCACGCCGCCGCCGGCGCCCCGCTCGCCGTAGGCCAGGTGCGGCGGGATCGTCAACCGGCGGCGCCCGCCGACCTTCATGCCCTGCACTCCCTGGTCCCAGCCCGGGATGACCTGGCCGGCGCCGAGCTGGAACTCCAGCGGCTCGTTCCGGTTCCAGCTGGCGTCGAACTCCTCGCCATTGGAGTACGAGACACCGACGTAGTGCACGGAGACCATGTCGCCCGCCTTCGCCGTCTCGCCGTTGCCTTCGGACAGGTCGACGATCTCCAGTTCGGTCGGGGCCGGACCCTCGGGCAGGTCGACCTCGGGCTTGTCAATGGCCATGCGCGCATCTCCCAACTGATGTGGTTCCGTCCATTGCAGACGGATCCAGGTTCGGTACCCGGTAGCAACCCGGATCACCCGCGCCAAGCTACCGGGGCAGTGCCGCTGGCCGATGGCCGGGCATTTGGATTGTGGTGAAAACGCCTTATGGC
>JBEDUI010000217.1:0-5612 GCA_040414495.1 Mycobacteriales bacterium
TTGGGCAACCGGCGTGACTGCGGCGAGCGTTACGTGACGGCGATTTGGGTGGCCAATAACCGCACTAGGTGCAGCGAGCGTGAAGTGAGGGTGGTGGGGGCGGTCGGGCAACCGGCGTGACTGCGGCGAGTGTGACGTGATGGCGATGTTGGGTGGTCAATAACCGCACTGGGTGCAGCGAGCGTGACGTCAGGGCGATGTGGGCGGCTGAAACCGCGCTAGTGTCTCGTTCGCTGCAATGAGGGACGCAGTGCCTCGCCCGCAATACCGCGACGCAACATTGAGTCGGAATTCAGCGCCCGAACGAAATCAGCGGTACCGAAAGCTCGAACGAGATCAGCGGTACCGAAAGCTCGAACGGGTTAGCGGTACCGAAAACCGTCGAGAAACCGGCGGAACACGCCGCCGGTCCTGGTCAGCGGGGCTGCCGGCGGGGGAGCCTTAGCCCGCTGCGTCGCCACCGGAGCGTCGTAGTCGGTCCGGACGATTGCATCGATCGTGGCTGCTTCGTCGAAATCCTCCGAGCCTTCGATCGACGGCACATAGCCGACCAGCATGCCGTCGCGCATCACCTGCGCCTCAAGGCCGGCCGAGCCGTCGCTGTCCCATACCGCCTCGCGCCCGTCCGGCAACGTCACCGTAATGCCGAACTGATAAACGCCCACTCGCGCCATATGTGCATCGGTGCCCCGATCGCGCAGCGCGTCCACTATCCGCCGTGCTTCGTTCTCTTCCATCACCAACCACAGTAGCGGTTCGCCCTGAGCGCCTTCCGATACAAAGCCGCTCTTCGGTAGAAAGGTCGTATGCGACCGGAACCCGGACAGGTGCTGCACTTCTCGGAGGATCCGACCATCACCGTGTTCCGACCGCATGTCGCCCCGACGTCGGCGCGGCGGGAGTCGTACGTGTGGGCGGTCGACGCGGCTCGAGCGCAGGACTACTGGTTCCCGAGGCAGTGCCCGCGGGCGATGGCCTGGGTCGGACCTTCGACGGTGGCGGCCGACGCCGAGCGGTTGCTCAGCTCGGGCAGTCGGCGGGTGCACGCGATCGAGTACGGCTGGCTGGAGCGGATGCGGACGGTCCAGTTGTACGCCTACCGGTTCGCGGCCACTGCGTTCCATCCGCTCGAAGGCCGGGAACCGCACGCACATGTCGCGACCGAGCCGGTCACTCCGCTCGGCCCGCCCGAACGAGTCGGTGATCTGTTCGAATTACATGACGCGGCCGGGATCGAGTTGCGCGTGCTGGCCAATCTGTGGGTTTTCTGGGATGCGGTGGTCGCGAGCACGCTGTCGTACAGCGGTATTCGGCTGCGCAATGCCCGGCCACGAAGTCTAGAACAGTGATTTCGCGTATTCCAGGTCCGGGCCGATCAGGTTATCGGCGGTGCCCGGTGCGCTGTATTCCGCGGTGAGGCAGATCGTGCCCTGGTATTCACGTTGTTTCAGGTACGCCGCGATTCTGCGCCAGTCGGCCATTCCGTCTTTGGCGGCGGTGAAATGTGTACGCCAGGATTCGCCGGTTCGTTGGTAATGGCCATTCTTGAAATTCACCATTGCCAGATGGGGCCAGAGTAGTTCGAGCGAGTATTCCGGCTGCTGCCCGGCGAGGGCGTCGTGGGCGGCATCCCAGACCGCTCCGACGAATTGGCTCGGAAATGGCTCGATCAGCGCCCGTAAACCGGTAGCGTCAGAAATGTACGTGCCGTGATGCGGCTGAATTCCCAGCTGTACGCCGTATCGTTCACACAATGGCAGCGTAGCCTCGAGTTGCTGGCGGATGTCGCGCTCGGCCGCCAAATATCCGGCCGGGCCGACGGGCAGCATGATCCGGACAATCGGGACTCCGGCCTGGGCGCACGCCGCGAATACCGCTTCGTCGGTCGTGCTGGCGACGCTGCCGATGCGGACGCCCTGATCGGCCAGCGCTCGTGCGAAGCCTGGCAGATCCCGGCCGACGTGTGTCGGCGTGACCTGGAACCCGTCCCGTACCGGGAGTTCCACTGCGTCGAAGCCGAGCGCGGCGACCTTCTTCGCCAATTCGTCCGCGACCAGCGACGGCCAGGGTTTGGTGAATACCGACCAGGCGAGCTGCATTGTGCTCCTCCTTGATTGCCGCGAATGTACACACGGTATCGGAATGGGTAAGCGCTTTCCAGAGGTGGGTGAGTTGCAGGCTCGGGTTGCCGGGGCGTTAAGGGTGCAGATCGGACGGCGCGTTGTGGGCTATCGGCACCGAGTCGCTGACGACGCGTGTCACTGCTCCAAGGTGTGGAGCAGAGACACAGGGTGGCGAGGTAAGGGGACTACCGGGGCTGGAGTCTGGTGGAGCGATCCGTTTGTGGAGTACCGGCGAACGGGATTTGGCTACGGCTTGATCGGCTGCTATCAGCAGTATGCGGCCATTCAGTTTCATGATCATGAGTGGATTTGCTACCGGATTCCGTACCAAATCTACTCACGATCATGGACCTGCGTTGAGTTCTTTGCCGAGCCGAGGTCGGCATCGAGAACGCGTCATGATCGTGATGGGTTTCGTCAACGATGTGGGTACGAAAGCCATCACGATCATGGTCCGTTGCCGTTGCCGTTGCCGTTGCCGTTGCCGTTGCCGTTGCCGTTGGCGTTGGCGCGGTGATCAGTCTTTGCGGCCGGTCAGCGCCAGGTGCGCGCCGATACCGATCATGGCCAGCCCGCCGGTGCCGCCGATCATCGCCATTCGTTTCGGTGAGCCGACGAACCAGGCCCGGGCGGTGCCGGCGACGAACGCCCAGACGCTGTCCGAAACCAGCGCGATCGCGGGGAAGAATGCGCCGAGAATCAGCAGCTGCAAGGGAATGTGTCCCATGCCCGGATCGACGAATTGCGGCAACGCCGCGACAAAGAACACGATGCTTTTCGGATTGGCCAGGCCGACAATGAAACCGTCGCGCAGCATCCGCCCCTGGTGTGCCGGCGGAATGCGCGCGCCCAGCGCCTCGGTCAGCGCATGCCGATGCCGAATCGCCTGCACGCCAAGGAATATCAGGTACGCCGCGCCACCGAGCTTGATGATCGTGAATACCTCGACCGAGCGCTCGACCAGCACGCCGACCCCACCGGCTACGGCGATCACTTGCAGATAGATCCCGGCGGCGTTGCCGACAACTGTCAGCAGCGCGCCGCGTCGCCCGACGGTCAGCGCGCGGCTGACGGTGAACAGGACACTCGGACCGGGCACGGCGACGATGACCAAGCAGGTCAGCGCGAACGCCAGCAAATGAGTCGTTGGCACCATGTGTTCGAGCCTAACGAGTCGGTGCGGAATGGGCGCGGGATTTTGTCGTGACTATCAGCAGCGCGAATACCGCACTGCGGCGCGGGTCAGACCCGCGCCGCAGCGTATTTCAGCGGAAAGTCGTAAATCTAATCAGCCGGCAGCCGAGGTGAAAGCCGGCAGGTAGGCGTCCGCTTGTCCGGCCGCGGTCGGGTGGTACGAGTTGCCGATCGGCCAGGTGATCGAGTGCAGCCATTCGTCCGAGTCGCACAGCTCGTGGCCGTTGAAGTTGCTACGGACGTCGACGAAGTGGGCGCCGTCCCGTCCCGCGGCGGCCGAGAGCGCCGAGTCCAGATCGTCGGCCGCGCCGTTGAGCGCGGTGTGGTCCTCACTGGACAGTCCGATGCAAGATACCGAGGTGTCGTAGAAATCCGGGTAGCCGAGCAGGTCGATCGTCGCGTTCGGTGAGTGGCTGTGAATCGCCTGCAGGGTCGCGTCCAGTTTCGCCGGCAGCTGTGTCTCGACGAATGTCTTGGCCGTGTTGACCCGGGCTACGCAGGAGCTGGTCGATTCCAGTACGCAGGTTTCCATCACGTCGCTGAAGCCGGCGTCGTTGCCGCCAATGGTCAGGCTGACCAGCGTGGTGCTGCTACTCAGCGAGGAAACCTGGCTGTTCAGAACGTCGGTCGTGGTCGCGCCCGAGCAGGCGGCGAAGGTGAACGACGAGGGACTGTGCCCGCCCGCCCACAGCGCCGGGTACGCGTTCGTACTGCGGTCGCAGCTGCCGCCACTCGTGCTGCCACCGGCTCCCACTCCGGCCGAGTACGAGTCACCGAGTGCGACGTAGTTGACGGTAGCGGCGCCGGCCGCGGGGGCGAGCGCGACGATGAGTAGGCAGGATCCGAGGAAGGCGAGGACGGCAGCGAACAGGCGACGCATAGCTCCTCCACATGGTGTAGCCGTTCGGACTGAACGGCTCAGAACCTGGTTTATCACCCGAATGGCGATAGGAGAAGACTCGGCGAGTCTGTTCACTTAGATGTCAGCAACCGACCGGATGTCTAGAGTCCGGCGACGCAGCATCGTCCAGCCGGCGACAACGGCCATGCCGCATCCATCAACGAGGAACAACGAGCCGGCCCCGACCGCGCCGACCAGGGCGCCGCCGAGCGCGTTGCCGGCGGCAGCGCACAACAACCCGACGCACACCAACAGCGCGTACGACCGGGTCACGGCACCGGCCGGCACCACCGAATCCAGCAACGCGGATTGCGTAATTCCCACCGGCGCGCCGACAGCACCGCCGAGGAACACCAGGGTCAGCAACGCCGCGGCCGAATGCCCGGCCGCCCCGACCACCGCCATGGTCGCCGCCACCGCGACCAGCGCGACCGCCAACCGGTAGCTACCGCACCCGCGCCAGGCCCGGGCGCCGTACCCCATGCCGCCGGCCAATTCGCCGACCGACATGGCCGCGAACACCAGCGCGGCCAGCGCATGGGAAGCCGCCAACGCCGGAATCGCGACCGTGATCAACCCGGAACCCAGACCCGTACCAACCGCGCAGACCATCAGAGTCCAGAATCCCGGGCTGAGCATGGGACCGGGCCGGCCCTGCGGCAGCCAGCGCCGCGAGACCGTGCTGCCGGTGAAAACCCCGACCGCCAAGAGATCAAGCGCCGCCGCGACCAGAATCGCGCTACCCGGACTGGATACGGTGACCAGTACCGAAACCAATAAGGGCCCGAGCACCAACGCCAATTGGAATGACACCGACAGCAGTGCGTACGCCGCCGCCCGGTCGGCCGGCGGCACCAGGTCCGGAATCAACGCCCGCATCCCACTGGTCAAGGCTGGGGCCGACAAACCAGCCAGGACCGCGACCACAGTGGACAGCGGAACCGCGACTACCAGCAGCACGAGCGATACCGCGCAGATCAGCCCGGCCGGACGCAGAATCGGCCGCTGACCGTACCGATCGATCAACCGACCCTGCACGGCCAGGCCGATCGCATCGCCGGCCCCGTACAGGCCGGTGATCGCGCCGGCGTGGGCCAGCGAACCGCTGCGCTGCTGTACGAAAAGCAGAATCGCCAGCGTGAGCATTCCGATCGGAACGGCGCCGAGAAACGTGGCCAATAGCGGTCGGGCGAAACCAGGGGTACGCAGGATACGAAGATACGGGCGCAGCACGGCGGGCCTCCGCAGAGGATGCCCACCCACCCGGGAGCCGAACTCCCAACGACAGAATCGCGGTTAATCTACGGTGCCGCGCCGGCAGCTGGCAACAGGTTCAGTGATGAAAGAGGCGTACTCCGGTCCGGACAAGCGTGATGTCGTGTTCCCGGCAGGCC
>JBEDUI010000218.1:0-5712 GCA_040414495.1 Mycobacteriales bacterium
GAACTCCTGCTGCTTGTCCATGATCGATGTCCACTCCCTCGGGGATCGACCCACAGTGTGCATCCGGTTCTCAGCGAATCATGTGCCCGGGGTGTTTCCGGGACGTTAACGAGGACGGACTTGGGACCCTCACCGGGTCAACGCCCGTCGTACCCGCAACCGCCCTAGAATGCACAAGCCGACTACGAGTGGACGGATCATTTATGTACGACAAACGCGGAACCTTCGTTCTTGCCGGACTAGCAGCCTGCGCTGTGCTGGCCGGTTGCGCTTCGAAGACCGAGGGGACCGCGACCTTCGCCGGCCCCTCAGTCAGCAAGTCATCCACGGTGCCCAGCAGCGACACGCCCTCCTCCTCAGCGGTGCCCAGCAGCTCGGCGCCCACGGCCAGCGCCAGCGACGAGCCGTCGGATGTGCCCAGCAGCGAGGTGCCGAGCAGTGAAGCACCCAGCAGCGAGGCGCCCAGCTCTTCCGGCGGCGACACGAGCCTGCAGGATGACGGTGCCATTTGCGAGCTGATCAGCCCGGCCCAGCTGAAGAAGATCTGGCATCAGACGCCGCGTACGTTCCCGGACTCGTCCGGACCCGGCTGCACCTACAAGGACGCCGACGGCAACCAGATCATCATCAGCCAGTACGACAACCTGGTCCCCAACAAGATGGCCAGCGAAGACAAGATGGATGATCAGAAGCTGATCAAGACAACGGTCGCGGGGCATCCGGCAATCGTCACGCTCAGCAGTAACAGCTTCGGCCAGGGCGACTGGTATGTCTCGCAGAGCCACGACCTCAACGCCGACGGCGTGGTCGGGGCGATTCTCTCCAGCGACCCGACGTTGCAGAAGGAAGCCAAGGCCATGCTGGAGATTGTCGTTCCCAAGTACGCGCACTAAGCCTGCTCTGCCTGCCGCATAAGCGAATCGGGCCGGTACACCAGATGGTGTACCGGCCCGTTTTGTCTACGAGATCAGTGCCGCAGCGCGCTGCCCGCGGCCCACTGGGTGTACGAGACGTTCCAGCCACCGTAACCGTCGTCGATCGGCAACTCCGGATCGCCACCGGTCACGGTGACCGGGTCGCCGACGCCCATGTGCTCGTACAGCCATTTGCCGTTGGCCATGGACAGGTTGATGCAGCCGTGGCTGACATTGCTGCTGCCTTGCTCCCCCACGGTTTCGTCGTTGACGTGGGTGAATTCGCCGTCGCCGGAAATACGCATCGCCCAATAGGCCGGGAAATTCTCGTAGCCGCCGGGCGCGTCGGCCGGCACTCCGTAGCTGGCCGAATTCATGTAATACAGCGGGTACTTCTGATAAACGACGTGAATGCCGTTGTGCGTCGGCGTGGACGGCTTGCCGAAGCTGGCCGGCAGCACCTTCACCTTGGCTCCATTGTGATAGACGGCCAGGTCGTAGGTGTTCACGTTGCCGACCGCACGCCAGTCGTCGTGGACGGTGTACGTAGCGTCCTCATCGGACTGTCCATACAGGCCGGTGCCGACCTGGGCACCGTAAATTCCGATGCTGACGTGAACTCGGGTGCCCGGCTTCCAGAAATGCGCCGGCCGCCATTCGGCTTCGGTGTCGCTCATCCAGTGCCAGGAGCCGGTCGTCGCCGGCGACGCGGTCACGGTCATCGCCTGTTCGGCCGCGGCCTTGTCGGTGATCGTCTCGTCGAAGTTGACGTCGATGATCGTGGCGACGCCGATGCTGGTGCCGGACTTGGGGAAGACCGTGGCCGCGGTCTGGTTGGCCGGGGTCAACGTCGTGAACGTGCTGACCTTCCGGGTCGGATGACCGGCCGGGTTGGTCGCCACCGCCGAGACCCGATAGGTCTTGCCGTAGCCGAGATCCTCGCTCGAGGTCCAGGTGCGCCGGTCAGCGGAGACTTTGCCGGTGACCTCTTTACCGACCGGATTGGTCACCACGACGCGGGACAATGTGCCGCCGGCCGCGCTCACGGTGACCGGCCGGGCCGGGTTCGCCGCCTGATCGCCGGTCGCGGGGCGGACCGAGACGGTGGCCGGGGGCGGCGGCGCGGGCGTGGTCTTCACCGGTCGCGGCGTACTGGATGACGTGGTGGCCGCCGGCTTCGAATGCTGGGGCGATGCCGCCTGCGCGGAATGCTCCGAGGTGGTGGAACAGCCGGTCGCCAGAGCCACCGCACCCAAGGCGGCAACGGTCAGGGCGACCCGGGTTCGCCCGCCGAGTCGTGCTGCACGCAACATGCAGTTGTCCTCCATACGATCGCCGCCGGTCGGCGGACGCCCGATGTCTGGCCGAGCTTCGAACATCACAGACGCGGTGAGCCGTGACCCGGGATACGTCGCAAAGGTCACGATGCGGTAACTGTTGACCTTAGCGCGCCGAACGCGACACGAAGCGGATCTTAGCGACGAGTCGGCATCGACCGTGACAATGACCCGGCGTGCCGAGACACGACCCGCCGTGGTGTGTCGCAGGTAACGTCGGCCCCCAATACCCGGCCTCGCCGACGCCGCGCCGCGGGCGGGACAATGTACTCATGCCCTCTTTGCGAATCGCGCTCGCGCAAATCGACATGACGGTCGGAGACATCGCCGGCAATGCCGCCGCGGTGGTTTCCCAGGCCCGGGCCGCCGCCGAAAAAGGTGCCCACCTGGTTGCCTTTCCGGAAATGACGCTGACCGGATATCCGCCCGAGGACCTCGTGCTGCGGGAGTCGTTCCGGCAGGCCAGCATCAAGGAGTTGAACGAGCTGGCGCCGCGGTTGGCCCGCGAGGGCCTGGGCGAGATCGCCGTTGTGGTGGGCTATCTGGACTCGGTCAAGGGTGCCCGCAATGCCGCCGCGGTGCTGTATCGCGGTGAGGTGGTGTTGCGGTATTTCAAGTACCACCTGCCCAACTACGGCGTATTCGACGAGGCGCGGTATTTCGTTCCCGGCCACACACTGCCGGTGCTGCGGCTGCACGGCGTCGACGTCGCGGTGACGATCTGTGAGGACCTGTGGCAGGAGGGCCGCCCGTTCGCGGTCGCGGGACGGGCCGGCGTCGGGCTGGTCCTGTCGATCAACAGCTCGCCGTACGAACGGAACAAGGACGACGTGCGGCTGGAGTTGGCCCAGCGGCGGGCCCGCGAGGCCGGGGCGACGCTGGCGTACGTCAACACCATCGGCGGGCAGGATGAGCTGATCTTCGACGGCGACTCGCTGGTGGTGAACGAGCACGGCGAATTGCTGGCCCGCGCACCGCAGTTCGTCGAGACGCTGTTCGTGGTCGACCTGGATCTGCCTGCGGCGAGCAGCAATTTCGTCGGCCAAGCGCTGGATATGACCGTCACCCGCAGCACGATTTCCACCGAGCCGGTGCCGGCGTTCGCGATGAGCGAGCCGACCTTCGCCGAGTCGCTGTCCGACGAGGCCGAGGTCTACAACGCCGTCGTGACGGGCCTACGCGGATATCTACGTAAGAACGGAATTGCCCGGGTCTATCTGGGTCTCTCCGGCGGAATCGATTCGTCGTTGACCGCGGCGATCGCGTGCGATGCCATCGGCGCGGAAAATGTATACGGCATTTCCAATCCCAGCGCATGGTCCACCGAGCATTCCAAAACCGACGCCGCCGAATTGGCCCGCCGTACCGGATTGAATTTCTCCACAATTCCGATCGCACCGCTCTTCGACACGTTCACCTCGCTGGTGAAGCTTTCCGGATTGGCCGAGGAGAATCTGCAGGCCCGGCTGCGCGCGGTCACCTGGATGGCACTGTCCAATCAGAACGAACCGTCGATCGTGCTGGCCTGCGGCAACAAGAGCGAGCTGGCGACCGGATATTCCACTTTGTACGGTGACGCGGTCGGTGGTTACGCCCCGCTGAAAGACGTCCCGAAAACGCTGGTGTGGCAGCTGGCCCGGTGGCGTAATGCCGACGCCGAGCGGCGCGGCGAGGTGGCGCCCATTCCACAACACGCGATCGACAAGCCGCCGTCGGCCGAATTGCGGCCGGGCCAACTCGACTCCGATTCGCTGCCGCCCTATGACGTGCTCGACGCGGTGATCGAGGATTACGTCGACCACGACCTGGGCTGGTCCGACCTGATCGAACGCGGGCACGACCCGGCCGTGATCGAGCACGTGCTGCGGCTGGTCGACCGGGCCGAATACAAGCGCCGGCAATACCCGCCGGGCCCGAAGATCTCGGTCAAGGCGTTCGGCCGGGACCGGCGGCTGCCGATCACCAACCGGTGGCGGGACACGGCGCCCGGCCACGACGTTTCGGACACCGACACCGAGGGCGCAACCGAATTGGGCAGTACCCCGCGACCGGCCGAATAGGCGAACCGCTAAGGAGAAGCCATGGCGCGCGCCGACGAGCAGCCCCCGCTCTACGGTGGCAAAACGACCCGGCGGATCCGCATCCACCAACTCGCCGCGGCCAAACAACGCGGCGAGCGTTGGCCGATGCTCACCGCGTACGACCAGTATTCGGCCGAGATATTCGACGAGGCCGGCATTCCGGTGCTGCTCGTCGGTGACTCGGCGGCCAACAACGTATTCGGGTACACCACCACCGTGCAGCTGCATCTGGAGGAATTGCTGCCGTTGGTCAAGGCGGTGGCCCGTTCCACTCACCACGCGCTGGTGGTCGCCGACCTGCCGTTCGGTACGTACCAGGACAGTCCGCAGCAGGCGCTGGCTACCGGGGTGGCCATGATGCGCGACGGCGGCGCGCACGCGGTCAAGCTCGAAGGCGGGCGCCGGGTCTGCGGGCAGATCCGGGCGCTGGTCGGGGCCGGAATCCCGGTGATGGCGCATATCGGGTTCACCCCGCAGAGCGAGCACGAGCTGGGTGGGTACCGGGTGCAAGGGCGCGGCGAGTCCGGTGAGGACCTGATCAAGGACGCGATCGCGGTGCAGGAGGCCGGCGCGTTCGCGGTCGTGCTGGAAATGGTGCCGGCCGACGTGGCCAAGCGGATCACCGACGAGCTGTCGATCCCGACCATCGGCATCGGCGCCGGGCCGCACTGCGACGCGCAGGTGCTGGTGTGGCAGGACATGGCCGGCTTGCGCGGCGGTCCGATGCCGCGGTTCGTCAAGCAATACGCGGATCTTCGTACAGCGTTACGGAATGCCGCTACGGCGTACGCCCTGGATGTACGGGACGGCGGGTTCCCAAGCGCTGAACAGAGTTACGAGCAATAGCTCAGCGTTTTGGCGTTTACTGGACGAGTTTGGTCAGCCGTTGGCCCGAGATCGCGGCACGGCGCAGTCTCGGGCTGACCCGGTAGCGGCCGGTCGGGTAGGCGGCGTGCAGCCGGTCCAGGATCGCGACCACGGCCGGGGCGCCGATTCGGTCGCCCCACTCCAGCGGCCCGAGCGGGTAGTTGACGCCCAACCGCATCGCACGGTCCACATCGGACGGTGTAGCGACGCCGCGGGCCACCAGGTCGACCGCCTCGTTCACGAGCATCGCCACGGTCCGGGCCACCACCAGCCCCGGTACGTCGTCGATCAGGACCAGTTCGCGGCCGATTACCGCCGCCGCCTCGGCCTCGGCGGCTTCGGGCGCGCCGTCGCTGAGCGCGCCGGCGACCAGGCCAGGCCGCTCGCCCACCAGGTCCAGTAATACGACCGGGCGGCCGAGTTCGGCGGCCATTTCCGTGGCGGTACGGCCGTCGGTGACCTGTAGTCGCGCGCCACACGGCAGGTCACTTGGCGTGATGGTGAGCGGCTCAC
>JBEDUI010000219.1:0-26009 GCA_040414495.1 Mycobacteriales bacterium
AGTCGACAGGCTGATCCCGGTTGCCACTGCGCTGATTCGGCTGCAACGCGGCGGGTGCTTCCCACCCGCCGCGTTGCCTTCGATCAGAGCTCGGGTCCGCGCGCCCGTACCTCGTCCACCGAGGTCATTGCTTCACGCAACTCACCCAGCCAGCTCTCCGCGTGCTGGCCCACCAACTTCACGCACCAGGCCAACGCATCGGCCCGGGAACGCGCGACGCCGGCGTCCACCAGCGTGTCGAGCACCTGCCGGTCGGCCTGACGCAGCCGGGTCATCACGGGCACCGCGGCGTTGGTGAAGATCTGCCGGGTCTCGCCGGCCTGGGCGCCCCAGGCGACCTTGCGGCCGTACTTTGCCTCGGCTTCACGCGCGATGCCGATCCGCTGATCGCGGGTTTCTTCACGAAACCTTGCTATCCGGCCGGATTCGGTCGCCGACCGCGACTCCGCGGTCGCGTCGGCCGCGGCCTCCGGCGCCGGCAGCGTCCCGACGACCACGATCTCCTCGCGGTCCACCGTCACATCCGGTGCGCCCTCGAACCAATCGTCGGGCAACCGGCCGGCCAACCAGTCAGCGGCGTCGTCGGCCGGCGGCTGCTCACCCTGATGCCAACGGCCGTACTCGCCGCGCATCCGCCAATGTCCTCGTCCCATCACACGCCTCCCCGATTGCACTGCAACACTGATTACAGTGTTACACCGCTTGCGGATGAGCGGCCTACGCCGAGGGCGAACGTCGCGTCCCGGGGTAAACGCCCGGGCCCGCCGGTGTGCGGCCGCAGCTTCAACCACACGGCCACCTTCTTGACGCAGCAAAACGCGGCCAGTACGGGGATTCCCGTACTGGCCGCGTTCGTATGCCAGGTCAGACCGCGTGCAGATCCAGGCCAATGTCCAGCGCCGGAGCCGAGTGCGTCAGCGCCCCGACGGAGAGGAAGTCAACGCCAGTCTGGGCGACCGCGCGGGCTGACTCCAGGACCAGGCCGCCGCTGGCCTCGGTCTTTACCCCGGCGGGATGGGCGATCTCGACCGACTCGACGAGCTGGTCGAGCTCCATGTTGTCCAGCAATACGAGCTTGGCGCCGGCGTCCACCGCCTCCCGTACCTGCGCCACCGTGTCGCACTCCACCTCGCAGATGAGGTCGGGGTGCTGCGCCTGCACCGCCTCGAGGGCCGGCCGGACACCGCCGGCCGCGACGATGTGGTTGTCCTTGATCAACGCCTGGTCGGCCAACCCCATCCGGTGATTACGACCGCCGCCGCAGCGCACCGCGTACTTTTCCAATGCGCGCAAGCCGGGCGTCGTCTTACGGGTGTCGCGAATGACCGCGCCGGTCCCCTCGATCGCGTCCACCCAGCGGGCGGTGGTCGTCGCGATGCCGGACAGTCGACAAAGGATATTCAGCGCACTGCGTTCGGCGGTGAGGATTTCGCGGGTCGGGCCGGTGATGGAAAGCAGCGCATCGCCGGGCTCGACCTTGGCGCCATCCTCGATCAGTGGTTTCACCGTTCCGTTGCCGGCGAAGCGTCGCTCCACAATGGCCGCGGCTACGGCAATTCCGGCGACAACGCCCGGCTGGCGGGCTACGAAATCCGCCGTGCCATGCTGGTCCGCCGGCACGGTCGATTCGGTGGTGACGTCAATTCCGCCGGCCAGGTCCTCGGTCAATGCCAGGTCGGCGACGCGATCGATGTCGTGCTGTGACAGGCTCACGGCCTGACCTCCGCTCGTAGGTTGCCCTCGCGGGTGCTGAAAACGATGTGTCGCAGCCACTCCGCCCGCGGCTCGGTCACGTCACTGCGGCGATGAGCTCCGCGACTCTCCTCCCGCATGGTCGCGGCGGCGGTGATCAGCGAGGATATCGCGTGCAGGTTGGTAGCTTCCCAGGCCGCCAACCCGGACTCGCCGGTGACGCTGGCCTTCTGCAGCAGTCGGGTCATGTCGCGCAGGCCAGCGGGCGTGCGCAATACGCCCACATCACGGGCCATACCCATCGCGAATTCCAGCCGGGAGCCGGGATCGATGCTGCTGCCCGGAATATTCGTACGCACAATAGCCTGCCGCTTCGGCGGGTTGTGTGACAAAACGGTGGCGAGCTGCTGGGCCATCACCAGGCCTTCGAGCAGGCTGTTGGAGCCGAGCCGGTTGGCGCCGTGTACGCCGGTGCAGGCCGTCTCCCCGATCGCGTACAGCCCGGGCACCGACGTGCGACCGGACATGTCGGCAACCACGCCGCCACAGGCGTAATGCGCGGCCGGCGCTACCGGAATCGGCTGTATAACCGGGTCGATGCCGGCCTCGCGGCATCCTGCCACGATCGTCGGGAAACGCCGCAGCAACGTCGATTCGCCTATGTGCCGGGCATCGAGCAATAGGTGGTCGACCTCGATCCGGGCCATCCACGCCGCCATATTCGCGGCGACGACGTCACGCGGAGCCAGATCAGCCAACGGATGAGCCCCGGCCATCACCCTGTCGCCGGCCGCGTCGACGAGCACCGCCCCTTCCCCGCGTACCGCCTCGGAAATCAGCAATTGCCGACCCCGCGAACCAGGACCCGGGTAGAACACGGTCGGGTGGAACTGTACGAATTCCACGTCGGACACTTCGGCGCCAGCCCGCAGCGCCAACGCGACACCGTCCCCTGTGGACACGTTCGGATTCGTGGTGCTGGCGTACGCCTGCCCCATTCCACCGGTGGCGAGCACAACGGCACCGGCATTTATGACACCGACGTCTTTGCAGCGTCCCGCCGCATCGAGTTGGGCCACCCGCAGCCCGGCGACGGCGCCATCGGCGTCGAATACCGCGTCCAGGGCGAATGCGTGTTCGAGGACCGTCAGTCCTTTGACGCCCTTGGTCACCGCTTCCAGTGCACGCTGGATTTCCAGTCCGGTCGCATCACCACCGGCGTGAATAATGCGGGCGCGGGAATGTCCACCTTCGCGGGTGCGGGACAATTCGCCGGCACCGTTATGGTCGAAATGCGCGCCGGCAGCCAGAATTCCGTCGACCGCCGAAAGGCCTTCGGTCACCAGAATTCGTACCGCGTCCTCATTGCACAGTCCAGCGCCGGCGACCAACGTGTCGTGCAGGTGCTCCTCCGGCGAATCCTCGGAGCCGCTGGCGGTTGCCACGCCGCCCTGAGCCCAGGTCGTGCTGCCGGCTCGTACGCGGGCCTTGGTGACCAGGATGACCGACAGGCCCGATCCGGCCAGCGAATGAGCCAGGCACAAACCGGCCACGCCGGACCCGACGATGACGACGTCGCTTTCCCGTTCCCACGTCGGTTCGGGAGCCGCGAGGGCCGCTGCCAATGGTTCGATCATTCGCCACCTGCCGAAGGGTTTCCGATAGCCACCATGCGTTCGACGGCGCGGCGGCCGCGGGCGGCGATGTCCTCAGGCACAGTCACTTCAACCGCACCAGTACGCAATGACCACAACAGCTTTTCGGCCGTAATCATTTTCATGTAATGACAGACCGCGCGATCATTCACCGCGGCGAATTCGGTGCCCGGATTGGCCTGCCGCAATTGGTGCAACATACCGGTTTCGGTGGCCACCAGAACGCGGCTGGCCCGGGTGGTGCGAGCGCGTTCGAGCATGCCACCGGTGGAGAGCACGCTGACCCGCTCGGCCGGGACGGCGCCCGCGCCGACGAGGTACAGCGCCGAGGTGGCGCAGCCGCATTCGGGGTGCACCAGCAATTCGGCCTCTGGGTCGGATTCCACCTTGGCCCGCAGGTCGGCGCCGTTGATGCCGGCGTGCACGTGGCATTCACCAGACCAAATATGCATATTCTGCCGGCCGGTGACGCGCTGTACGTGCGCCCCGAGGAACTGATCGGGCAGGAACAGAATTTCCTGGTCCTCGGGAATGGAACGTACGACATCGGCGGCATTTGATGACGTACAACAGATATCGCTTTCGGCCTTGACCGCGGCCGAGGTATTGACGTAAGCCACCACGACGGCACCGGGATGTTCGGCTTTCCACGCCCGCAGCTCATCGGCCGTAATTGTGTCGGCCAACGAACAGCCGGCGGCCGGATCCGGAATCAGCACCGTCTTCTCCGGCGACAGAATTTTTGCCGTCTCCGCCATGAAATGCACGCCACAGAACACGATCGTCTGTTCCGGCGTGGAGGCAGCCAGACGGGACAGCGCCAGCGAATCACCGACGTGGTCGGCCACGTCCTGAATCTCCGGTCGCTGGTAGTTATGGGCGAGGATCACCGCTCCGCGCTCGCGCGCGAGCCGGCGCACCTCTTCGGCCCAGGCGCTGGTGGTGGAGGTCGGTTCGGGTTGGGCAGACATGACACCTTCTCTGGTCGTCTGGACCGGGGTGCCGTGGAGCTTGCATCGACGGTACTGGCGACACCCCGAGGTTTCCGTCTGCCAGGCGGAAACTCTTCGAGACTTTACCATGTGCCTGTGGCCGTCAAAAGGGAAAAGCAACTCAGCTCACGTCGCCGTCCGGAAACGGCCCAGACCGCTGCGCGTAGTGGACCGTTAACACATCGTTCCCTGACCGGCCACGAGGTGCTGGCGGTCGTGCTGCAGGTACGGGACGGTGAGCTGGCGGTTCTGCTGTGGCAACGGGCCCGTGAGCCGCAGTCCGGACGTTGGTCACTACCCGGTGGCGGGCTCGGTGAGGACGAGGCGCTGCGGCCGTCAATCCAGCGACAATTGGCGGAAAAAGTCGACATCCGTGATCTCAGCCACCTCGAGCAGCTGGAGACCAAGGGCGAACCTGACCGCTACCCCGGCCGCCGCGTCATCGCGACCACGTACCTCGGCCTGGTGCCAGCACACATCGACCCGCAGCTGCCGGACGACACGCAGTGGCACAAAGTGGCCGCGCTGCCACCGATTGCGTTCGACCACGCCACTCTGCTGGCGGCCGGGGCGAGCCGGCTGCGGTCCAAGCTCTCGTACACCAACCTGGGATTCGCGCTCGCGCCGCCGACGTTCACGATCTCCGAACTTGCCCGCTACTACCGAGCCGCGTTGGGCCACGACGTCGCGCCGACCAACCTGCAGCGGATCCTGCTGCGGCGCGGTCAGATCGAGCCGACCGGCGATGCGGCACCGCCGGGACGGTCCGGTGGCCGGCCCGCAGCGCTGTTCCGATTCCGCGACCGGAACCTGGAAATCACCGACCCGTTCGCGGTTTTCCACCCGCCCGGCGCGCCCTGATCTGAAGCTGAGTACGGCATGTCCGGTTGTGCTACGGCATGGCGTCAGGGGTTGCTACGGCATAGCGTCGCCGGCTTTAGCTACGGCACGACGTCACGGGCTTTAGCTACGGCATCGCGTCGCGGGCGATGATCGCTCCGCCGTGGCCGATCACGACGCCGGCCAGGCGGTTGCCGGCCCGGGCGGCGGCGATCGGGTCCCGCCCGGTCAGCCGAGCCGCGAGATAGGCACCGTTGAACGAGTCGCCGGCCGCGGTCGTGTCGACGACCCGCACCACCGGCGTCGTCGCCACCGTCTGCTCGCTCGTCGCGTCGGCCACGATGCAGCCGGCCGCGCCAACCTTCACGACGATTTCGCCGACGCCGAGTCCACGCAACCGACTGATGCAGTCGGTTGGCGCGTCATCGTCGAACAGCGCCTGCTCATCGTCGAAGGTCGGCAGCGCGATATCGGCCAGCCGCAGCGTCCGGGACACCGCCTCCTGAGCGGCAGCCCGATCCGGCCAGCCGGCCGGGCGATAATTCGTATCGAAGGCAACCTTCGTTCCGCGCGACCGGGCTCGTTCCAGCACCGTCCACAGTGTATTACGGCCCTTGTCGGAGAGAATCGACAAGGTAATTCCGCTGAGGTAAATCAGCGCCACATTGGAGAAATCAGTGTCGGGAGGCTGGATTTCATCGAAAAGCCGCCGGGCCGGCGATTCCGAACGGTAATACGTGAACGAGCGCTCGCCCGCGTCGTTCACCCGGATCAGGTACAGCCCGGGATGCGCGCCGGGAACGCGTACCACCCGGGCGATGTCGATGCCGTCGGCAGCCCACCCTGCCAGCATCGCATCGCTGTACGGGTCGTCGCCGACCGCCGTGACGTAACCGACCGAGCCACCAGACCCGATACTGCGGGCCAGGTAAACGGCCGTATTCAGGGTGTCGCCGGCGTAGCCGAGCGCCAACGTATTGGCGTCGACATGCCGCAGCTCCACCATGCACTCACCGATGATCGCGACGGTCGGCGCGGCCATGTCAGTCGAGAGCCCGGTAGTTGACGCCCAACTGGTCCAGCCGCTCCACATGCACGCGGAGCCGGTCCAGGAAATCCTCGTAACTGGGCCGTTCCGGCGTCCACACCACCTCGGCAAGCGCGCAGCCACGGGGAAATGCCATGTATTCAACCTGCTCTTCGGTCGGCATGTACTCAGACCACAGCTGGAATTGCGAACCCAACACCCGGTCGGCGATATCGGCCAACTCATTGGGCACCGGCTGATATTCGTACACATGTTGTAACGGCAGGTAGCCACCGATGGCGAGCGGTTCGGACTCGGTGTTCTGCGATTGGTAATAGTCGAAATAGACGTACGACGTCGGCGCCATGATGACGTCGTGTCCGGCCTTTGCTGCGTTGATGCCGCCCTCCTCGCCGCGCCAGGACATCACGGTGGCGCCGGGAGCCAGCCCGCCCTCGAGAATTTCGTCCCACCCGACGAGCCGCCGCCCCTTAGCGGTGAAATGCTGGTCGAGCTGGGTGATGAACCACGACTGCAGTTGGTCCTCGTCAGTGAATCCCAGCTCCCGCATGCGTTCCTGCGCCCGCGGGCTGTTCTTCCACTGAGTCTTCGGGCATTCGTCGCCGCCGACGTGAATGAACGTGCTCGGGAACAACTCGAAAAGCTCGTCAAAGACGTTTTTGTAGAACTCGACGGTCGAATCCTCGACGTTGAGTACGTTCTCAATGATGCCCCAGCCCTTGCCCACCTCGAGCTGTTCGCCGGTGTTGCCCAATTCCGGGTAGGCTGCGATCGCGGCCTGGGAATGCCCGGGGACGTCGATCTCCGGTACGACCGTGACACAGCGTTCCGCTGCGTAGGCGACAATCTCGCGAATGTCATCCTGGGTGTAGAAACCGCCGTGGGGCACACCATCGTATTTGTCCTGCGAGGGATCCTGCTGGTTGGGCCGGCCGATCAGGGTTTCCGAACGCCACGCGCCGATCTCGGTCAACCGCGGATACCGCCGGATCTCGACCCGCCAGCCCTGATCCTCGGAAATATGGAAATGCAGCACGTTCATTTTATGCATGGCCAGCAGGTCGATATAACGCAGCACGAATTCCTTGGTCCGGAAATGCCGCCCCACGTCGAGCATCGAACCGCGCCAGCCGAAGGCCGGCTGGTCGGCGATATCCACGCCCGGCACGGTCCAACTGACATTCTGGTTTCCTTGGCCGAATGCCTGGGTCGGGAGCAGTTGGCGCAGCGTCCGGGTGCCGTAGAACACGCCTGGCCGATCGCCACCCTCGATGCGCACTCCGTCCGCGCCGACCTGCAGCCGGTAGCCCTCATGCGGCAGCGAGTCGTCAATGGCCAGCGTGATGGCATCGGTCGTGACGCCGTTTGTGATCTGGAGCGGAAGGCCGGTGGCGGCGGCGAGTTCGTCGTGCAGCAGGGCGGCGATCGACTCGGTGCCGGGGTTCGCGACGATCGAGGTGCCCGGGCCGAGCACGTACTCGGCGTCACTCGAGGCAATCTGAGCCGGCCACGGGACCAGCGCGGGGCGCTGCGCGGTTGTCACGATCACTACCTCCGGTCGTTCGCGGTACACCGGGACAGGCCCCCGGACGGTCCAGAGCCTACGCCACGGGCTGGCCGGGTGGCGACCGAAACCGCCTTGTCCACAGGCCCTTCGCGCGGTTTCGTGGAATCACGTAGTTTGGGTATGAGTTGCCGGCTGGCCGAGGTCTCAAGTGGACTGTTGTTGATTTCAGGAATACCAGCGCCGGTGTTATCCACAGGCCGTTTGCGTTCCCGATGAGCGGGATTGTGGATGTGGTAGCTTTCGAACGTACGTTTGAAATCGGGGGTGTCCGGTCATGCAATCTGTTGCGGTACGTGGCGGTGCTAACGCCTGCCCGGACAACGATATCGGGCCGTTTATCGGGCACGGGTACGCGATTGACGGCGGGCTCGAGGCGCGATTGACGATGCTGGCCGAGCCGGCGGACGGGGTGAAGGATTTCACGGCTGTGCCGCCGGGTGGCTGGCTCGCCGACGTAATCGCGGCGCAGCCATTTGAGCAGCTCAACGACGACAGCGTGCTCTCTGCCGCGGTAGCGCTGGAGAAAGTCGCGTCGTGGGTAACCGCCTTGCAGGCTCAGGCAATCAGCACATTCGCCGACCGCCGCCGCAACTCCGACGCCGACCCCGAATTGACGGACGAATTCGCGGCCGACGAATTGGCCACCGCGTTGACGTTGTCGCCGCGTACGGCGGCAAAGCGGCTGGAATGGGCCACCGAATTGACCGACCGCCTGGCCAAGACCCACGCCGCTTTGACTACGGGGCAGGTCACGTACGCCAAGGCCCGGGTCATTGCTGAGGAAACCGCGCACGTCTCCGAGGCGGTTACGACGCAGGTCGAGGAGCGAGTGCTGCCCGACGCTCCAGACAAGACACCGGGCGAGCTACGTCGCGCGGTCAGACGCGCCGTGCACGCTATCGATACCGCGACGGCCGAGGAACGTGCCGCGATCGCACGGGCGGACCGCCGGGTCAGCGTCACTCCGTTGCCCGACGATATGGCGGAATTCCGCGCAATCCTGCCGGCACCGGACGCGATCGGTCTCCATACCCGACTCACCGACCTGGCCCGAACCGCCCGCACCACAGGCGATGACCGCACGATGGATCAGATCCGCGCCGACGTATTGGCCGATCTGGTTCGTGGCGCTGCCGGTCCGACTGCCCGTCCGCTGGTGCGGATCGTGCTTACCGACACGACGCTGATTGGCGGCGACGATGGTCCGGCGGAGCTGTCCGGCTATGGCCCGATATCGGCATCCGCTGCCCGCATTATCGCGGCCGACGGCATCTGGCAGGCGCTGCGGACCGATAACGCCGGCGCGCTTACCGCGGTCGGCCGGCACCGGTATCACCCCAGCGCCGCGCTGGCCGAGTTTATCCGCGGTCGCGACCACACCTGCCGGTTCCCCGGTTGTGCGCAACCCGCCTATCGCTGCGACATCGACCATACGACGCGGTTTCCGGTCGGCGAGACGGAGGCAAACAACCTCGCCTGCTTGTGTCGCCACCACCATCGGCTCAAAACTCGCGACGAACACCAGGACGGCGGTTGGTCCGTCCATCAAACGGAACGCGGTGCTTTGGTCTGGACCTCGCCGACGAACGGCATCCACGTGACGGAGCCGCACGAATATCCATCGTCCGGCCCCCCGGATCCGACGAATTCAGATCCGCCGCCGTTCTGACGACGCGCGCGGCCAATCCCCGCTGCATGCGGAATTCCGCGCGCGGACAGCGATCCCGTGATCAGATACGGGCTATGAACGACACTCAATATCGCGCGCAATTCGACGCGACCGTCACGTTCGCCAACGGCGGTGGCTTGCAGGCCGAAGGTTTCCGGGTGGACGTCCCGCACGCGGACGTGCGCGAGCAGGACGTGGCAGCCCTGTTCGTCGCCTCACTGAACCTGTTGATGGTCGAGCGGGTCGAGCTTCGCTCGCTGCGGGTCTTCGCCGAACCGCACAAGGGTACGCACGCCGGACCGAGCGATCACCCTGTCACGACCAGTCAACCAGCCGCCCGTCTGGTCGAGCTCAGCCACGTCGTCGCCGACGGCACGATTACGTATCCCGGCCTGCCTGCGCCGACGATCCGTCCACATGTGACTCGCGCTGCGTCCCGGGAGAGTTACGCACCGGGTACGGAATTTGCAATCGACGAGATCACGATGGTCGGGAATACCGGCACGTACCTCGACAGCCCGTTTCATCGGTACGCCGACGGCGTCGACCTGGCGCAATTGCCGCTCGGATCGTTCGTCGAGTTGCCCGGAGTCGTCGTCAGGACAGTTGGATCCGACAACCGGGCCGTCGATGAAAATGTGCTGGCCGCGATTGATGTCGCTGGCCGCGCGGTCCTGCTGCACACGGGTGGCGACGCGACCTGGGGCACACCGGAATACGCGGTCGACGCGCCATTTCTCACCCGCGGAGGTGCCGGCTGGCTGGTCGATCACGGCGCGCGGTTGGTCGGTGTCGACTCGGTCAACATTGACGATGTTGCGGACCTGCACCGCCCGGCGCATTCGATTCTGCTCGAGGCCAATATTCCGGTCGTCGAACATCTCACGGGCCTCGAGCAGGTGCCGCCCACCGGATTCCGATTCACCGCAGCACCGGCTCGCATTTCAGGGTTCGGCACATTCCCGGTCCGCGCGTACGCCGCCATATTCGACTGACGCGTCGCTACCGACGCCGCCGGCGACGGTGCCACGTGCGGTCCTGCCGGTATTTGGCCGGCAATTCCGCGATCGTGAACCGCTGTCCCGGCGGCATTTCGGCTAACAACTCCAAACCAAGCGGCTCAATTTGTGGCGGACCGGACATGCGGTGCCGGATCAGCTCGTAGCGGCTCAACTGACGCACATCGAGGCTGACGTCCTGACCATCCAGCAGATGCGGTGCGTTGTAGCCACTGTGCGGTCGCACCACCCGACCCGCGGCGACAGCTCGTAGCACCAGATCCAGGTCGACCATCACGCACTCCTCATTCGTACATATGTTCGACCCCGGTATTGACTCTACCTCGCCGCGCGTACACCCCGATGATGATTAGCGTCACGAACGTGCACCGCATAGGGCGCGGCGCCTGACGGGACAACCAGCCACCAGGCACCACTCATCCCCGCAATAAGTTCGGAAGAGGGCCAGGCACGTACAATGTTGACAGTGCTGTCTCCCGCACTGTCAACATAGGAACTCAAACGTGAATTTCCTCGGTTCGCGGCCCGCCGAGTAGGTCGTGCAGCCGGTCCACGACGGTCGGCCCGATCGCGGAGTAGTGGCGTTTTACCTCGTAGATCTCCCCCGGGTCTGCCGCCCAGGTCCGGCACGATCCTGCCGGTCGGGTAAATCCGTTTGCCGGCCAGGACTACATGCCTGCCGGAGCTCCTTTTGGGTTGTCCAAAAAGAAGTACTCTGCGGTTAGAGCCGCTCGTCGTATTCCCGCGGCTCGACGTAGGTGGTCCGCGACGACCCTGCAACCGGGCCGCGATCGTCGATATAACGCGGATCGCGCTCGCGAATTACGTCCGTACGGCGCCGCGTCGACGCCAGAATCAACGACAGCACGAGACCAATGATGCCCACGACCATCAGAATGAGGCCGATCATGGGCAGGTTGACGCCGTTCACGTGGTCGGTAATGGCCCATTTCAGAATGGCGCCTACGGCAATGAGAAATAAACTGCCACCGATACGCACGACTACATCTCTCCTCGGTCGGATTGATTAGTTCGGTGTACGTATACCCGGGCCCGGTGCACGGATAACAACATTTCGTCGAGTCGAACCGGGCAAACCTCACTGGCAGGTACTATCGACGCAATCATGCCCGGCGTAGGCCGCCGAATGCTCTGCACGACATGTCGTCTGTCGCGCGAACTGGGGACTTTAGGCCCTGAACCTGACCCCGCGCACCAACGATGCTTGAAGGATGCTCATAGATCCGTCGCAGCTGCGCAGCCTTGATGAGGACGAGTGCCTTCGTCTGCTCGGCAGCGCGACGGTCGGGCGCATCGTCTACACGGCAAACGCATTGCCCGCGATCCAACCGGTGCACTACGTCCTGGACCGTGGCCGCATCGTGATCCGCAGCGACGGCACGCCCAAGCTCGCGGCGCCCGGACGGCACGACGTGGTGGCGTTCGAGGTCGACGACCTCACCGCCGGGCCCCGCGCCTGGAGCGTCACCGTGCTCGGTTGGGCCAATGTCGTCAACGATCCAGCGGAGATCACCCGGCTCGACGGGCTGTCGCTGCGACCGTGGGTGCCCGACCGTCCGCACGCCACGTATATCACTATCGATAGCGCGCTCATCACTGGTCACCAACTCGACCACATCGTTGCCCCGTAAATCACCCAGCTTTTCTCGCCCGTACGAGCACACCACGCTTTGTCAGCCACAGCGGCAATTCGACCGACTCCGCCCGCTCGGCCGGAACGAAATTGTGCCGGCAATACGCGCGCACCTCATCCCGGGTACGCAACGGAAAGAATTTGCCATCCCAGCGTTCCGCCTCGACCTCGTCAAATACCGACGCCATCAGCGAAAGCGCATCTTCGGCATCGAATGTCGAAGGCGGCCAACCCTCGGGCATGATTTCCGGATCGTTATTCCGAGCCGACGTGCTGGCGTAATAATGACCGCCGGGCCGTAATACCCGGGCTGCCTCCCGAATCGCGGGAACCGGATCGTTCAGGTGATACAGGCACCACAGGTGAGCGACCTCAGCGAAGCTCTCGTCGGTAAACGGCAACGCCGTCATGTCACCGCGCACCCGCGATTGGTACGGGTTCGCCGCAAGTTGCGCCGGCGACGAGTCAAGCCCGACCCAAACCACGCCAGGTCGCAGCAACGAGGCCAACCGGCCCTCGCCACAGCCCACATCCAACACCGGCCCGGACAGTTCCGGCGCCACCATTTCGTGTACGTCCTGCGGCGATTCCCACGACTGCCACCGCCCCGGATCGGAGTCGTAGTCGGGAGGCAAAACCGTCATGGGCGACGACTATGCCAGCCGGCCCACCCACTGCCTACCGTATTTCCAGCCGGCTCAGCGCGGCGATCACCGTTCTGGGGAACACGTCCGGGTCGGTCGTGCTCCGGCCGTGACCGGCGTCGATGAGTTCCAGCGTCGCATCGGTCCAGCGGCGGGACAATTCCCACGGAATATCGGGCGGGCAACTCAGATCATGGGCGCCGGCGATGAGCGCACCGGGAATTCCGTTCAGCCGTACCGCGTCGCGCAGCAATTGTCCGTCCTCGAGGAAGGCTGCGTTCCGCCAGTAATGCGTGACCAGTCGGGCGAATTGCCGTCGTACGGCCGGATCGTCATATTTCTTGGCTGGTTTCACGCCGCTCTGGGCGTGATCCCAGGAATTCCATTCATCGGCCGCGCGCTGCTGTTCGTGCGGGTCGGGATGAGCCAACCAGGTGGCATACGCATCAACGAGCGGCAATTCCGCCAACGACGACGGAGCCGCCGCGGCAAATCGTTCCCATTCTTGGGGATAGAAACGACGCATGCCGTATGTCATCCAGTCCACTTCGCGCCGGGTCGCAGTCGTCACGAGTCCCAACACCAGCCCAGCCACGCGGTCCGGAAACGCTTGTGCGTAAGCGAGTCCGAGAGTCGTACCCCACGACGTGCCCAGCACTGTCCACTGTGTAATGCCCAGGTGCCCCCGCAACGCCTCCATATCCTCGATGAGATGCGCGGTGGTATTCGTACGCAGGTCGGCATACGGCTCGCTCACCAATGGCCGGCTGCGTCCACATCCGCGCTGATCGAAGAGCACCGCGCGGTAAATGTCCGGGTCGAAGAACCGCCGGTGGCCAGCGCTGCATCCCCCGCCCGGACCGCCGTGCAGGAAAACAGCGGGACGGCCGGCCGGATTTCCGCAGGTTTCCCAGTAAATCTGATGCCCGTCCCCGACATCGAGCATTCCGGAAGCGTTCGGTTCTATGGGCGGATACACGACCAGCGTTCAGTCGGTCAGCTGCTGGATGCGGATCAGGTTGCCGGCCGGGTCCCGGAACGCGCAGTCGCGAATTCCGTACGGCTGATCGGTCGGCTCCTGAACGACCTCCGCATCGCCGGCCTGCAGCCGTTCGAACGTGCCGTCCAGGTCGTCGGTGGCCAGGTTGATGCTGGCAAAGGTGCCCTTGGCCATCATCTCGGTGATCGTGCGGCGTTCGTCGTCGGTGATTCCGGGCGTCGCCTGCGGCGGGTACAGGACGATGGACGTGCCGGGCTGGCCGACCGGGCCGACCGTAATCCAGTGCATCCCGTTGTAGCCAACGTCGTTACGGACCTCGAAACCGAGCGCGTCTCGGTAGAAGGCCAGCGTGGCCTCCGGGTCGTTGTGCGGGAGCATGCTCCCGTGAATCGTGATGTCCATGGCGATCAGGCTAGAGGCGTTCTGGTGATCGTTGCTTCTCGATTCCTGACCGGCTCCTGACCGGCCGGGTCACCTGCTTCGCTACGCATGGCGGCATTCCCGCGGTCGCGCGCGCCGCCTCGCGCCGGTACGTGCTCGGCGGCACTCCGACCAGTTCGGTGAAGCGGGTGCTGAACGTGCCCAGCGAGGAACAGCCGACCGCGAAGCAGACGTCGGTGACGCTCATGTCGCCCTGGCGCAGCAGCGCCATCGCCCGCTCGATCCGCCGGGTCATGAGGTAGCTGTACGGCGACTCGCCGTAGGCGTTCCGGAACTCGCGGCTCAGGTGGCCGGCTGACATGTGCGCGCCGCGGGCGAGCGCCTCGACGTCCAGCGGCTGCGCGTAGTCCCG
The DNA here is from genome assembly GCA_040414495.1 of Mycobacteriales bacterium. Taxonomy (GTDB): domain Bacteria; phylum Actinomycetota; class Actinomycetes; order Mycobacteriales; family QHCD01; genus DATAVB01. The sequence goes on from JBEDUI010000219.1 coordinate 14,574, forward strand.
GTCGATCCGGTCACGGACGCGACGCAACCGTGCGAGGTCATCCAGGCGCTGCGCCCCCGCATCGGGTCTACTGGTCACCCCCGAATCGTGCCATGCGCGGACCGCTTGGCGAGCACCGACCAACGGCAGGCCGAATACCGCAGGCCCCTCTGTACCGAGTAGCGCAGACCACGATCCGTACAGCTGGGCGATGACCCACCACCGGGCGCCGGCATAGCGTGGACCTACCGCCAATCGGGCAGCAAGCCTTAGCAGGCGACGAGCCATCCAGGGTGCCGAGCGCCGGGTGTCCCCATTGCCCGGCCCGCACCGGTCGGCCCCCAGACCTTGGACCGGCCGGCCGCGGGAACCGCACCAAGAGATTCGTCAGGTGGCCTGTCCGGCCACAGTGGACACTAGCCGGGCGAGCGCGTCCAGGGCGCCGGGTACGAGGCGGTAGTACGCCCATTTGCCGCGTTGCTCGCGTTGCAGAAGTCCGGCGTCGACGAGGACTTTCATGTGGTGCGAGACGGTCGGCTGGGACAGAGCGACCGGTTCGGTGAGGTCGCAGATGCAGGCCTCGCCGTCGGATTTTGCCGCGACAAGCGATAGTAGCCGCAGCCGAGTCGGGTCGGCGATGACCTTCAGGACCGCGGCGAGACGTTGCGCGCTGTCCAGGTCGAGGCCGCCGTCGCCGCTGGGGGTACAGCAGGTGGCCCAGTCGTCGGCGAGCAGCGGGAGCGGCGTGGTCGGCATGACATCCAGCATGCCACAACGTATTGACGTACATCGATACGTCGTGCACAGTGGCGGCAACACATCGATCACTGTCTATGGGAGGCGTGGGATGACCAGTACGAGCAGCGAACAGACCCTGGAGCAGGTCCGAGCCCGGTATGCGGCGGCGGCGACCGCGGTGAGCAACGGCCGCGATGAGGCGGCCGAATCGTGCTGTGCCCCAAGCGAATCCGCCAGCTGCTGCGGAGGGTCGGCCGTGGAGGTCGACGAGACGTTCGGCTCCGCGCTCTACAGCGCGAGCGAGCAGGGTGAGGTGCCGGCCGAGGCATTGGCGGCCAGCCTGGGCTGCGGCAACCCACTCGCGGTGGCCGAGCTGCGGGCCGGCGAAACCGTGCTGGATCTGGGTTCTGGTGGCGGAATCGACGTACTGCTCTCGGCGCGGCGCGTCGGCCCGACCGGATTCGCCTATGGCGTGGATATGACCGACGAAATGCTGGCCCTGGCCCGTACCAATGCCGAAAAGGCCGGTGCGAGCAACGTGGAGTTCGTGCAGGGCACCATCGAAGACGTTCCGCTGCCGGATGAGTCAGTGGACGTGGTGATCTCCAACTGCGTCATCAATCTGTCGGTTGACAAACCGGCCGTCATCGCCGAGATGTTCCGGCTATTACGCCCCGGTGGCCGCATCGGGATCAGCGACGTAGTCGCCGAAGACACACTGAGCCCGGAGCAACGGGCCGAACGAGGCAGCTACGTCGGCTGCATCGCCGGCGCCCTTTCCCGCAGCGAATACCTCGACGGGCTCGCCGCCGCCGGTTTCACCGACTCCTCGGTGACCTTCACCCACGAAGCCGCGGACGGTATGCACGCCGCGATCGTGCGCGCCAGCAAACCCGCCGAAGCCACAAAGTAGTGAATGCGGAATTGGCCCGCCGGGCCCTGGCCGAGGCGATCGGGACCGCGTTCCTGGTCGCCGCGGTCGTGGGCTCCGGCATCGCCGCCCAGCGCCTCTCCCCACACAACATCGGGTTGGAGCTGCTGGAGAACAGCGTCATCACCGGAGCCGCGCTGGTGGCGCTGATCCTGGCCTTGCAGCCAATTTCGGCCGCATTCAACCCGGTCGTAACCCTGCTGGAGACCGCGTTCGGCGCGATCACCGCGCGTACCGCAACCGTCCTGATCGCCGCCCAAATCGCCGGCGGTGTACTCGGCGTCCTGGTCGCCAACGTCATGTTCGGCCTGCAGGCGGTCGATATTTCCGGTCATCACCGCGACGGTGGCGGGCTTTTCTTGGGCGAAATCGTCGCCACGCTCGGTCTGGTCCTCACCATCTTCGGGGCCGCCCGCTCCGGCCGCGGCGACCGAATCGCCTACGCCGTAGGCGGATACATCACCGCCGCCTATTGGTTCACCAGCTCCACCAGCTTCGCCAACCCCGCGGTCACCATTGCCAGAATGTTCACCGACACATTTGCTGGAATTGCCCCAACCTCGGCCGGCCCGTTTATCGCCGCCCAGCTCATCGGCGCCGCGGCCGCGTACCCGCTTATCCGTGTCCTCTATCCGAACCACACCGCGTTGCCGCTTGCCACCAGCGAATCCCGGAAGGTCCACATATGATTGACACACCGACCGTGCTTTTCGTCTGCGTCCACAATGCCGGCCGCTCGCAAATGGCAGCCGGTTTTCTCACCCACCTCGCCGGCAATCACATCAACGTCCGCTCCGCCGGCTCCGAACCCGCCGACAACGTCAACCCGGTTGCGGTACAAGCCATGCGGGAAGTCGGCATCGATATCACGGCCGAGCAACCCAAAATCCTCACGACAGACGCGGTCGAGGCGGCCGATGTCGTCATCACCATGGGCTGCGGTGACACCTGCCCGGTATTTCCCGGAAAACGCTACGAAGACTGGGACCTCACCGACCCCGCCGGCCAACCCATTGAGGTCGTTCGCCAGGTCCGCGACGATATTCGCGGCCGGGTCCAAGAGCTCATCGAGAGCCTGCGCCTGAACATATCCACATGACACGGGATTCCACAGTCTCTACTGCTGCTGCGACGTACGGGCCCTGCTAGTGGAATTCGAAGGCAAACGCATAGCGATTGTCGACGGCCCTGTACTCGACGAGTTCTTCAGCGAATTCACCATCCAGGATCCTGATGGATACGGGATCGCATTTGGCGGGTAGAGGGCGAGCAGCGTAAAAGCTCATTTGTACGGACTCGTCCGCATGACGAATTACGTGAAGTTCGGCGCGATCACGGGTCATCTGATAATCGCTGCCGGATCATTGGTAGCTGCATACACAGCCCGACAGGGCTACGTTTGGGCTCTACCGGTTCCCCCGTGCCGGCAGGCGCTCACCCGACAGGACCGGGCGTCCCTCCCCAGACCCAGGAGGCGCATATGGTTACTGATCTTCGACCCCAGAGTCTGCAGCTCCGCATCTATCCCGGACCTGATGGTCTGCTGAGACTGACCGGCGAGCTGGACATGGCCTCACGCCCCGAGCTGTGTTCGGCTCTGCAACGCCAACTCGACGCTGGCCAGCAGCGATGCGTCCTGGACCTCACCGAGCTCAGCTTCTGCGATTCGGCCGGTCTGTCCGCTCTCGTCTGGGCGGACCACGCCTTTCCCCGCGGCGTACTGCTGCACGGTCCGGGCCGGCAATTGCGCAAGATCCTGCGCGCCACCAACCTGGAGCAATTTCTCACCATCGAGTAAGCCCCATCGAGTTAAGTCATAGTCCCCGGGGTCATCGAAGCCACCGGGCACACCCAGCACGGCGAAACCCCACCGCGGTGGACCGAGGTGGGGTTTCGTGACCGGCGACGTCCCGACGGAGGCAGAGACGGGGCGCCCTCTCCCAGACACAGCTGCTCTACCCGTCGGCGAGCCGGCTACACACTGGGTGCAGCGGAGAACTGAGCGATCGGGGTGCTTCCGCGCCGTCGTTGGGCTAGGCATAGAGGGTGCGTCGACCACCGTTGGCTGCCCGGGTCGGTCACCACTGGCTGGGACCGGTGAGTTTCCTGCTGCTTTTCGGATTGTGTACGGCGTGGGCATTAGTGACACCGTTCTTCGGCGCCCCGGACGAGCCGGCCCATGTCATCAAAGCCGCGGCGGTGGCACACGGCGAATTCCTCGGCCGCTATACCGGCCACGCCGCCGCCAAGGTCACCGTCACCATCCCGGCCACCGTGGCGAAGGCCGCTACGACCCATGTCTGCTTCGCCTTCCACGCCACCGTCTCGGCCGGCTGTTTGGCAGATTTCACCAGCGCGTCGGGAACCCGGTCGGTAACGACGTACGTAGGCCGCGATCCGCCGATCTACTACCTGCTGGTCGGATTGCCGACCCTGGTGATGCACACCCCGGGGGTCATCTACCTCATGCGGCTGGTCAGCGCGGCGATCTGCGCGGCCTTCCTCACCGCTGCGGTGACGGCGACTCGCGGCGCAGGGCTGTTGCTGGCCGGCGTGGCGGTGGCGGCAACGCCGATCGCGTTGTTCCTGGCCGGGGTGGTGAATCCGAGCGGCCTGGAGATCTGTGCGGCGATCTGCGTCTGGGTCGCCGGGCTGCGGCTCGTCACTGAATCGACCGACGGTCCGCCATCGCGCGGGCTGGTAATCCGATTCGTCCTCGCCGCGGCCGTACTGGTGCAGACCCGCGGCCTCTCTCCGCTCTGGCTGGCGCTGATCGGGCTGACCCTGTTCTGGCTGGCCGGCTGGCAGCGGACCGTGGCGCTGCTGCGAACACGTTCCATCAGGATCGGTCTCGCCGTAGTGGCGGTCTGCGGCGTGTTCGCGGTGGTCTGGATCCTGGTGGCGAAGTCGTTGACCATCGCTCCGGTCGGTACGCCGGTGCCGGCGGACGCCTCGCGCTGGGAGATCCTACGCAAGTCGCTGCACCGAACCTTCGTCGACACCAAGGGACTGTTCGCCCTATTCGGGTGGAACGACACTCCGGCGCCCCGGCTCACGTACCTGTTGTGGGGGATCGCCCTCGGAGCGATTGTTGTCCTGGCGTTGTTGGCCCGCTGGTTATCCCGCTACACGGTCGCGATCGTGACGCTCGCGGTGCTCAGCGTCGTGGTGCCGACCCTGCTCACGGCGTCGCAGGCGCACAAGGACGGCATCGTCGGCCAGGGTCGGTACGTACTGCCGCTGGCGGTTGGCATTCCGATTATCGCCGGGTACGCGGCCGGTCGGGGCTGGCCGGGCGGGCGTTGGCGTCAGCTGGTGCTACCGGTGGGTGCGGTAGCGCTGACCGCAGCGCAGGGTGCGGCCTTCACCGAGGCGCTGCGTCGCTACCGGACCGGGCTGGGCCACTCGCTCTTCTCCGCGCACCCGCCCTGGTCGCCGCCGATTCCCGAATTGCTGCTGCTCGGCGGATACGGCGTACTGACATTGGCGCTCTATCTCGGCTGGGCCTGGATCGCGTCGCAACGCGACAGTCCACCGTAGACAGTCCACCGCGTGGGGTAATCATCGGCGACGCACATGTCGATGGCACCTTTGAATATGATCGTCTATACGATCCCAGGTTTATGAAGAACCTCATCATCGTGGGCGGCACGATGGGCGTCGGCAAAACCGCAACCTGCCGTGAACTGCAGAAGATACTACTGCGGAACGTATTTCTCGACGGCGACTGGTGTTGGGACATGCGTCCATTTGTGGTCACAGACGAAACCAAGAACATGGTGGACGACAACATCGCTCATCTTCTCAATAACTTTCTCGATTGCTCGGAGTTCGAGAATGTCATTTTCTGCTGGGTACTACATGAGCAGGAGATACTGGACAACCTCATTGCCAGGCTGAAACATGAGAGCTGCACAATACATTGCTTTTCCCTCGTCAGCGATAAACACGCTCTGTCGGAGAGACTGAGCCGCGACGTTGCAGCAGGAAAACGGGAGCCGGACGTTCTAGAGCGCAGCCTCGCGCGAATGCCGCTATACGATGCGCTCGACACCATGAAGATCGATGTGAGCGCTATTTCGCCGGCCGATGCGGCAGACCGGATTGGACATTACCTGGCTCGGTTTTAGTGATCCGCCCGCAGCGGGCGCTATCGGTTCGCGCTCGTCGGCGGCGCGGAGTAGGAGTCAGCGCTCACTGCGTGAACAGGCCGATATGGGAGGCGATAATGCGCCGAACACAACGTGTTGCCCTCATCCTGCTGGCGGGCGGCTGTGTCAGCCTCACCGCGTTCGCCGGCGGTGCGTCGGCTCTGCCGGCCACGACGACACGAACCCTGCCGTCCAGGCGGTCGATGACCCCGACAGCGGACACGAGGCCACTGTTGCCCGGCCCGGTTCAGCCACCGGCAGCCGCGGCGTTGAGCGGTGGCTTCAGGAGTTCGGGGCCTCCACCGACGCCGCTGTTTCCAGCGTGGCGGCCCGGGACCGGATACCGCTCCGAATCCGCCGTCGCCCGGGCTTTCCGCGCCGCCGCCGGTGAGACGCCGGCCTGATTCCGCCGCGGCACCCAGCTTGCCGACTCGTGGCGGCGCGGTTAACAGCCAATGGATTCACTAAATTGGCCCGAACGGGTTGAACCTCGTCGCGCCAACCAGCGTAAAGAAAGTGTCTGCCGTCAACCGACTTGAGGACAGAATGTCTTCTCCGATGAGTACGACACATCGATACCCGAATTCGAACGATGCCGTAGCGGAGCCGCCACTCGCCAGGCTCGTAACCTGGCCGCTGCACGGCCGACCGGTCCACGCCCCGATGCGACTCGTCGCCGCCGCAGGAGCACTCGCCGAAGCAATTTCGCATCTGCCGTTGTTGATGCAGAGCCTCTCCGAGACCCCGTACATCGGGGTCGGATTTCTGCTGCTCTCGATCGCCGGATTTCTACTGGCGCAATTGCTGATCAGCAACGACAGCCCGGCCGTCTGGCTCTCCACCGCGGTTGTCGCCGCGCTGGCGATGATCGGGTACATCCTCAGCCGCACCACCGGACTTCCGCAGTTGCACGAATACATCGGCGCCTGGAGTTATCCGCTCGGCATCGTCTCCCTTGTCGGCGAAGGGACGATGCTCCTCGCGGCCCTGGTGCATATCCAGCGAATTCGGCACGCCAGCACCGTTTAAGCGCCGCCGAACCAGGTCATCGCCTGAGGATGCGGCCGGGTCCACGCCATCGGCGTGCCGTCCAGCCCGAGTACGTCGTTCAGCGCCTGATCCGGGGGCGGCGGGAATGTGTCGTACGTCAGGATGTCGGACACAGGACGACCGGCTGATGTTCTTGCGGTCTCGCTTGAGGTCCATTACCGAACAGACTTAGATACCGCTTAAGGGACCGTGTCGCATCAATAGATACAACGATCCGCTAACTGCTATAGACGCTCGCAGGTGATGTCCTGCCCGTTCTGGACAAAGATGAGCGCGCCTTCGTTGTCCATGCGCAGCTTGGTGTCGGTCGCCCGCGCCGCGAACGTCAGGGTGCCGTCCTCGTTCGGCCCAGTGGCGGTGAACGTCATCGGCGCCTGCCCGGTGAAGGTGACCTGCAGGTTATAGCCGGCTCGCGCGATGGCCAGCTCGATCCCGTCGCGGAGCCGGTAGCGTCCGGTGAACGGCGCCAGTGCCGACTCGGCAGGCAGTTGGGGATGGTCGGTATCCATCGGGAAGTCCGGCCAGTTGTGCGCCTTGGCGATCGCGGCGAATGCGCGCCGCACCACGGCGAATCCACGATCACTGTTTGTCATCACGGCGGCGCCGAGCCCGGCGTCTCGATAGGCCAGCAGCTGGCATTTGAAGCCTTCGTTCCCACCGCTGTGCCCGAACCTTGCCGCCCCGTCGGCCGAGACGAACGGCCCGAGGCCGACCGCCGACAGGCCCCCGAACTCGTCGGTCAGCGTGGGTATCTGCGGGGTCAGCATCTCGCGCGCGAGCGGCTGCGAGATCAACCCGCTGCCCGAGTACGCCGCCTGCACCGCGAGCGCGTACCGGCATAGGTCGCTCGGTGTCGTCCATAGCCCGGCGGTCGCCATCTCGGGATAGACATGCCAGCCGCCCTCGACCGCGGCCCCGGCGGTGTCGTGCCCGGCCGCCAGTCGGTCGTGCACCGCCTCCGGCGGCGGCTGGGCGTAGTCACTGTCGGCCATGCCCAGCGGGTCCAGGACGAGCTCGCGCATCAGCTCCGGGAACGGCGTACCGGTCACGTCCTCCAGCAACAACTGCATCGCGAGCGTGCCACCGCCGGAGTACCGGAACTGCGCGCCCGGGACGGTGTCCACGCGAACGTCACGGGTGTTCGCCGGGTGCATCCCGCGCAGAATCTGCACCGTGCTCGGCAGATCGTCGGTGCGCCGGTACCCCGGAAACCCCGACGTCGTGAGGCCCGCCGAGTGGCTCGCCAACTGGCGCAGCGTCACTACCGGCAGCCAATCCGCATTGCGCGGCAGCCGCCACGAACCGAGCCTGCCGTTGATATCGGCGTCCAGGTCAAGCACCCCGCGATCGACCAGCCGCAGCATCGCCAGCCCCGCGATGGGCTTACTAATCGAGCACGCCTGAAATCTCGTCGCACCGGTTACCGACCGCGCGCCGCCAGCCGCCATAACTCCCGACGTTCCTACCTCGGCGATCTGGCCACCGTCGATCACCGCCCAACTCACCCCCGGCACACCGAACTCCGTACACGCCGCCTCGATCACAGCGGCATAGGTGGGTTCGCTCATATCGTGTCCCTTCCTGACTGCCAGTATTGATGGCAATATGACGTCACAATGACGTCATGTCAAGCCCTGCCTGACGCCTCTTGGCGTCACCTCGAGATCCGCCCGACACCGAATACGGCGACAACGGATAACTCCCAATCCAGCCATACGGCCAGAGCTGCCCGACAGATTTAGAGACCGAGCGAGACGCTCTATTCGTCGGCCGACGCCCTGATGCTCGGTCCAGAAAGCGATCCGGTTAAGCACTACGTCGGGAAAACTGCTTGCTGCCGAGGGCGGCCGCCGCGAGTGTTGGCCGGCGTGGACGATGCGTCGGCGAGTCGAGGAATAGGGCACCCGTCCGTGCGGCGGTGGGTACAGCGGCACCCGTCGACGCCCTTCCATCAGAGCGCTGATGATCCGGCGATTCTGGAGCTCTGTGGTCGGTTAGGTCTTCGGTCCGACGTGCAGGATCTTGGCGGAGAAGACAACCTGACCGTGCTAGTGGATGCGGGACGTCATGTGCTGCGGACGTACAAACCCTTTGTGTCGCGGCGCCGGCTTGCTGAGATTCAACGGGTTCGGCACACGGTGGCTGCGGCCGGCGTCCGCGTACCGGTCCCGATCCGAATCGGCGAATCATCGTTGTTTCGCTGCGGACCCAGATGGGCCGAGGTCGAACCGTTCCTCACGCTGCCCTCTACCACCGGGCAGCTCACAGCAGAGGCGCTGTTTCGCGGACTGGGCCGGCTGCATCGTGCCCTGGCCCAAATACCCGCCATGGCTACCCACGATCTTCGGCGATCGTTCGTGTCCTGCGCGACGCTCCTGCAATGGGTATCGGCCAACGTCGCCGACGGCCTTATAAACGATGCGCGCGCGAACGAATTTCGTCGACAAATACGTCGACTGGAAAGTCGACGGGTCGACCCAAGCGACCTTCCGGTGCAGATAATCCACACCGATCCACACGCCGGGAACATCGTAGCCACCGATGCCGACGACTTCGCGTACCTGGACTTTTGTGGTGTCGAATCCGCGCCAAGAATCCACGACGTGGCTATCGCGTTTGCCTACCTGCTATCTAGCGCACCCCACAATCCTGTCCTAATAGCGGACAAGCTGCCTGCATTGCTGGATGCCTACGCTGACGGCGCGCAAAGCATTCTCGGCCGGCGCGAGCACGATGCACTGCCGATCTACGCCGCCGCTGTGGCCATTTACTACGACATCTGCGACTGGGACCCTGGAATGAGCACCATAAGCGCCTGGCTGCTCAACTTCATCAATGCATAGTTGCGCGGCAGAAGGGATTCCCGGTGAGTGAGCAGGTACACCAGCTCGCCACGGCCCTTGAGCTGCGGATCGTCGGGAAATTGACCGGCGGGTACTTCGGTGCTTTCCACGTCCAAACTTCTGCCGGTACTGATGCTGTGTTGAAGCTGCTTCCGGACTGGCCGGAGATGGCTCTGGACAAGGTTCACGGTGCAGCCGAGCTCGTCGCCCGACTCCGGGAGCGCGGTTACCCGGCGCCGCAGTATCTGGACGTAGGTGTGATCGGTGCCCAGGTCTACACCGTTCAGGAATACGTCACCGGGCGCGTAGCCAATGGACTGACGAAGGCCACGGCAGGTCGGCTTCTGCAGCTGTGGCGCACACAGCAGGGCGCGGCGTCCCACGTTTCTGCCGACGGATGGGGCAAGACACTGATCGATAGAGCCCGGAGTGGGGCAGCGCTCCGGCCAGCGACCAACGATCCGCGCGTACTCGCAATTCTCGACCAAGCTCTCGAAGTTGCCGAAGCAGCTGATGCTGGCGTGTTTCGAACCGGCGATATCGTGCACGGCGACTTCCACACGGAGAACGTGCTCTTGCGTAATGGTCGGATCGCAGCCGTCGTCGATTGGGAAGAGGCGCGAGTAGGCGACTCGCGTGCAGATTTGCTGCGGCTGTACGGCGCCGCGGCAGTGTGGGATCAGGCAGAAGCGGCGGCGCTGCTTCGTGAAGAGCTCGACAAGACAACCCCGCGCGAGGTCTGGCTACCGATCGCCGCCTATTTGACCGTGCACCACCTTCGTGCATTTCTTGCCAACCCAAACGGCATAGGCTGGGTGTTACGCGAGGCAGAGATCCTGCTGTCCAGATAGCTGGTCATATGAGAAAACGATCTGCTGCGATGATCGACTTTTTGTGGGCTATCGCGCCAGGCGCCTTGTTCATCGCGGCCCGACCGGCCATGCTGTCGGATCGTGGTTGACATTCGCGCAGTGGCGGAGCGCCTGGCGGCCGAAGTTCCCGGGCTGATTGCGGCAAACGACGTCCCGGGGATGGCGATCGGAGTCTGTGACCGATCAGGGCTGCGGTGGGCCCAAGGGTTTGGCGTGATGAAAGCAGGCACCGATACGCCGGTGACGAGTCGCACGATGTTCAGCATTCAGTCCTGTTCCAAGATGTACACCGCCACGGCGGTGCTGGTAGCGGTGGAACAGGGCGTGGTGGATCTGGACGCGCCGATCGTCAATTACCTACCTGATTTTCGTGTACACAGCCGGTTCGAGCGCGACCCGGAAAACAAAATTACCCTGCGACATTTGCTGAGCCATACCGCTGGGCTGACCCACGAAGACCGTTACGCATGGGATGAAGCGTTCGGCCCGTCGTTCGAGCGTCACTGTCGCAGCATCGCTGATACGTGGCTGCGATTCCCGGTCGGGCATCACTACGAATACTCCAATCTCAGCATCGACCTCGCGGCCTATGTGGTGCAGTCGGCCACCGGGACGCCGTTCGCCGAATACGTACAGAACGCGCTACTCAGCCCTCTGGGTATGCATCGGACCACCCTCGATCGAGATGCGTGGCTCCGTGAGCCAGACCGCGCACACGGTCACACCGCGCTGATCAGTCGCATCCCCGAGCAGATGCCACTGCTCGGTTCCGGCGGCGTATACACGAGCGTCGAGGACGCCTGCCAGTTCATCACATTCCAGCTCGCGCAGGGTTCGCCGCTACTCCATGCGTCCCTTCACCAGCAGATGTC
>JBEDUI010000220.1:0-9600 GCA_040414495.1 Mycobacteriales bacterium
CAGCGGTCGACGCGGCGGCGGCAGGACGTGCCGAACCTGCCTCGCCTGCCGGTCGCGAAACACACGATCGGCCGTACCTACACCGGATCTGACGGTAAGGTCTGGCGGCCGTCGACGTTCCTGACCGTCACGATGGGCTCGTATGGGCCGGTTCTGGCCGACGGGACGCCGGCTGATCCGTCCACGTACGACTACCGGCGCGCGGCGCTGGATGCCTTGCATATGCCGAAATTGTTCGACCGGCTGGTGCAGAACCTGCGGCGGGCCTGCGGTTTCTCGGTGCAGTACTTCGGCGTTGTCGAACCACAAAAGCGGCTCGCTCCACACGTGCACGCCGCGATCCGGGGCACCATCCCGCGCAAGCTGCTCAAGCAGGTCATTGCCGCGACGTATCACCAGTTGTGGTGGCCGGCCCACGACGAATTCGTTTACACGGCGGGGCATTGGCCGGTCTGGGATGAGGCCGGCGAGTGCTTCACCGACCCCGGCACCGGCGCGGCGTTGCCGACCTGGGGTGAGACCCTGGCGGAAATCGATGATGACGACTCGATCGGGCCTGCGCACGTACTGCGTTTCGGATCGCAGGTCGACATTCAAGGCCTGGTCGCCAACACCCCCGACTGTGACCGGCGGATCGGCTACCTGACCAAATACCTCGGCAAATCCATCTCCGAGGGCATCGGCGACAACGATCCGACCCCATCACAGGCGGAGCACATCGACCGGCTGCACGACGAGGTGCGCTGGTTGCCGTGCTGCCCCGAGTGCCCCAACTGGCTCGCCTACGGCATCCAGCCGAAGAACCCGAATGCGCGGATGCAACCGGGCTACTGCTCCCGCAAAGCCCACAAACGCGAAACCCTCGGTTGTGGCGGCCGCCGTGTTCTCGTCTCTCGCAACTGGACCGGCAAAACGCTGACCGAGCACCGGGCCGACCGACGCAACACGGTGCGGGAAACGCTGGCGGCGATCGGGATCGTGATGCACGACGGTTATTCGGCAACGGAAACCCGGCCCGATGGTGAGCCGCGGTACGACTGGCACCGCCTGGACCGCGATGACGAAGACCAGGTGTCCTACACCGCGATCATCGCCACCGCACTGGCGAAACGACAACGCTGGCGCGCCGACTACGAACGCGCCAAACAAGCCGCCGCAACTAATTCGGCAACTGCCAACGACACCGCCCAACCGGCGGCATAGGGGACGGGGATTCGAGATGGACAAAGACCTGCTGACCTGCGACGAAGCGGCGCAGCGCATGAAGATCAGCGCCCGGCAGATGCGGCGGTTGGTGGCTGAGCGCCGTATCGCTTTTCATCGTCTCGGCCGGTCTGTTCGCCTAGCACCGTCCGATCTGGACGCCTACGTCGCTGCCAGTCGAATTGAGCCGATCACGATTGGCGATGTGCTGCGCGATCTCCGCGAGGTGGCCTAATGCCGAATCGAGCCGGCCATCGGCGCTTTGGAACCGTCCGACAGCGCCAGTCGGGGCGTTGGCAGGCGAGGTATCCGGGCCCGGATGGTCAACTGCGCTCGGCCCCGGAGACATTCGCGCGGAAGAAAGACGCTGAGCGCTACCTGAGCCTCGTTGAGGCGGCGATGGCGAGGGGGGAGTGGACCGATCCAGCCCGGGCGCGGATTCGGCTTCAGGATTACGCGGAACGCTGGATAGAGCAGCGTGCTGGCCTGCGTCCTCGGACTGTTCAGCTCTACCGGTGGACGCTCAAACGGCACATCACTCCGTACCTGGGCGGCGTGCTGCTTGGCAACCTGGAGACCTCGCTGATCCGTGAGTGGCGGAGCAAGCTGCTTGCCGAGGGCGTCTCGCCGGGAATGGTCGCCAAGGCGTATCGACTACTTCGGGCCGTGTTGTGGACGGCCGTACGCGAAGACGAACTGCTGCCCCGTAACCCGTGTCGTATCCCTGGTGCTGACAAGGAGTCACCCGACGAGCGGCCAGTCCTCACGATGGATGAGGTCGGCCAGCTAGCTGCTGCAGTCCCAGAACGGTACGCGGTGATGGTCCTGGTGACGGTGTTCGCGAGCTTGCGCTTTGGCGAGGTCGCTGCTCTGGAACGTCAAGACATCGACCTGGACGCGGCGACGATCCGGGTTCGTCAGCAGTTGTTGGAGATCACCGGTCAGGGCCTCGTGCTCGGCCCGCCCAAGTCACGCGCCGGTCGGCGGTCTGTTGCGATCCCGACCCGTGTTGTGGGTCGCCTGCGGGCCCACTTGGACACTTACGTTGGCAACGACCGGAGCGCCTTGGTGTTCACCGGGCCACTGGGCGCACCGATCCGGCGGGGTAACTTCAACAAGCTGGCTCGCTGGCACGACGCGGTTGCCTCGATCGGCCGGCCGGGGCTGCACTTTCATGATCTGCGGCATACGGGCAACATGCTCGCGGCGGCTAGCAAGGCCAGCACACGGGACCTGATGACGCGCATGGGGCACGACTCGATGGCTGCGGCGCTGATCTACCAGCACGCCAGCCGGGAGGCGGACCGGGCCATCGCTGATCATCTGGACGCTGCGTTCGGTGTTGACGACCAGGCCGACGACGACACTGACGGCGCGCCAGAGTCGGGAGTGCCGGCTAGCTAATGGCCCGTTAATGGCCCACGGGAGCGTTCCGGGCCGGATGCACGAAACCCCGGGCGAGGTGATACACCCTCTGACCTGGGGTTTCGTGTGTGGAGCGGGTGACGGGAATCGAACCCGCACTGTCAGCTTGGGAAGCTGATGTTCTGCCATTGAACTACACCCGCAGCGCGATCATCGTAGCGTGCCGGCGCGGCTCATGGGTGCCGGGTCCGCCGCAGCCCGTCCGGTCCGGCCGCCCCCGACTCGGCCGGACCGGACTGCCCGTCTCCCTCACCCGGTCTGCAGGACGGCCTTCACCAGGTCCAGGGTCTTACGCGTGGCCGCGACGAAGGCGCTCAACGTCGCGGGGTCGGTCAGCGCGTTCGAGTACCAGTTGATCGTGATGCAGAAATAGACCCACCTGTCGTCGAAGAACATGCCACCCGGTACGCAGACCGCGTGGAAACCGGGCACGTCGATGCTGCCGCCTTTGACGAATGCGGTCACACCCAACGGCAACGGAACCAGCCAAATCGCATCGCCCATCGCGAGAATCCGCCGGAATTCATCCAGTGTCTCGCTGTGACTGAAGAACCGGCCTTGCAACGCGCGGGAATAGTACGAAACCAGGTCATCGGCGGAGGACGCCAGAGTCTCCACATTGTTCAGTGGGGAATTGACAATCGGCGTGTTGTTTTCTTCGGCCGCGACCACTTCGTCCCAGGTGAACGTCTTGTAGTCCTTCGCGCCGAGCAGATAACCGAAGAAAACGCGCGTGCTGTCCGGAATCGACGTCTTGGTCAATCCGGCCCTGGCGATGAACTTCCGTACGTTGTCGGGGCCGACGAGCTTCAACGCCATGTCGGTGGCCGTGTTGTCGCTGTGCAGAATCATCGCCTCGAGGGCAGTACGTTCGCTGACCGTGCCGGAGAGGTTCGGCGGATTGAACGTCGCGCTGTCCAGTGACCACACCGATTCGTTCAACGGCAGCATTTCGCTGGTAATAGTCGAAACCACGTCCGGCGAGTCGGCCGTACGCAGCGCCTCGGCCAGTACGAACGTCTTGAACGCGCTTCCGACGAATAGCTGTCGGTCGGAGTTGATCGCGATGTGAAGGCCGTGATCGCCGTGCGCGCCCGGTGCGACGATCTTGACCGATATCTCGCCCGGTAGGTCAGCGAAAATATTCCGTACGGTCGCAGCCGAGAGCTTCTGTCTCCTGCGCACGCCGAGGTTTATCACTGCGGCCTGCGCAATCGGAGGCGCTGCCAACGGAACCGCGCTCAACGCGACGGCCGCCCCGGTTGCCGTCATAAATCGTCGTCGAGTAGCCGAACCGGCTAACTGATTCATGTTATTGATTCCCCCGAAACCGATTAATCTCGGACGTTCAGCCGACTGTTTTTCGGCTGTGTGGCAACGGATATTCTGTCCTTAGCGTCGAAATGGCACAACCGGACTGGTGAAATTAATTCTGGGCGTTGAGTCCATTAAGGAAACGAAATTCCACTATTGAGCGCAGTATTGCCGGCCCGGGGACTTGGCCGTTCAGTGAATGCACCGCGACGTCTGGCCGACCGGTCCCCATCACATGCGCGAACGCCTCGAACCGGACCAAGGTCCCTCGAACAGGTAGAGTCGCGTCCGTGCTGCTCTCCGACCGCGATTTGCGCGCCGAGATCGAGTCAGGCCGGCTCGGTCTCGACCCGTACGAGCCTGAACTCATCCAGCCTTCCAGCATCGACGTGCGCTTGGACCGGTACTTCCGGGTCTTCAACAACCAGCAGTACACGCACATCGACCCGGCCACCCAGCAGGACGACCTCACCATGCTGGTCGAGCCCAAGGGCGACGACCCGTTTGTGCTGCACCCGGGCGAGTTCGTACTCGGCTCGACGCTGGAGGTCGTGACCCTGCCCGACGACCTCGCCGGTCGGCTCGAGGGCAAGTCCAGCCTCGGCCGCCTCGGCTTGCAGACCCACTCCACCGCGGGCTTCATCGACCCTGGCTTCACCGGGCACATCACGCTGGAGTTCTCCAACGTCGCCAGCCTGCCGATCACGCTCTGGCCGGGCATGCGAATCGGTCAGCTGGGTGCGTTCCGGCTCTCCACGCCGGCCGAGCATCCGTACGGATCGGAGATCTACGGCTCCCGGTACCAGGGGCAGCGCGGCCCGACACCGTCGCGGTCCTGGCAGAACTTCCGCCGCTGGCCGACCCGCTAACGCGTTACCTGCAGCTTGGCCTGCGCGACGAGCTGGAACGTCTGGTTCGTCCGGTGGTACAGCTTCACGGTGTGCTGACCGGTACGGTCCGGGGCCTGGAACGTGCTGTGCACCAGGCAACCGGACATTGTGAACGGGCCGCTGCCGGCGGTGCCGCCATTGACGGTGAGCCGGTTCTTGTCGTCGACCGCCTTCGGCGTGCCGTCGATGACCAGTGCGTACTTCCCACTGGTCGGACCGGTCCCGGCCCAGTCGACCGAGCCGCCGTGCGGCGCCGTGCTCACGCCGAGCCTGATCGCCGGGGTCGTGCAGCTCTTGGCGATGTGCACGCCGGGCGGGTGGCGCAGCGCCTGGAACCCGCCCACGATCGCGACGACGAGCAGCAGCACCAGCAGCCACTTGCCGGGTCGCCGGTAGCGCGGCTGGTCGATCCGGGCCAGCGACTGCTCGTCACCGATGTCGTAGGCGAAGGCGCGTTGCCGTCGCCGCGTCGCTTCGGCGAGTTCGGGATCGCGCCCGTCCATGCGGCGTCCGCCGCCGAACAGTGAGCTCACAACGTCAGTGTGCCTGACCGCTCAACCACGCAACGACCGCTGCAGTAGTTGGGCCACGTCGAGCACCTCGACCGCGTCCCGCGCCTCGCCGGCCTGCTGCTTCTCGGTCACCGCGTCCGAGAGCATCACCATGCAGTACGGGCACGCGGTCGAGACGACGTCCGGATCCAGGCCGAGCGCTTCCTCGACGCGTTCGGTGTTGATCCGCTTGCCGATCTTTTCCTCCATCCACATGCGAGCCCCACCGGCCCCGCAGCAGAAGCCGCGTTCCTTGCACCGGTGCATCTCCTGCGAACGCAGGCCCGGTACGGCCGCCAACACCTCGCGCGGTGGCGTGTAGACCCGGTTGTGCCGGCCGAGGTAGCACGGGTCGTGATACGTCACCGAAGCGTCCACAGGGGACACCGGGGTGAGCCGGCCATCCTCGACCAGCTGGCCGAGCAGCTGGGTGTGGTGCACCACCTCGTAGTTACCGCCCAACTGCGGGTACTCGTTGGCCAGCGTGTTGAAGCAGTGCGGGCAGGTCGCCACGATCCGGCGCGCCTTCACCTCGTTCAACGTCTCCACGTTCTGCTGGGCCAGCATCTGGAATACGAATTCGTTCCCGAGCCGGCGGGCCGGGTCACCGGAACACGTTTCGCCGGAACCGAGAATCGCGAATTCCACGCCGGCGGTGTGCAGCAATTCGGCGACGGCGCGGGTGACCTTTTTCGACCGGTCCTCCAGCGCGCCGGCACAGCCCACCCAGAACAGGTAATCGACGTCCTCGGGAATTTCCCCATCGACCCGGCGTACCTCGAAATCCAACCCGTCGGTCCAATCCTCGCGGGCCGAGGCATTCATACCCCACGGATTTCCCTTGTTTTCCAGGTTTCGCAGCATCGTGCCGGCCTCGGACGGAAACGCCGACTCGACCAAAACCTGATAGCGGCGCATATCGACAATGTGGTCGACGTGCTCGATATCGACTGGGCATTGTTCGACGCAGGCGCCGCACGTGGTGCACGACCACAGCACGTCCGGGTCGATCACCCCGCCTTCGGCCAACGTGCCGACCAGCGGCCGGGCCGCCTGTTCCGGGCCGGATCCCGGTACCCGACCGAACCCCGATTCCGGTACGCCGTGGCCGGGCTGGCCGCTCACCTGGACCGAGCCCTCGGCCGGCATTTCCGTGGAGCCCAGCAGATACGGCGCCTTGGCGAACAGGTGATCGCGCAGGTCCATGATCAACAGCTTCGGCGACAACGGCTTGTCGGTATTCCACGCCGGGCATTGCGACTGGCAGCGACCGCATTCGGTGCAGGTCGCGAAATCCAGCATTCCCTTCCACGTGAAATCCTCGACCTTGCCGCGGCCGAATATGTCGTCCTCGCCCGGATCTTCGAAGTCGATCGGCTTGCCACGCGATTCCATCGGCTGCAATGCGCCCAGCGCGATCGGCATCCGTTTCGTGGTGACGTTCAACGGAGCCAACGCGATATGCAGGTGTTTGGAGTAGACGACGAAGACCAGGAAACCGAAGATCACCGCCAATTGGGCCAGGATGAACGCGGTCTCGATGTCGTCATTCGTGCCGACGCCCAGCGGGTGCAATGCCTTGCCCACAAGGTAAGACGCGAATGTCCACTTGCTCTGTCCATAAGGGAATACGCTGGTATTGACCTGCGCGCCGCGATACATCAGCAACGTGACGATCACCGCGCCGATCATGCCGAGCACGGCCCAGGCCGCGCCGGTGTGCGAGCCGTAGAAGCGGGACTGCCGAGACTCCCGCTCCGGTGCGTGCCGGACCCGGATGATCGCGAACGTGATGATCCCGACCAACACCGCGACGGCGAACAGATCCTCCAGAAAACCCAGCGCCCGGCCGTGCCCAAACCACCAGAACGCGAAGTCCTTGTCGAACAGGGCCCCGTACGCCTCGACGATCGTGAACAGCAGGATCACGAATCCCCAGAACGTCAGGAAGTGCGCCACACCGGGTACGGACCACTTCAACAATCGGCGCTGGCCGAACACCTCGGTCAGCTGCGTCCGGATCCGTACCCGAAGGTCCTGCGTGCGGCTGGTGTCGGGTTGACCGGAGCGCACCAACCGGAACAGCCACCACCCCCGCCGGCCGGCCACAGTCAGGGCGACCACCGTGATCAACAGGCCGAGCACCATCCGAACGATCACGCATGCCTCCTTGGGGAGCAGGGCCGAACCCAGGCTACTCGCTAGTAACTTAGCCGTCGTACCGGCGCTGATCGGGTCACGCTAGCGCTTCATTTGAGGCCGCCCGGCGGTATGGTCCACGTCACTTCGGCTCGACCAAGCGCCCATGGAATCTCAACGGGGTCTCGTCCGTTGGAGGTATCGGAAAGCTGAGTGTCACGGACTCAAGTCTGCTGAGTAGAATGAGCGCCGCGGCACAGCGACATACACAGATGACACTTTGAGTGAGGTAGAAACATGGCACGTGCGGTTGGTATCGACCTGGGTACGACGAACTCGGTCGTGGCGGTGCTGGAGGGCGGGGAGCCCACGGTGATCGCGAATGCTGAGGGGTCGCGGACGACTCCGTCGGTGGTGGCGTTTGCCAAGAACGGCGAGGTGTTGGTCGGTGAGGTCGCCAAGCGTCAGGCGGTGACCAACGTGGACCGCACGGTGCGTTCGGTCAAGCGTCACATTGGGACGGACTGGACCACCGGCGATATTGACGGGAAGAAGTACACGCCGCAGGAGATCTCCGCCCGGGTGTTGCAGAAGCTCAAGCGGGACGCGGAGTCGTACCTGGGTGAGGAGGTCACCGATGCGGTGATCACCGTGCCGGCGTATTTCTCCGACCACCAGCGGCAGGCGACCAAGGAAGCGGGCACGATCGCCGGGTTGAACGTGCTGCGGATCATCAACGAGCCGACCGCGGCCGCCTTGGCCTATGGCCTGGATAAGGGTGAGAAGGAGCAGACCATCCTGGTGTTCGACCTGGGTGGTGGCACGTTCGACGTGTCGTTGCTGGAGATCGGCGAGGGCGTGATCGAGGTCAAGGCGACCGCCGGTGACACCCAGCTTGGTGGCGATGACTGGGATCAGCGGGTCGTGGATCACCTGGTCAAGCAGTTCCAGAACCAGAACGGGATTGACCTGTCGAAGGACAAGATGGCTTCGCAGCGGCTGCGTGAGGCGGCGGAGAAGGCGAAGATCGAGCTGTCCGGTGGGCAGTCGACCACGGTGAACCTGCCCTACATCACGGCCGGTCCGGATGGTCCGTTGCACATGGATGTGACGATCACGCGGGCGGAGTTCCAGCGGATGACGCAGGATCTGCTCGAGCGCACCCGGGTTCCGTTCCAGCAGGCGATCAAGGACGCGGGCATCAACGTGTCGGCGATCGATCACGTGGTGCTGGTCGGTGGGTCGACCCGGATGCCGGCGGTGACCGACCTGGTCAAGGAGCTGACCGGCGGCAAGGAGCCGAACAAGGGCGTCAACCCCGATGAGGTTGTGGCCGTCGGTGCTTCGTTGCAGGCCGGTGTGCTCAAGGGCGAGGTCAAGGACGTCCTGTTGCTGGACGTCACCCCGCTGTCCCTTGGCATCGAGACCAAGGGCGGCATCATGACCAAGCTGATCGAGCGCAACACCACGATCCCGACCAAGCGCTCGGAGGTCTTCACGACCGCCGACGACAACCAGCCGTCGGTCGCGATCCAGGTCTACCAGGGCGAGCGCGAGATGGCCTCGGCCAACCAGCTGCTGGCCACGTTCGAGCTCACCGGCCTGCCGCCGGCGCCCCGCGGCGTCCCGCAGATCGAGGTCACGTTCGACATCGACGCCAACGGCATCGTGAACGTCTCGGCGAAGGACCGCGGCACCGGCAAGGAGCAGTCGATGACGATCACGGGCGGCTCGGCGCTGTCCAAGGACGACATCGACCGCATGGTCAAGGACGCCGAGCAGTACGCCGAGGAGGACGCCAAGCGTCGCGAGTCCGTCGAGACCCGCAACCAGGCCGACTCGCTGGTGTACTCGACCGAGAAGTTCCTCTCCGAGAACGAGGAGAAGATCCCGGCCGAGGTGAAGACCGAGGTCCAGGGCGACGTCGACGCGCTGAAGAAGCTGCTGGAGGACGAGAACGCCGACAAGGACGCTCTCGAGGCGGCGATCGCGAAGGTCGGCGAGTCCAGCCAGAAGATGGGGGCTGCGATGTACGAAGCCTCCTCGGCGGAGCAGGCCGGCCAGGCCGGCACCGAGGG
>JBEDUI010000221.1:0-21952 GCA_040414495.1 Mycobacteriales bacterium
GCTTTATCAGCAGCACCCGTCCTCGGCCGCCAACCAGGCGGCGCGTTCAGGATCAGCCAACGCCTCGACTACCGCGGCCCGCCGATCCCAGCGATCCAGCCGCCAGGCCAGCGCCCGGCCCAACGCCGCCGCCCCAGCCTTGGCGTCCACGTGGTCGACATCGCCGGCCGGCCACCAACTCACCGCCACCCCAGCCACCGTCAGTCCATTGTGGACCTCAACCGAAGCAGCCGGAATCGCCGCCCCACAACGGGTTACGGCCAATTCGATCCCCGGCACCGCGTCCCACCCGGACCGCACGCCACCGGAATCCGGCCCGGCCGCGTCCACGACCCCGGACGCCAACGGCAGATCCAACAGTTCCGCCACCGCTTCGGCCGCCCCGCCCGCCGGCACCGGCGAAAAAGTCAACAACGGCAGCAGATAAGGCGCATCCAGCACGACCGCATCGTCCCGGTCGACTACTCGCGCCGGCTCGACCCGTACGAACGCCGGCGGATCCAACTCGAAATCCCGTACCGCTTCGGCAATCTGCGCGTACACGCCCTGCAGTACGGCCAGCGGAACCGTCCGAGCCGGATCACCGAGCCGGGCCAGCAGATCGGGTATGGCACCGATATCGGCAAGTACGTCCGCGAGCCCGGTCCGTACCCCGGTCAGCTCGGCCACATCGTCATTGACCGGCGCGATGTCATAAAGCCCAGCCAGATCCAGGGCCGCTTGAGTCCGCAGCCCGTCCGGCCGCCGCCCGTCCAGCACCGGATGGGTACGCAGCCACCACCGGGTGTACGAGCCAACGTCAACCACGTCATCGCCGTATTCGGCCGCCGTCGGGGCCAGTACGACCCTCCGCAGCGGCGGTCGGGACAGCAGCGCCAGGGCCCGCGGCCAGGCGTCCGGTCGTACGAACTCCAGGTCGCGGACCGCCACCACGTCCGGCAGTACCGGCGGCACAAGGGAATCGGGAACCTGGTCGAGCACGGCGTCGTACCACTCCGACTCGCCGTCCAACTGCAGGTCGGCCTCGCTCGGGTCGACGTCCTCCTCGCGCAGCACCGCGAACCCGCGCAGCGCCCCGACCTTTTCCAGTACGTCGCTACCCCAGCGTTCCAGCACATCCGGGTCCGGCCGGCCGAACGGTGCGTCGTCCGCCACCAGCGCGGCCAATTCGCCACCGGGCAGCAACAACTCACCGGCCGGGTACCAGTCGCCGTCCTGGCCCGGAATCGGCAACGCCGCCAGCCAGGGCAGCTCCTCGACCCCGATCCCGGCCGCGGTCACCAGGCCAAGCACGGCCTCGCTCAATGGCTCCGGGTCGTCCAGGTCGAGCGCTGATTCGACCTGCGCGGCCACCCGGTCATCGGTGAGTACGGCCGCGGCGGTGGCCGGCTGCGCACCGAGCCGGGCCAGCAGCGGATGCGCCGCGTCGGCCGCCACCACCCGCAGGCCGAGCGCATCGAGAGCGGGCAGTTCCTCCTCCGGCAACAGCAGACCGCGCGGCCCGGTCACGGTACGGCCATCGGCCAGCGGCACCGGCAACCCGGCCAAGGCGTCCGCCTCGACCTCGGCCAGCGCGTCGTACACCTGGTGCCACCACGAGGCCGGTCGGTCCACAGTGGACAACAGTTCGATCAACGCGGGAACGCCGAGCCGCCGGACCCCGAGCGCATTGAGCGCATTGGCCCAGCGCGGTGTTGCCCATTCCGCCGGCAGCAGTCCGTCGAGAATGTCGGCGAATACGTCGGGCCGGACCTGTTCCAGCGCGGTCGCGGCTTCCGGCGTCACCCGCGTATCAAAAGAGTCCACTGTGGACAGAAACTCGGTCTGGCGTAGCTCATTCAGGCAGGCGGCGACCAGCGCGTGGTCGAACGCACCCGCGGCCAGAGTCGGGCGCGGCACCAACTCCAGTACGGCCGGCGCCGGGTCCAGGCCCGCCACCAACTCCGCGTATCCACGGGCGGCCTGCTCGATCAGGTAGTCGGCGAGCGGGCCCGGGGCGACGTGCCGCCGGTCCGGGTCCAGCGGAATCGAGGCGATCAGCCGGGCCGGCAACGACACCGGTTCGGCGCTGGGCGTTGGGGCGAACAGCACCCGCTCGGTCACCGGAATCGGCTCGCCGTCGGGCTTAAGCGGCACGGCCCAGAGCAGCGACCACCGGTCGCGGGCCCGTTCTTCGGTCGGCCGGTCGGCCAGCAATTCGGCCGGGATAACGCCGGCCGATTCGGCCAACCGCCACCGCGTACCAACCGAGTCGTCGCGCAACTCCACGTCGGACCCGGAACGCTGAGCGGTCAGCATCCGGTCACCGATCTGGATCCGTTGCAGGGCAGGCAATCCGAGCAACAGCTCCGGGCTGACATCAGCGAGGGCCGCTTCGACCGCGGCACGCGCCTCGGGCCGGATCGGCAGCACGACCTCGGTGTCGAAGCCGGCCGGAGGCGAAGCGTCGTCGGGCCAGGGCAGCCGCAGCGTCGGCACGCCGCCGTCCCGGCGGGCCAGCTCGTCGGCGAGGGCGGGCAGGTCGGCTACCGCGGCCGCCGTCTCGGCCCGGGAGAACCGCACGCCGCCATTGCGGGAGTGCACTGCCGGCTCATCGCTGACCGCCAGCACCGCCGCGAAACCCACGCCGAACCGCCCAACAGCGAGCCCGTCCCGTTTAGCAGAGGCGCGCAACGTCGCCAGCGACTGCACACCGGCCGCATCCAGTGGCGCGCCTACGTTCGCGGCCCGCAGCACCGTCCCGTCGAACGAGAGCCGCAGCGAGCCGGCGACCCCGGCCCGGGCGGCCGCGTCGCCCGCGTTCTGGGCCAGCTCGACCACCAGCCGGTCCCGGTAGCCACCGAGCGCGTAGTCCTCTTCGGCATTGGCGTCCTCACGGAACCGGGCCGGCGACGCGGCCCACGCCGCCAGCACCCGAGCCCGGATTGCCGCCGTATCAAAGGGATCGGAGCCCTCGAACAAGTCTGGTTGCCCGGGCGCGACCACGTCAGCTGTGGCCGAGCTCGGCGTCCTCGGCGCCCTCGACCGAGCCCTCGGCGACGCGTTGCGGCTCGACGTCGATGGCCCGGTCGTCGTACACCTCATGCGTATCGGTCGGCACCGTGGCCTCGACCAGCGCCTCGGAATGCGCACCGCAGCCGAAGTCGGCGGTCACCACCCGGCCGTCGGCCGGCGAGAACTCGTTGCCGCACACGCCGAATGCGGGCCGCAGCCAACCGGCCACTTGCAGGTAGAAACCGCAGCCGGCGCACTTTCCGGGGGCGTGCGATGCCATCGCGGTACGCGGGCCGGTGTCAGAATTACGCCAGCGCTCGGCCGCGTCCTCCCGGCCCAGCCGCGACATCACCCGTACCCGGCCGAGGCCGACCTCCGTGGCCACCTCCTCGACCGCCGGGTCGTCCGACTCCACGTACGCGGGGGCGAGCCGGTCATCGTCGGGGGCGGTGGGCAGCAGGTCGCCGACACCGAGGTCGCCCGGCTGCAGCCGTTCGCTCCACGGCAACCACTCCGGCGCCAGCAGCGCGCCCTCGCCCGGCAGCAGGACAACTTCGTCGACGGTCACCGACTTGGCCCGGCTGGCCCGGGCCACGGTCACGGCCCAACGCCAACCCCGGTACCCGGCCAGGGTCGAGGCGAAGTAGTGCATCGCCACCCGCTGCCCGACCGGCTCGACGCCCAGGTGTTCGCCCACCGACGAGCCGCCCTCGGCGACCGCCGCTTCGCGGGCAAGGTTGACTGCCTCCGCTACCGCCCTGTCGACGGAGTTGCGGGCACTGGCGGTTCGGGCTGGCGGGTTGGCTGCTGTTCGGGTTGCCACGACACCATAATGACGCACCGACCGGAGGTCGTTCGCAGCGGCTTCGATACCGCTCCGTAGCCGACCGAGCGCGCGACGTGGATGCGCCGAACGGACGCGAGCCATAAAACAATTCGACGGAATGCATTCGAATTCTTACGCATGGTGTTTTTGCTAGTCCATTTCCAGACAACGAAGCGTTTTCGGCGTCATAACCATTGACTTCACCCGGACCGGGTTTTTAACTCTGCTTGGACGGCAATGCAGGCGTCCGTTCCCATTCCCCATCGCAGCTGGCTCCGCGATACCTGCTGCCCTTTTAACGTTGGGGCGCCGTCATGCGCAAAATACGTACGGTACGAATCCTATTACTAATCGTGTCAGCGCTGGCATTGTTGGTGCCGGCGATCAACAGTCCACACGCGACAGCCAGCGTCACCCCGCGGGCTCTACCGTGCCCGCCCAACGCCAGTTCGCCGGTACTGCCGAGCACCACCAGCCAGAAGGCGCAGCCGCACTTCCCGATCCGCGCCGCGTTTTATTACGGCTGGACCTCGCGCAGCTCGCATTATCACCCGACCTACGGCTCGGACGACGTGTGCATTCACGGTGACGCTCCAAAGCGGACAGTCAGCCAAATGCGGTACGCGAGAATGAAAGCCGGAATCGCGTCCTGGATGGGCCGGGGAACGCCGTCGGACAAGCGAATTCCGGCACTGCTGCGGGCCGCCGACGGCACCACGTTCCGGTGGACGCTCTATTACGAACCGGCCGGGCAGACGATCGGGCAGATTGGCGACGACCTGAACTACATTGCCCGGCATTACACCCGCGACCGCAATTTCCTGCGCGTAAACGGAAAACCGGTGCTGTTCGTATGGGCCGGCGGCTCGAACAACTGCAGCCTCACCCACCGCTGGACCTCGGTCAACAAAGGCCGGTTTTACCTCGTGCTCAAGGATTATTACCGCTGGCAGGACTGCCGTTACCAACCGTCGAGCTGGCATGCCTACGGTCCGGCCAGCCGGCGGCTATCGGTCGGCGCGCACGCCTATTCGATTTCACCGGGATTCTGGCGGAACGGCGCCGCGCATCCCACATTGGCCCGCGACACGAAAGCGTGGGCCGCGGCCGTACGTTCGATGGTGGCCAGCAAAGCGCACTGGCAGCTGATCACCACGTTCAACGAATGGGGCGAGAATACCGCCGTGGAAAGCGCCAGCGAATGGCACAGCAGCAGCACCAAAGGCCGTTATCTCGACCTGTTACGGCAATACATCGCGGGCCATTAACGTAAGCGCAGCACGTTTCCGGTAATCAACGCGCCGGCATCGGACACCACGAAGTCGATCACTTCGGCGACCTCGTCCGGGGTGGCCACGTGCACGTGGTCGTCGCTGCTGGCCACGGACTCGCGGACGCTGTCGGTGACCCACCCGGTGTCGGTGACCGGCGGATAGACCATGTTGGCGGTAATCCCGCGCTCGGCCAGCTCGACCGAGGCGGCCATCGTGTAGTTCTCCTGGGCCGCCTTCGCCGCGCCGTAGGACACCTCGGACGGGAAACCCATCGGCCCACCCGAGGTCAACCCGACGATGCGGCCCCAGTCGGCCCCGCGCGCGGCGTGCCGGCGGGCGTACTCGGCGATCAACAGCGCCGCCGCCATAGCGTCCACGGCGAACTGCGGTCCGAACGTCGCGGCCGACACCGGCTGCATCCGGCGGCCAAACCGGTCTCGCTCGACCGGCGCGAACGTGTCCTGCACCCAACCGGTGGCGTTGTTGATCAGGATGTCGACCGGCCCCAGCTCGGCTTCGGCCCGGTCGAACAACCGCGGGATCTGCTCGGGGTCGGACAGGTCTGCCTCGACCGCGACCGCCGACCCGCCGGCGGCCCGGATCTGCTCGACCACCTCATCGGCGCCGGCCGCGCGGCGACGCCGGTACAGCTCCGGCGTCCCCGGATCGACCGGGTCCTGCACCCGCAGGAACGTGACCAACACCGCGACGCCCCTGGCGGCGAGCCGACGTGCGACCGCCGCGCCAATGCCGTGATTGGCGCCGGTCACCAAAGCGACCCGGCTGGTGACCTCTGCCATCGATGACCCTCAATCTTCGCAGCCAGAACCCGGCTGAATCGGGCGCTGTGCCGAACGGAGAGTCACCGTACTGGGTATGGTCCGCCGACGTCGGCCAAAAACCGGCACGCCGGGCACGACAGCGTGGGGGCACGTGCGGCAGGATGGAAGTCGTGACATTGCCCGGCTTTCCCTCCTCGCCCCGCCGGCCGGGCGGGGAAGGCCGTGCTGCCCAACCGCCGGAGGACTCGACGGGCGAGCCGGCCGGCGGTTCGAACCGGGCCGGGGACACCCGGCGGCTGGATCCGCCACCCCACTACCGGCAGCAGCCGCCGCCGGGGCACAACCAACAGCCACCGCCAGGGCACGACCAGCAGCCGCCTCCCCCGCGCGCGCCCAAGGTCACCGTGACCCGAGTCGCGGCCGCCCGGGCCAAGGAGCTGTCCCAGCGAACCGTGACCCGGATCGGCAACGCCAGTCGGGCCGACGGCGCCGACCGTTCCGGACTGACCCGGCTGATCTGGCTGAACGTCGTACAAACCGGTGGCGACGCGATGATCGCGGTCGCTCTGGCCAACACGATCTTCTTCTCCGCCGCGACCAGTCAGCAGCGCGGCAACGTCGCGCTCTACCTGGCGATCACGATGGCGCCGTTCGCGGTGGTCGCGCCGATCATCGGGCCGCTGCTGGACAACCTGCAGCACGGCCGCCGGTACGCCCTGGCCGGGACGATGCTCGGCCGCGCGGTCCTGGCCTGGGTGATGGCGCAGAACTTCCACAACATCGGGTTCTATCCGGCCGTACTCGGGTTCCTGGTGCTGTCGAAGGCGTACAACGTGCTGAAGGCGGCCGTCGTACCTCGGGTCCTGCCCGAACGGCTGACGTTGGTCACCACCAACGCCCGATTGTCGATCTTCGCCCTCGGCGGCACGATCCTCGGCGGTGGTCTGGCCGGCGGCATCGTCAAGGTCTCCGACAGCGCCTGGACATTGCGTACGACCGCGGCCGTCTTCATCGCGGCGGCGATCTTGTCGTTGAAGATGCCCAAGCACGTCGACTCCTCGCGCGGCGAGTCGACCGCGACGCTGCGAATGCAGAAGCCGACCGGGCGCCGGCAGCGCCATCCCATGGGTCGGCCGGTGATCACCGCGTTGGAAGGGTCAGCCGCGCTGCGTGGGCTCTCCGGCTTCCTGACGTTGTTCCTGGCGTTCCTGCTGCAGCACAAGTACCACGGGTTCGATGCGGCGGTGGCGCTCGGCGCATTGGCGGTCGCGGCCGGTGGCGGCAGCTTCCTCGGTACGGCGGCCGGGGCCCGGCTCAAGCTCGCCCGGCCCGACCGGTTGGTGCTGTGGTGTGCCATGGCGTCGGCCGCGATGTGTCTGATCACCGCGGTCATCTACAGCGTGGAGTTCGCGGTCGGTACGGCGTTGATCGCCGGCATGGCCAACAGCCTGGGCAAGCTGTCGCTGGACGCGATCATCCAGCGCGATGTCCCCGACTCGATGCGGGCCTCGGCCTTCGGCCGGTCCGAGACCGCGCTGCAGTTGGCCTGGGTGGTCGGTGCCGCGATCGGGATTTCGCTGCCGCTCAACGGCCGGCTCGGGTTCGCGGTCGCGGCCGCCCTGGTCGGCGCGAGCACTGCCCTGGTGATCTTCCTGCAGCGCGGCGGTCAACTGCCCAACCTGCGCCGGAAGCGGTCGAACTCCGGCCGCGGCGTCGGGCCGGGAACTCCGGCCGCCCAAGCCTCCGGCGCGGGCCGAACCTCAGGGCAGCCGGAACGTCAGCGGCCGCAGTAAGAGCGCAGGACTGAGGGTGCTGTCACGATTCCAGATCGGTGGCCACCGCGCGCAGCACCGTGGCCACCTTGCGGGCCACCGATCGATCCGGGTAGCGACCGCGCCGCAACGTGTTGGATACGCCGTCCAGCAGCTTGATCACGTCCTCGACGATGACCGTCATCTCGTCCGGGCTCTTGCGCTGCGCGGCTGAGACCGACGGCAACGGGTCGAGAACTCGCACGGATAGCGCCTGCTCGCCCCGGCGCCCCTCGGCAACACCGAACTCGACCCGCTGGCCGGGCTTGAGCTCGGTCACGCCACTCGGCAACGCATCCCGGTGCACGAACACATCGGGACCGCCTTCGCGGGAAAGAAAGCCGAAACCCTTCTCCGCACTGAACCACTTGACCTTGCCGGTAGGCACGGGTTGCCTCGCTTGCTGGGGATGTGAACGGATACGTCAGGCAATCGTTCGACTGCTAGACGCTACAGGCTAGTCGGATCGCGACGCTCGTACGGCACATTAATCACTGATCGGTCAGGATTTCACTGAAGGCGCCTAGTGCGCCGTTACGGCACCAGCTGGAACAAACCTCACCTATTCTCGTACGCCATGGAACGACAGGCGCGATTACCACGTCGACTACGGCGACCCGCGATCGCCACGTTGGGACTTTACCGATGACCGATCAGCAGCCGCCGTACCCCGACCAGCCTCACCCAAGCGAGAACCAACCGCAACCGCCATCAGGCCCGCCACTTGAGCAGCCGCCTGCCGGCTGGCAGCCCGGGCCGCCGCCGCAGCAGAATCCGTGGCAGCCCGGCTATGGTGCCGCCCCCGGCCAGCCCGAATACGGCGCCCAGCCGGGCTATGGCGGTCAGCCCGAATACGGCGGCCAGCCGGGCTATGCCGGCCCGCCGCCGCAGGGACCGGGTTATGCCGGCCCGCCGCCGACTGGCGAGCAACCCACGGGCAACCTGCCGCCGCAGCCTTATGGTCAGCAGCCGACCGCCGGCCTGCCGGCCCAACCCGGCTATGACCAGCCCGATTACGGCCAGCCCGGCTACAACCAGCCCGGATACCCCCAGCAGGGTTACGGCCAACAGCCGGCGTACAACCAGCCCGGCTTCAACCAGCCGGGATATGGCCAGCAGCCCGCGTACAACGGCCCGCCGCCGATGACTCCCGGCGGCCCGGTCGGCCCCGGTCCGGACTACCTTGCCGGTCCCCAGCCGACCCCGCGGCGCCGGCGGCGCGGCCTGATCATCGCCTCGGCCGCCGTGGTCGTCGCGCTCGGCGTCTCCGGCGGCACCTACGCCGTGCTGGCCGGTAACCAGAGCGGCAAGGGCCACGCCGACGTCGCCGCGCAGTACATCCCCTCGGACTCGGTCGCCGTGATGTCGGCCAACCTGGACCCGGGCAGCAGCCAGACCGTCCAGGTGCTGAAGTTCTTCCGTAAGTTTCCGCAGATCGCCCAGCGCAGCACCGGCGACTCAATCAGCGACGGGCTGATCAAGCCGCTGTTCGACAGCGCCCGCGGCGTCGACTTCAACACCGACATCAAGCCCTGGCTGGGCGACCACCTCTCGTTCGCCGCCGAACCGCAGCAGGGCAAGCTGCACCCGGTCGTGGCGATCGAGACCACCGATGTGACCAAGGCCCGGACGGAGTTGGCCAAGTTCACCAAGGGCCAGTCCGACGTCGGCTTCGTCTTCCGGGACAAGTACGCGATCATCAGCGACTCCACCCAGGCCGCGCAGTACGCCTCGAACCAGGGCAAGCGGCTGGGGCTGAAGGGCTCCGGTCAGTACGCCTCGGACATCAAGGCGCTGCCCAGCGACTCGGTCCTCAACGCCTGGGTGAATGTCCAGGCCGCCCAGAAGTTCGCGCAGGACGTGCCCGGCGCGCCGCCGATGAGCTCGTTCAATGTGGCCGGGCGGTTGGCGTTCGGGCTGCGGTTCGAGGACTCCACGGCCGACCTGCAGTTCCGGCTGATCACCACCAAGAACGCCAAGCCCGCCACGTCGATGGGTCAGAAGGTCGCGGCCCTGCCGAACGACACGTCGTTCGCCCTCGGCGTCACCGACGTGGACCAGGACCTGGCGCAGTCGTGGCCGGCCTTGCAGCAGCTGATCAACCGTTCCAACCCGTACGCGCTGGAGCGGATCGAGCAGCAGACCGGGTTGAACCTGCCCGGCGACCTGGAGACGCTGGCCGGATCGCGCACGGTCGTGGCGATGGGCTCGGACACCAGCAAGGTCGGGCTCGAGTCGACCACCAAGGACCCGGGCGCGGCCGCGACGGTGGCCAAGAAGCTCGCCAGCAATTCGAACTCACCGGCCGTGGTCAAACAGACCAGCGACGGCGTGGTGATGGCGACCAATGACGGTTGGGCCAATGCGTTGCAGCAGGGCGGCGCGCTGGGCGATCAGGACGGTTACAAGCGGGCCGTTCCGGATGCCTCGGACGCCCGGATCGTGCTCTACGGCGACGTCTCCAAGCTGGCCGCCTCGCAGCGCCAGCAACTGCCGGCCGAGGCCAAGGCGTTCAAGGCCTTCGGGTTGACGGTGAGCGCGAAGGGCAACGTCGCGACCGCGCACCTGCGGATCGTGCTCAACTAACGCTCGGTACGAAGAACCGCGCCGCTCCAAGCGATCTGGAGCGGCGCGGTTTTTCGTACGTGCTTAGCGGTACTTCGCCGCGTTGGTGAGCATTTCGTTCATCGCCCCGGACCGGAACCCGCGCGGGTCGACCGTCACGACCGGAAAGTCCGCTACCGCGGCCAGCAGGTCGGGCCGGCCGGTCAACGTCTCGACCAGTTCGGCGTCGACTTCGACCTTGGCCCCGCGCTCGCCCAGATCCCGTACCCGCAGGTTGCGCACCGGAAGGTCGGCCGCCAGCATCGCGGTCCGCAACGCCGCCTCGGCCCGTTCGACCCGGGCCAGCCGGCCGGTGCTGATCTCGATCCCGTAGGCGATGCGGCTGGACAGGCAGGCCGCGGCCGGCTTGTCCCAGGTCCGCAGGCCCCAGTCCCGTGAGGCCGCCCGCACCTGGTCCTTGGTGATGTTCGCGTCCCGCAGTGGCGTGATCGCGCCCCGCTCGGCCGCGGCCCGGATACCCGGCCGGAAGCCGGCGATCGCGTCGTCGGCGTTCGTGCCGGTCGCGACCGTGGCCAGCCCGAGCCGCTCCGCCGTCGGGCCGAGCACGTCGAGCAGTTCGGCCTTGCAGAAGTAGCAGCGGTCGCCGGCGTTGGCCCGGTACCCGTCCCGGCTCATCTCGTCGGTGTCGACCGTCTCGTGCCGCACCCCGAGTTCGGCCGCGAACGCCTTCGCGTCGGCCAGTTCGGTGGCCGGCAGGCTGGCCGATATGGCGGTGGCCGCCGCGACCCGGTCCGGTCCCAGCGCCCGTACGGCCGCGGCCAGCAGGAACGCGGAGTCCGCACCGCCGGAGAACGCGACCAGCACGCTGCCGGCGGCCCGGAGCCGCGCGTCGAGGTCGGCCAGTCGGGCGGTCAGTTCATCGTGAAGTACGAAGGTCACGTCCCGAGCCTACGGCGATTACGTCTCCGCGCGAATTGAACGTGATCTGGCTTGCAATCCTGTCCGGTCCCGGACAAGGCTCAGGCGTGTCGGCGCGCGGCCTGCTCCTGCAGCCCCAGCAGGCCGATCGAATCCTCTCGCATCTGCACCTTGCGCACCTTGCCGGTGACGGTCATCGGGAATTCATCGACGATATGTACGTACCGCGGGATTTTGTAATGCGCGAGCTTCCCCTGACAGAATTCGCGTAATCCCTCGGCCGTCAGCTCGGACGCGCCGGTGCGCAACCGGATCCAGGCGATCAGCTCCTCGCCGTATTTCTCATCAGGAACGCCGACCACCTGGGCATCGAGGATATCCGGATGCGTATAAAGGAATTCCTCGACCTCGCGCGGATACACGTTCTCGCCACCACGGATGATCATGTCCTTGCCGCGCCCGACGATGTTCACGTAACCAACACTGTCCATTGTGGCCAGATCGCCGGTGTGCATCCACCGGGCCGCGTCGATTACGGCCGCGGTCTGCTCGGGCTCCTCCCAATAGCCGAGCATCACCGAATACCCGCGGGTGCATAATTCGCCCGGCTCGCCGCGCGGCACGGTGACGCCGGTCAACGAATCGATCACCTTGACCTCGAGGTGCGGATGCACAGTGCCCACAGTGGACACCCGGCGGTCGAATTCGTCGTCGGTACGGGTCTGCAGCGACACCGGCGATGTCTCGGTCATCCCGTAGCAGATCGTCACCTCGGTCATGCCCATATCGCCGATGACCCGTTTCATCACCTCGACCGGACAGGGCGAGCCAGCCATGATTCCGGTGCGTACCGACGACAGGTCGTACGCGGAAAAATCGGGCAGCCCCAATTCGGCAATAAACATCGTCGGTACGCCGTATAAAGACGTACATCGTTCCTGTTGTACGGCCCGTAATGTCGCGGCCGGATCGAACGACGGCGCCGGGATCACCATGCAGGCGCCGTGGCTGGTCGCGGCCAGATTGCCCATCACCATGCCGAAGCAGTGATAAAACGGCACCGGAATGCAGATCCGGTCCGCCTCGGTGTAGCGGCACAATTCGCCGACGAAAAAGCCGTTGTTGAGAATGTTGTGGTGCGACAACGTCGCACCTTTGGGAAACCCGGTCGTGCCGGAGGTGTACTGGATATTGATCGGATCGTCGGCCGACAATGTCGGCTCTATTTCGGCCAGGTCGGCGATCGCGGCCTCGGCCCCGGTGACGAGCAAGGTTTCCCAATCCGGGTCGCCGAGAAAAATCACCCGCTCCAATTCGGGGCAATGCGGCCGGACCTCGGCCACCATGGCCCGGTAGTCACTCGATTTGTGCGCCGGCGCGCTCACCAACAAACGAATACCGGCCTGATTCAGCACGTACCGCAGTTCGTGCGAACGGTACGCGGGATTGATCGTGACGAAAATGGCGCCGATCTTCGCCGTGGCGTATTGCAGTACGACCCATTCGCTGCAGTTCGGCGCCCAGATGCCGACCCGGTCGCCTTTCGTGATGCCAGCCGCGAGCAGACCGAGCGCGCAATCACTGACCGAAGCGGCCAGATCGGCGTAACTGAACCGACGACCGGCGGCGCAATCCACCAACGCCTCCCGCTCGGCAAAGCGGTCCACCGTATGGTCGAAGTTGGCGCCGATCGTGTCGCCGAGCAGCGGTTTCGCGGACACTCCTGAGGCGTACGACAGATCCGTTGACACCGGCGCCTCCCACGGGGAGATCTCGTACCGGCATCGTCCACC
Source organism: Mycobacteriales bacterium (assembly GCA_040414495.1). Taxonomy (GTDB): domain Bacteria; phylum Actinomycetota; class Actinomycetes; order Mycobacteriales; family QHCD01; genus DATAVB01. The sequence continues at coordinate 12,964 of JBEDUI010000221.1, forward strand.
CGCCATCCGCGGCGGGCAACCGCCTCAGCGGTTGGGGCGGTCCTCCGGACCGGGGTGGTCGTAGCTCAACGACTCGACCGGCAGCGGGAACTCGGGCGCCTCACCGAACGGCGAGAGTGCACCCGCCAGGTCGGCCGCGAACTCCGACACCGCGTTCTGCCCGTCTTCGACCGGCCACGTCGGATCCTTGTGCTTGAGCGCGCTCGTGCGTCGTTGCCGACGAGCCATGTGCACCGCCTCCCGATTCGTACGGCTGGGCGCTCAGTGTGCCGCATCGCGCCAGCAGTGTCCGCGCGACCCCGTATCTGCACTACCGTGGACACGATGAGCGCGTCAGGTCAGCCCCACCGCCTGGTCGAGTGGCTGCGTACCCGATCCGACGAGCAGCTGGCCGCATTATTTCGTGGGCGGCCCGATATCGCCGTGCCGGCGCCGGCCGACCTGGGTGTCGTAGCCAGCCGCGCGACGGTCCGGCTCTCGGCCCTGCGGGCACTGGACGCGCTGGACGCCTTCACCCTGCAGGTCCTCGACGCCGTACTGGTCGATGAGGAACCGCCCTCATTTGCCACGGTACGAGCCCGGCTGGAGGCATCCGACGCGCAGGTCCGGGCGGCGGTGGACCGGCTCGTCGAGCTGGTTCTGGTCTGGGGCGAGGACGACGCACTGCACGTCAGCAGCGGTGTACGCGATGCGGTCGGCCAGCACCCGGCCGGACTGGGTCGCCCGATCGCCACGACGGTGGCGAATTACGACCTGACCCAGCTGCGGCCGATCGCGGCCGCTCTGGACCTGCCCGACCAGCCGGGGGCCACGGCCGCCGCGGCCGCCGTTGCCGGGTACATCGCCGATCCGGCCCGGCTCAGCGCCCTGTTGGACAGCGCCGGCGAGCAGGAACGGGCCGTCCTGAATCAATTGGCGGGCGGCCCTCCGCTGGGCACCGTGCAGGACGCGCAACGTCCGGTCACCCCGGATGTGCCGCAGACGCCGGTGCGTTGGCTCCTGGCCCGCGCGCTGTTGATCGCGGTCGAGCCGAGCACGGTCGAACTGCCCCGCGAGGTCGGACTGGCGATACGCGGCGAGCATCCACTCGGCCCATCCCAGGCGGTACGCCCGCAACCGTCCACTCGCGACCTCGGACGTTCCACTGTGGACGATGTGGCGGCCGGGCAGGCGGTCACCGTACTGCGGCTGGTCGAATCGCTGCTGGACCAGATCGCGGCGAACCCACCGCGGGCGCTGCGTTCGGGCGGCCTCGGTGTCCGCGACCTACGCCGGATCGCACGCGACCTGGACGTATCGGAATCCGACACCGGGCTGCTGCTCGAGGTGGCGCACAGCGCCGGACTGCTGGCGGTCAGCGGCAGCATCGAGCCGGAGTGGCTGCCGACGCCGGACTACGACCTGTGGACCACCGCGCCGCCGCAGACCCGGTGGGCGCAGCTGGCCGAGGCGTGGCTGAACATGCCGCGGATGCCGGCCCTGATCGGGCAACGGGACGACCGGGACAAGGCGATCGCGGCGCTGTCGTTCGAAGTCGGCCGGACCAGCGCGCCGGTCACCCGACGGCGGGTGCTCGACGCATTGGCCGAGGCGCCGGCCGGGTCGGCCCCGAACCCGGACGAGCTGACCGAATTGCTGCACTGGCTCGCGCCGCGGCGCAGCGGCCCGAACTTCCGGGCCGTGGTCGGGACCGTGCTGGGCGAGGCCGAGACGATCGGCGTGACCGGACGCGGCGGCCTGGCCTCGTTCGGCGCCGAGTTGCTGGCCGGTGGAGACGCGGCCCGGGCCATCGCCGGTGCGTTGCCCGAACCGATCGACTACGTGCTGTGCCAGGCGGACCTGACCGTGGTCGCGCCCGGCCCGCTGGAGCCGGAGCTGGCCCGGGAAATGGCGCTGGTGGGCGATATCGAGTCCTCCGGCGGCGCCACTGTCTACCGGGTCGGGGAGCCGACGGTTCGCCGGGCCATGGACGCCGGCCGGTCGGCTGATGACCTGCACGAGTTCTTCCGCAAGCGGTCCCGCACCCCGGTGCCGCAGGCGTTGACGTACCTGATCGACGACGTCGCCCGCCGGCACGGCGCGCTCCGCGTTGGTGCCGCGGCGGCGTACCTGCGCAGCGACGACCAGGCCGTGCTGGCCGCGATGGTCGCCGACCGTGGCCTGGATCTGCTGCGGTTACGCCGGATCGCGCCGACCGTCCTGCTGTCCCGGTCACCGGTGGGCGAACTACTGGACGTGTTGCGGGCACACGGATACGCCCCGGTCGCCGAGTCGCCCGACGGCGCGGTCGTGGTCAGCCACCCGGAGGAGCGGCGGGCCGCGATCCGGGCGCGCCAGGCCACTCGCGCGGTGAGCCCGCCGGTCCCGACCGACGAGCAGATCGCGACCGTGGTCCGTCAGGTCCGGGCCGGTGACGAGGCGGCCCGCCGGGCCCGGCGCAGCGGAGTCAGCAACGTCCCGGGCGTCACGACCGCCTCCACGCTGGCGCTGCTACAGCGCGCGGCCCGGGAAGGGCTGTCGGTCTGGCTCGGGTACGTCAACGCGCAGGGCGCCGCATCGCAACGGATCGTCGAGCCGATCTCGGTCGGCGGTGGGTTCGTGCAGGGCTTCGACCACAAGAATTCGGAAAACCGGACGTTCTCCCTGCATCGCATCACGTCGGTCGCGCTGCTCGAAGACGACAAGTTGCCGACCGAGTGACCGACTATTACGCCCTAGCCGGTGTGGATCCCGAGCGCTGCCGGATCGAACGCGGGCAGTTCAACGCGGTCGTCATTGTGGGTACGGAAAAGGTGCTGCGCTTTCCCCGTACTCCGGCTGCCCTGGCCGAGCTGCCCCGGACCGTTCGCCTGCTCGAACACCTCGACGTCGGCGTAACCGTGCCCAGATCGTTGCCCGGAAGTCGGCTCGATCTCCCGCTCGGACAGGCATTCGCGGTCCAGTCGTATCTGCCGGGTGGGCGTTGGCGTCCGGAGTGGACAGTCCCGATCGATGATTTCACCGCATTGTTGAAACGAATGTCCACTGTGGATTCTCTGGCGGATCTGGCGCCGGCCCCGGACTGGCCCGCCTTTGCCGCCGGAGTACGGAACGAGCTCTTTCCGTTGATGTCGGCCCGCGGCCGCGACCGGGCCAGCGGCGAGCTGGATCAGCTGCTCGGGCTGCCGGCCGCGCGTGCGACCCTCGTGCACGGCGATCTCGGCGGGACCAACCTGCGCTTCACCGAGGGCCGGCTGGTCGGCGTACTGGACTGGGACGGGGCGCACCTGGGCGACCCGGCGGCCGACCTGGCCTCGATCGCGGTCACGGTCGGCTGGCCGGCGGCCTCCGCAATCGCCCCGGACCTGGTCGCGAGAGCCCGGGTGTACGCCGCGACGTTCGCGCTGCAGCAGGCGCTGCCGGCGCTGCGGAACGGTGACGCGGACGACCTGCGGGACGGCCTCGTCTGGTATGTCGGCTGATCGGGAAGCCTGGGCGCCCCGGGATCGTTTGCCTCCTGGGGCCGCCTTCCCCGCGCGGGAGGGGACAATGGCTCCGCGACCCAGGTCGCTGTACGCAACACGTCCCGCCGGGAAGGATGCCTCGTGACTGATGGCCCATTGATCGTCCAGTCGGACAAAACCCTGTTGCTCGAGGTCGATCATGAGCTGGCCGGCGACGCGCGTACGGCCATCGCCCCGTTCGCCGAGTTGGAGCGCTCGCCCGAGCACGTGCACACCTACCGGCTGACCCCGCTCGGTCTGTGGAACGCCCGGGCCGCCGGCCACGACGCCGAGCAGGTCGTCGACGCGCTGGTCCGGTACAGCCGGTACGCCGTGCCGCACGCGCTGTTGGTCGACGTGGCCGACACGATGGATCGATATGGCCGGCTGCAGCTGCAGAAGGACCCGGCCAACGGCCTCGTTCTGGTCGCGCTCGACCGGGCCGTGCTCGAAGAGATATTGCGGCAGAAGAAGATCGCGCCGATGCTCGGCGCCCGGATCGACGATGACACCGTCGTCGTACACCCGTCCGAACGTGGTCGGCTCAAGCAGGCGCTGCTGAAGGTCGGCTGGCCGGCCGAGGATCTCGCCGGCTATGTCGACGGGGAAGCGCATCCGATCGAGCTGGCCGAGGACGGCTGGACGTTGCGGGCGTATCAGAAAGAGGCGGTCGAGGGATTCTGGGCCGGCGGCTCCGGTGTGGTCGTATTGCCGTGTGGCGCCGGGAAGACGCTCGTGGGTGCGGCCGCGATGGCCGAGGCCAAGGCGACGACGCTGATTCTGGTGACGAATACCGTGGCCGGTCGGCAATGGAAACGCGAGCTGATCGCCCGCACGTCGCTGACCGAAGAGGAAATCGGCGAGTATTCCGGGGAACGTAAAGAAATCCGACCGGTCACGATCGCCACGTATCAGGTGATGACCACGCGGCGGAAAGGCGAATACCGGCACCTGGAATTGTTCGATTCCCGGGACTGGGGTCTGATCGTTTACGACGAGGTGCATTTGTTGCCGGCGCCGATTTTCCGGCTGACCGCGGATCTGCAGTCCCGCCGCCGGCTCGGTCTGACCGCGACGTTGGTGCGCGAGGACGGCCGGGAAGGCGACGTATTCAGCCTGATCGGGCCGAAACGCTATGACGCGCCGTGGAAGGACATCGAGTCGCAGGGGTGGATCGCGCCGGCTGACTGCACCGAGGTCCGGGTGACCCTCACCGACGCCGAACGCATGACGTACGCGACGGCCGAGCCGGAGGAACGCTATCGGGTCGGAGCGACCGCACACACCAAGCTCGCGGTCGTCAAACGCCTGGTGGAGCGGCATTCCGAGGACCAGGTGCTGGTGATCGGGGCGTATCTGGACCAGCTCGACGAGCTCGGCGAGGAATTGAACGTACCGATAATTCAAGGCTCGACGACGAACAAAGAACGGGAACGTCTTTTCGACGCGTTCCGGACCGGGGAGATTTCGACGCTGGTCGTATCCAAGGTGGCGAATTTCTCGATCGACCTGCCCGAGGCCGCGATCGCGATCCAGGTGTCGGGCACCTTCGGCTCGCGGCAGGAGGAGGCGCAGCGGCTGGGCCGGATCATGCGCCCGAAGGCCGAGGGAAAGACCGCGCATTTCTATACGGTCGTTTCCCGGGACACGATCGATCAGGAGTACGCCGCGCACCGGCAACGCTTCCTGGCCGAACAGGGGTACGCCTACACGATTGTCGACGCCGACGACATTCTGGCCGGCTGAATATCAATCCGGCCGGCACCTTTTCGGTGGCCTCTTCGCCGACTGTGACTCTGCTCCACCCGTTGGAGCAGAGTCACAGGTCGCGCGGACCTAGGCACCCGCAAAGCTGAAGGCACGCCGGCCGGCACCACAACCTGACCCGGCGGAGAAACCAGCAGCCGCTCAGCGCTTACGGGCCAGCAGAATTCCGTCGGAAATCGTCAACATGGTCGCCTCGACCCGCTCGTCGGTCCGCGCCCGTTCGTTGAGCGCCCGGATTCCCAGCGTGCCGGCATCATTCGCCGACGGGTCGACCGCCGAGCCGTGGTAAAAGACATTGTCGACCAGGATCACGCCGCCGGGACGGACCCGCGGCACGATCTCCTCCCAGTAGTCCGGGTACCCGGGCTTGTCGGCGTCGAGAAATACCAGGTCGTACGACGGCTCGGCCGGCATCGCCCGGAGCGTCTCGACACCGGGCCCGAGCCGCAGCTCGATCTGGTCGGACAGGCCGGCCGCGGCCCAGTGCTTACGGGCGATCGTGGTCCACTCGTCACTCACGTCGCAGCAGATCAGGTGGCCGCCCGGCGCGAGCCCGCGGGCAATACACAGCGCGGAGAAACCGGTGAACGTCCCGATCTCCAGCGCATCGCGTACGCCGAGCAGCTTGGTCAACAGGGTCAGAAACGCGCCCTCGTCCGGCGAGATCTGCAGTCCGGCCGCGCCGCCGAGCGCCTGGGTGTCGGCGATCAGCGATTCCGCCACCTCATCGAGCTGGCCGGAATGCGCGACAACGTACTCGAAGAGCTCGGGGGTCAGGTCGGTTGGTATCGGTGCCATGCCAAGAAGATACGACAGCCGGGGCTCTGAGGGCGACGACCGAGATCGGTCAAAACAGTGGCGAAAATCAGCTTGCGTACCGAGCCGCCGGCAGCCCCTGCACCCGCAGGCCCCGGACCCGGAAAACACAGCCAGCCAACGGATAGGCCGCGACCACCTTCTCCCCCAGCGTGTGCCGGGAACTGGTGACGTACAGCTCATCAAGATCCGCGCCACCGAACGTGAGGCTGGTGACGTTCGGGACCGGCATCGCCACCATCCGGTCCGGCCGGCCGCTGGGCATAAACCGCCGGACCGACGCCCCGCCGCGGGACATCGCGACCCAGACCGCGCCCTTGGCGTCAACGGTCAGACCGTCGGGCGCGCCCGGTACCTCGGCCAGATCGACGAACGTACGGCGGTTATCCAGTCGCCCGCTCGACACGTCGTAATCAAAAGCGTCAATGCGACGTAATGGCGTATCGACGTAATACATCGTGTCGCCCGACGGGCTCCAACCAAGGCCGTTGGAAATTGTGACGCCACCGAACAACTGCGATATCTCGCCGCCTTCGAGCCGATAAAACGCGGCCGCGCCCGGCTCGTCTTCGGACACCATCGTGCCGGCCAGAAAACGCCCGGCCGGATCGCATTTACCGTCATTCATCCGGGTACCGGAATCGACCTTTCCGATCCACTCCAGCGCACCGTCCTGATAGGACGCGAAACCCTTGTCGGCCGCGGCAATCATCCCGCCATTACGGCGCAGCGCGACCGCGGCGAGCTGCACATCCAGGTTCTCGGCCTCGTCCTTACGTGCGGCCGGGTCGTAGTGATGCAACGCGCCGGCCGGAATATCCACCCACCACAGGCATTTGCGGGTCTCATCCCACAGTGGACACTCGGCCAACTGGGCCGGCCGGTGTACCGCCACCTCGACGTCAGGCACCGCCGATCACACCCCCGCGGGAAGCAGTCGGGCCAGATCGTCCTCGATCTGCTTGTAGATTTCGTCAGGCAACCGACTGGCCGGCGCGGCCAACCGGCCCGAGCAGACGCCGGCGATTTCCAACGCGGCCTTCCACCCGCCCGGCGGCGTACCCCGGCGGCACGCCATCACCACGGCGAACAACCGCTGCTGCGCCTCCCGGGCCGCCGCGTAGTCGCCCCGCCGCACCGCCTCATAGACCTGCACACCCATGTCGGCCACCAGGTTCGCGCTGGCCGCGATCGTGCCGGCCGCGCCGATCATCAGGCTGGCCAACAGCATGCTGTCGCTGCCGGTCAGCACGGTGAAATCCGCGCCCTCGCAGGCGATCAGCGCCGCCTGCAGATATTCCAGGTCCCGGCTGCTGTCCTTGATCCCGATGATGCCCGGATGGCGGGCCAACGTGCCTAACACCTCGGGCGCGACCCGAACCCCGGTCATCGACGGAATGTTGTAAACCACGAGCGGCAGCGGTGAATCCTCGGCCAACGACGTATAGAGGTTCTCCACGTCGGAGTCGGTGGCCGGGTAGTACGACGGCGCGGCGACCAGGGCAGCATCCGCGCCTGATTCGGCCAATTCCGCCAATTCCGTACGGGCCGCGTCCAGTGTGGTGACCGGCAGGCCGGCGATCACCGGGAACCCGGCCGGGACCCGGGACCGTACCCCGGCCACGACCCGGTGCCGCGTTGTCATAGAGAGCCGGGCGCCCTCACCGGTCGAGCCGAGCGGGCTGATCCCCACCACGCCCGCATCCAGAACCCGGGATACCAGCCGGTCCAACCCAGCCTCATCGAGCGAGCCATCCGGGCCCAACGGCGTCGCCAGCGCGACGGTCACCCCTGCCGGCAGCGCTTTCACCTGCGGTCCCCTCTCTTACGTCACGAATGCCCCGATCTTGGGTCATGACGCTACCGGTAAGCCAGCCGCCACGCGTGTCCTAGACTGGCCACCTCGCAACTGGCGTGCGCGGGTGGAAGAGACCACCGGGGAGCGAGCCGTCGGCCGAGCACCGTGCGCCTGGGTGTTCGCCATCGCAGATCCGCAGGAGGACCGATGCACATCCCGCAGATCCCGGAGCTGGCCGCCGCCGATCCCGGCCTCGCCGAGCTGATCGAGGCCGAAGCGCTCCGGCAGTTCAGCACGATCAAGCTGATCCCGTCGGAGAACTACGTATCCCAGGCCGTCCTCGAAGCCTCCGGCACCGTGCTGACCAACAAGTACTCCGAGGGGTACGCCGGGCGTCGCTATTACGAGGGTCAGCAACTGATCGACCCGATCGAGACGCTGGCCATCGACCGGGCCAAGGCGCTGTTCGGCGTCGAGCACGCCAACGTCCAGCCGTACTCCGGCTCCCCGGCCAACCTGGCCGTCTACCTCGCGTTCGCCGAGCCCGGCGACACCGTGATGGGTCTGGCGCTGCCGATGGGCGGGCACCTCACCCACGGCTGGACGGTGTCCGCCACCGGCAAGTGGTTCCACTCGGTGCAGTACGGGGTGCGGGCCGGCTCGGGCCGGCTCGACCAGGACCAGGTCTGGGACCTGGCCCGCCGGGAGCGGCCCAAGGTGATCTTCTGTGGCGGCACCGCGATCCCGTGGATCATCGACTTCCCGTTCTTCGCCGAGGTGGCCAACGAGGTCGGCGCGATCCTGGTGGCCGACATCGCGCACATCGCCGGGCTGATCGCCGGTGGCGTGCACCCGTCGCCGGTCGGTTATGCGCCGGTGATCACCACCACCACGCACAAGACGCTGCGCGGCCCGCGCGGCGCCATGATCATGTCCACCGCCGAGTACGCGTCGCCACTGGACAAAGCCGTGTTTCCCGGCCTGCAGGGCGGCCCGCACAACCACACCACGGCGGGCATCGCGGTCGCGCTGCACGAGGCAGCCCAGCCGGCCTTCCGCAGCTACGCCCAGCAGGTGGTGGCCAACGCCAAGGCACTGGCTACCGCGCTGCTGGAACGCGGCTACG
>JBEDUI010000222.1:0-18746 GCA_040414495.1 Mycobacteriales bacterium
GACCCGCAAGTAAATGCCCAGCCACAACCCCGGCGAATCCCCGCCCAGAATCCCGGGTGATCCCGTGGGCAAATCTCCCGCCGCCTCGTTCAACTCCGTCCGTCCACTATGGATCGAATTCTGCGGCCGCCATACGTGCGCCTGATTCTTTGCCGTCCCTGCATCGACTTGGATCGCCTATGTGGCGCGGATTGTGACGATTCAGCGACCGAAAGTAATTCTTTTGTTCGGGTCGTTCTGGGGACCGGTTTTTGTCGGTAGGTCGTTCTAGAGTTTTGGGTATGAGCAGCACGACGAGCGTCGGCCCGGTTCCCGTGGTGGATCTGATCGGGTCGTTGCATGCTGTCGTGAAGGGGTTGGTCGAGGCGGAATATTGGCGGTTGTCGGGTCAGGACTTAGCCGATTCTCTGGAAGGAATGGAGTCGGCGTTTCGGCTGTTGGAGTTCGCTCGGTCGCGGGAGTTGGCGGATTTTCATGACCGGGATATCGCTGGGCAGCAGGCTGGCTTATCCACCGAAGCGTTCTTGCAGGCGCGGTTACGCCTCTCACCCGGCGAAGCGAAGGCCCGGGTCCGCTCGGCGCAGCAATTAGTCGGCTCGGTGAACGTCTCGGGCGAGATTCTCGAACCAGAACTGCCGGCCACCGCGGCCGCTGCTTCCGAGGGTGTCCTCTCGACCGAGCATGTGCGGGTGATCGGCGAAGCCATGCAGAAACTCCCGTCGGCGGTCGATCCGACGGAACGGGCTGGTGCGGAGGAATTCCTGGCCGACCAGTCCCGCGACATGGACCCGCGTCGCGTCCGCGTATTAGCCAAACGATTGCACGCCGTGCTCGATCCGGACGGCACTTTGGATGAGGACAAGCCGGACCGCCGGGAACTGGTCTTCCGCCGCGATGTGGGCGGTATGGATCATGTTCGCGGACGGCTCGATTCCGAAGCTTCCGCCACCGTGCAAGCCGCGCTCGGCGCCTTCGCCCAACCGCAGCCCGCTCAGGATGGCGTGCCAGATTCCCGATCTCGCAGCCGGCGGCTGGCCGACGCGCTCGTCGAGATGTGCGATCGGATGCTGGCCGATGGCGGACTGCCCGCTGTTGGCGGGGAGAAACCGCACGTCACAGTGACGATTACGCTGGATGACCTGCGCGGCAAGCAACCCGATGAGACGTTACGACGTCCGGGTACCGGAACACTGGGCACCGGAGCTGCGATCACCGCCGAAGCAGCCCGCCGCATCGCCTGCGACGCGGCAGTGATCCCCATCGTCCTCGGATCCCACAGCGAACCGCTCGATATCGGCCGAGCCACCCGAACCATTCCGACAGGAATTCGCCGGGCTCTCGTCGCGCGCGATATCGGCTGCATCCATCCTGGCTGCACGTCACCGGCGGCCTGGTGCCAAGCACATCATGTCAAACACTGGTCCGACGGCGGACCGACCGCGCTAAACAACCTCGCGTTGCTATGCCACAGCCATCACTGGATCGTGCACCACGAACACTGGCAGATCACCTTCCTCAAAGGCATTCCGCACGTCATACCGCCAGCAATCCTCGACCCGCGGCAACAACCGCGGCGCAACACCATGCACGACCAGCCCGGCCTCCCCAGCGGATAACCCGTAGCGAGGAAGGGCGAGCGCCGGCGCGGTCTGGACCGGAGTCGTAGATGCCAAATCGGCGCGCGGTTGCGGTCGATCGTGCGCCGAATTGGAACGACACTTCGCTGTGCGGCGATACTTCCGCGCCCGCGTCAAGGCTGACACGCGCTGCGGGAACGAACGCGCCGGTAATCGGTGCCCGCGGACAGTCGCGCGTCAGGCCCCACACAACAGAGACTCGCCGGCCTGCACCGATTGCTTACCGGGCCCAACGGCTACCCGGCGGCACCTCCCGTACCGACCGCGCCCTCCGTGCCAACCGCGCCTTCCGTACCGACGGCGCTGCCGGCCCGCGCTTCCTGCACCGGTGCCAGCTCGTCCTCCGACCGGTCGAAGTCCTGCGGCCGGATCAAGATCAGCGACAGCACCCCGGCGACCAACGCGATGATCCCGGCAACCAACAGAATGTGATCGAGCCCGGTGGTAAACGCCGAGCGGGCCGCCACCGCGACCGGACCGCGCTGGGCCGGCGGTAGCTTCCCGAGCGTGGAGCTCAGCTGGCCGTTGGTCAGCGACGTGGCGACCTGGGACTTCTGACCGGGCGGCAGATCAACCCGGGCCAGTTGACCAACAATCGCCCGGCCCACGCGCGAAGCGAACAGCGAACCCAGCAGCGCGATACCGGTCGCGATGCCGACCTGACGGAATGTCGAGTTGATGCCCGAGGCCATGCCAGCCTGCCGCGGTGGCACGACCCCGATCGCGGTCGAGGCCAGCGGCGGGTTGATCAGCCCGACGCCGACGCCAGCCAGCGCCAGCCCGGGAGCCAGGTGCGTCCAGGACGAGTTGGCGGTAAGCCCGCGCATCAGGAACAACGATGCCGCCACTATGAGCAGCCCGGGTCCGATCAGGTACCGCACCGGGATTTTCGACGACAGCCGCCCGGCAATGCCGGCGACCACGAAGATCCCGGCCGATGCCGTCAACAGCCGCAGACCCGTGCCCAACGCGGAGTACCGAAGCACGTCCTGCAGGTAGAGCGTCAGGTACAGCAGCATCGCGAAGATCGACGAGGACAGACCGAACGCCGCGATCGATCCGCCGGTGAACGTCGGTTTACGGAACAGCGCCAACTCGAACATCGGTTGCGGGCAGAACATCTCCAACCCGACGAACGCCGCCAACAACACCCCCGATGCGGCGAAGCACCCCAACACCAGACTGTCGGTGAAGCCGCGGCTGCTCGACTCGATCAACGCGAACACCAGGAACGACAGCGCCGCGGTGAACGAGATGAAACCCAGCCAGTCCGGCCGACGCGGCCGCGGATCACGCGACTCCTGCACCCGACTGAACGTGATGGCCAGCGCCACCGCGCCGATCGGCAGGTTGACGAAGAATATCCACCGCCAGGACAAGCCCGACGTCAGCAGGCCACCGACCAACGGGCCGATCGCGACCGCCAGGCCCGTAATCGCACCCCAAATGCCAAAGGCCAAACCACGATCTTTCCCACGGAACGCGTCGGCCAGCAATGCCAACGACACCGCGAACATGATCGCGCCGCCCACGCCCTGGGCACCGCGCGCGATCTGCAGGAACAGCGGGTTCGTGGCCAACCCACACAGCAGCGACGCCACCGAAAACGCGGCGACGCCGACCAGGTAGAGCAGCCTTCGGCCGAAAAGATCGGCTAACGATCCAGCGGTGAGCAGGCATGCCGCGAGGGTCAGCGCGTACGCGTCGACGACCCATTGCAGGCCGGAAAAACTGCTGTGCAGATCCTTTTGTATGTCGGGCAATGCGACGTTCACGATCGTGATATCCAGCAGCAGCATGAATGTGCCGAGGCAGACCGCGGTGAGTGTCCACCAGCGACGGTTATCGCTGCCCTGCGCGGCTGTCGCATTCTGCCGGTGATTGGTCCGGGTCATGCGCTGCGGTCCCTTCGCTGAAGGCGCCGGTTAGCAGTTCCACCGAACGTACGCCTCCTGTGGATACGTCGAGCACTGTGGTCCGAACTCGATTCAGAAATGCGGTACGAGAATTCGGATTTCTCGCGAACCGCGATTGTCGACGTAATCACGCAGATTGTGTGACAGGAAATTAGCTCGGCAATTCCGACCCCGGTGAAATAGTGCACACGGGTTTTGCCCGGATGCCACTCGGGTAAATGCGGCCGAATCGGTCGCCGCACGCGCGAGGCGCCTGGTTCAGCCGCGGGCGCCGTCCCCAACCGATACCGTCAACATCGAACGACCCGATCCGCAATGCACGACGTACCCGCTAGCATCGCGCCCCAGTTAATGTGCCAGTCGATGTGCCCACCCGGGACACCTACTACAAATTTGTAGTATAGGCTGACCACCTCACACTCAAGGGGACGGCAGCGTGCAGCATTTCATAGTCACGTACGGCTACTTCGCGATCTTCCTGTTGATGGTCGCCGAGTCCGCGTGCATCCCCATCCCGTCCGAGCTGACCATGCTGTGTGGCGGCGCCGCGGCCGGCGGCGCGGTGGCCGGCGCCCACCTGAACCTGGTGGGCGTGATCGTCGCCGGGGTCGTCGGCAACGTGGTCGGTAGCTATATCGCCTACGCCGTCGGGCGGTACGCGGGCCAGCCGGCCTGGCACCGGTGGGGGCGAGCGATTCGGCTGCGCGACGAAGACCTGGACCGAGCCGAACGCTGGTTCGACAAACACGGCTCGGCGTCGGTCTTCTTCGCCCGGCTGCTGCCGGTCATTCGTACGTTCATCTCGCTGCCGGCCGGCGTGGCTGAGATGAACCCAGTGCGGTTCGGCATCTACACGCTCGCCGGAGTCATTCCGTGGACCGCCGGGCTGGCGATCGCTGGCTACGAGATCGGCGCCAACTGGCACACCGTCGCCGACGACTTCAAGGGCCCGACCTACCTCATCGCCGCGATCGTCGTGGTCCTGATCGTGGCCGCTCTCGTCGTGCACTACCGACGCAGCCGTCCCGGGGCGGCCGCGGGCGGCAGCGTCCCTGCGAAGCGCGGCTACGCGACCACCGCGGAGCAGAGCGCTGCGCAGCACACGGACGAGACCGCTGGACGGCATGCCAACCAAGCGGCGGCTCCGACCGAATGGCCCAGTGCCACCGACCCCGAGTAGCCCGTCGCAACCGACCCGTCCGCAATCCGAATAACCGGGGGGACATTCCGCCATGAGCCACCTGACCTACCTGCAGGCAATCACGATCGGCCTGCTGCAGGGCGTCACCGAGCTGTTCCCGATCTCCAGCCTCGGTCACTCGGTACTCGTACCGGCCCTGGTCGGCGGCTCGTGGCGGCAACTGGTCACGCAAGGAACGCAGGACCAATCGCCGTACCTGGCGTTCATAGTCGGGTTGCATGTCGCAACTGCCCTGGCGCTGCTGTGCTTCTTCTGGCGGGACTGGGTCCGGCTGATCAAGGCGTTCTTCCGCACGCTGTCGCAGCGGCAGGTCCGTACGGTCGATGAGAAGCTGATCTGGCTGATCATCATCGCGTCGATCCCGGCCGGCATTCTGGGTCTGGCGTTGGAACACACGCTGCGTACGGTCTTCGCCAAACCGGTTGCGGCATCGGCGTTTCTGGTGGTCAACGGGCTGATCCTGTTCGGCGCCGAACTGCTGCGCCGTCGCGTTGCACCGATCCCGGCCGCAATGCCAGCCCGAGGCGCACACGCGATGGGCCGGCCAAACGCCAACGGCACGCGCACAGCCGGCGCCCCGTACGCATCTGACCCGTATGCATCTGACCCCTCGTACGCAGCTGGCGCCGCATACACGGCCGGCGGCACGGGCGACGCGACATATCCAGCCGACGCCCCGTATACGGCTGGCGCCGCGTCCGCGATGGGCGGACCGGGTGGCGGCGGAGGGCACGGCCGGCACGCCGCCGCTCCGACCGGCGCGGTCCCCCGAGTCGAGGCGGCCACGCCGGAATCCCCGGAAGAGGCCGACCGCGGTGTGGTGGCGACGCTCAGCCGCCGCGATGCCGGTCTGATCGGTGCCTTCCAGTCGCTGGCGCTGCTGGCCGGCATCAGCCGTTCCGGCATCACGATGGCCGCCGGTCTGCTGCGCGGCCTGGATCACGAGCAGGCGGTCCGGTTCGCCTTCCTGCTGGCCACGCCGATCATTCTGGCCGCCGGTGTCTACAAGCTGCCCGAGCTGGCGGGCCCGGTCGGTCATGGCATTCACGTCCAGGTGCTGGTCGGCAGCATTGCCGCGTTCGTTGGCGCGCTGATCTCGGTTCGCTTCCTCACCCGGTATTTCCAGACCCGTACGTTGACCCCGTTCGCGATCTACTGCGTCGTGTTCGGAGTCATCTGCCTTGCTTACTTCAGCTAATGGGCCTACTTCAGCTAATGGGCGTACTTCAGCTAATAAGCGGCGCTTACGCCCCGGCGATACGGCGGGACCGACCCCGTTCGGCCGACGAGGCTCGGGTGGCATCCAGGAAAACCTGCGTGATCTCCGGATGCCGGGCCTGCAGGCCCGCGTCGATATGCGCACTGACCCGTTCCACGTCGTCCGAGTCGAGCCCGTCCATCAGGTCGAGCCGGGCCGCCACCAGCACCTCGCGCGGCGCCAATTGCATCGTCAGCACCTCGACCACCGCATCGACCTCGGTGACGTTCGCCAGCTCCCGCCACAGCTGCTGGCGTAGCTCGGGGTCGGCCGCCGCCCCGATCAGCAGCTCCTTGGTGCCCCGGCCAAGCCGGAACGCGACGTAGGCCAGCAGCAGTCCGATCGCGATCGCCGAGGCGGCATCCCACGCCGACGACCCCGTTGCGTAATGCAACCCGATCCCGATGGCAGCCAACAGCAAACCGATCAAGGCGGCCGAGTCCTCGGAGAACACCGTCTTCACGGTCGGATCCGTACTGCGCCTGATGTGCTCGACCAGCCCGCGGTGGCTGGAATGGGCCTCCCGCCGCAGCTGACGGACCGCGGTCAGCCAGGACGTGCCCTCGGCCACGAACCCGATTCCGAGTACGAGATACGACAGCAACAGGCTGGCGCTACCTGACTCGCCATCCAACAACCCATTAATCCCCTGATACAGCGAGAAGATCGCACCTGAGACAAAAATCCCGACCGCAGCCAATAGCGACCAGAAAAAGCGCTCCATGCCGTATCCGAATGGATGGGCGTTGTCGGCTGGTTTGGCGCTGCGGTGCAGCGCGGTGAGCAGGAACAGCTCGTTGGTGGTGTCGGCGACCGAGTGCGCGCCTTCGGCCAACATCGCGCTGGATCCGCTCAGTACGCCCACGCCAATCTTCGCGACGGCGATAAGAGCGTTGCTGGTCAACGCGACCAGGACGGTCCTCTTGCTTTGCTCGGCCACGGGTCCGGTCCTACCCAGCGCCCAGCGTTTGTCACCGTCGCGCGTGAATCCGGCCGTTTCATAGCATCGGAGCAGTAAGGGAAAATACGACACGTAAAGGGAAAAGTTCGCCGCTGGCTTGCCGCGGGCCGCCGTACACGGTAGATGTGCCGGCATGACAACGGGGTGGCGAGAGCCGATGCTGGCGACGTTGACCGAGGATCGGTTCTCCGACGAGGGCTGGATCTACGAGCGCAAGCTCGACGGCGTGCGGGCCATCGTGGCCCGCAACGGGAGCCGGGTCGAGATCTTCTCCCGTAACCACAAAAGCATGAACGCCAGCTATCCCGAACTCGTCGAAGCGTTCGCGGCGCAGCCGGTCCAGCAGTTCGTCGTAGACGGCGAGATCGTGGCGTTCGACGGCGAGCAGACCAGTTTCGAGAAGCTGCAGGCGCGCATCCACCAGACCCACCCGGACAAGATCCGGGCCAGCGGTGTCCAGGTGTTCCTCTACCTGTTCGACCTGCTCGATGTGGATGACAAAGACATCACCGCGTTCCCGCTGCGCGACCGTAAGCAATTACTACGCGAGACGATCGATTTCGAAGATCCACTGCGGTACAGCGAACATCGCAACACCGACGGGGAGGCCTTCTACGCCGAAGCATGCGAGAAGGGCTGGGAGGGAATCATCGCCAAACGCGCCAATTCCCGTTACCGCGTGGGGCATCGATCCCCGGACTGGTTGAAGTTCAAATGCGTCAAGGACCAGGAAATGGTGATCGGTGGATTCACCGAGCCACAGGGATCCCGGACCGGGTTTGGGGCGTTGTTGGTCGGCTATTACGAGGGTAAAAAGCTGCGGTACGCCGGCAAGGTCGGCACCGGATACAACCGGGAACTGCTGCGCTCCTTGCGTTCACAGTTGGATAGCTTGGAGCAGGACGATTCGCCGTTCGCCGAGCCGGTCCGGGAACGCGGCGCGCACTGGGTGCGGCCGGAACTGGTCGGGCAGATCGGCTTCTCCGAATGGACCGACGACGGCAAGCTGCGCCATCCCCGTTTCCAGGGGTTGCGGACCGACAAGGCGGCGGCCGACGTGGTCCGCGAAGCCCGCTGATATTTCGCCGGCTAATCCCGTCGAAGGGGTGTATGCGAGGACGCTTCGGGTACGTAGAGACAGCACTGTTTACGGCTGAGGGAGCTGCCAGATGCGTATCGGATTCGGGGTATTCCTCTTTACCGTGGGCGCGATCCTGGCGTTCGCCACCAATTGGCATCCGTCTGGTTTCAACGTGCAGATGACCGGCGCGATACTCATGCTGGTCGGCGTGGTCTGGGCGGCAATGGGAATCGCGCTCTACCGCTCCGGTCGACACTCGGCGATCATTACCCGTCGCCGCCGGGTCGACGAACCGACCAGCCCGAACGGCGAGGTGGTGTACGAAGAGCAGCAGTCGATTGACGGCTCAGCCAGCACGCATCAGCCGGGCATTTACGACGAGGTCATTCACCCGGGACAGGCCGTGACCTATCCCAAGCCCGAGGTATTGGAAGACCCGCCCAGCCCGTACAACGACCCGTATCACGCTGGCCCGTAATTCTCACGTCCTTCATTCTCAGATTCGTAATTCGATTCGGGTTCCGGCCGGGTCGCCGGGGTGATGAATCCACAGCACACCGGCGACGGGGTCGTGGCGCCAACGATCGGTGCCCGCGCCGTCCACCAGCACCTGGTTCGGCGCGGTCGCCGACCGCAGCGCGGTAGTGACCTCGACTCCGCGGGGCGCCTCGCAGACGAAAGCGCCAGCGTTCCAATCCCGGATCCGGCCGGCCGAGGCCAGGACCGGAACGTCGTCGTAACCGAGGTCGCGCAGCCAGGCCACCCCTTCGGAGGCCAATCGTTTGTCCCGCACCACTGGGAGTTCCGGGTCGAGCAGATCGAGATACGTTCCTGGAATCTCACGATCACCGGCGAGCGCCGCCACCGCTCGGTACGGCCCGCGGCGTACCGACAGCCCCTGGCCCGATTCCCAGGTGTGCCCGGTCGATTCGGCCAGCTCGCGAATGTACGTCAACAATTCGTCGGCTTTTTCCGGTGATTCGGTGAACGTAGCCGGGTCGGCGGCCAGGAAACGCACCCAACCCTTACCGACGTGCTGCATACCCGCGCCGGCCACGTCGACGCCAAGCGCCTCCGCCAGGTGATGGGCACAGCTGGGATAACGCCCGGTCCACCAGTCCCGGATCTCGTGGTACGGATCGGAACCGTCGCCTACGTAAAGCAACGCGCCGCCGCGATTCACCCACCCGGCCAGTGCGTAATGCAGCGCCGGGCTGGCGGGCTTCTGGAATTCGTAGCTGAGAACGACGACATCGATATCGTCCAGCGCACCTGGATCGTCGAGCAGATTCTCCAGCTGCACCGGGCAGATCCGTTGCCCGTCCCGCAGCGGCGGCATCGCCAGCCCGTAAAAGGCGGAGAACGTCAACTGTTCCCGGCCCTCCAACGCCAGCGCGTTCTGCAGTCCGTCGTAATGGGTGCCAGCGGCCGAACCCGGCCGCCACCGTTGGAACATCGCGGTATCAGACAACGCGACGCCAATACGAGGCCCCGAATAGGCCCACTCCACATCGGACTGATCCATATCGCGCAGGGTGTTCATCGCGATCAGGTACGACGTGGCCGAGGTGGCCGGAATCGGGACCCGCTCGGTGGAACCTTCGCGCAGATAGGGCCGGTTGAAAATGCGGTTGGGCCAGGGCGCCACCTCGTAGCGGGAAACGCCCGGGTGCAGCAGCGATGCGACCAGCGTTCGCTGGTAGTTGTCGAGGTAGTCCTCCCAGGTACGGTCCGGGTGGTCCTCGATCGGGTCGTGCAGAAACCAGATCCGCCGGTCGGTTCCGCGGGTGAGGTCCTGCGCGATCCCGTATTCCAGGTACGCAGTCTCAAAGGTGCGTTCGGCCCGCACCCCGGCGTAGACGTTCGGCGTGCGGGCGGTGCCGGTCCACACCTGCGCGATGGCGCCATCGATCGCGACCAGCCGCCGCAGCCGGGATTCGGGGCTGACGATCTGCCATTGGGTGTAGTTGAGCAGGCTGTGCGTGGGGACGTAGAACCGCACATCCCTCCCCTGGGCCAGCGCTTCATCCCGCAGCACGCTGGTGACCCGGTCCAGGCTGCGTGACAACAGATGCTGTTTCAAAACACCGGACCGGAAATGCGCCTCGACCGAGCCATGCGGCGGTTGCCACGGCTCACCGAAATACGCCTGCCATTCCCGTTTGAACGATTCGGAATATCCGGCCCGGGCCCAGAACTCCGGCTCCTCCAGATGCACGCCCTCAACACCGAGTGCGATCACCGGTCGCAATTTCTCGATCAGGTATTCGGTGAAGCTGAACGTCGGCACCATGTACGGGATATCGCGGCTGTGGCCGTGCAGGATCGGCTTGCCCTCGGCATCGGTCTGCGCGTCGTCCCAATGCTGTTGCCCGTCCCAGCGCCCGTCCAGATAGTCCTGGTACTGGCCCCACGAGATGCCGGTCATCAGGTGCACGCGGTACCCGGCCGCCCGCCAGCGCTCGATCCGCTCGGGAGTGGACTCGTTCAATCCGTACGCCATGACGAAATCGGTACGCAGGTCGATCGTCTCGTCGTACGGCGCCCCTTCTTGGAAACCGGTCGCCTCGTTCTGTCTCGGCCCCACTGACGCCTCATCTCCGTAGGACATAGTCGGGTACAGCATTGTCGATTCCGGCGATCGGCCACAACTAACGACAATGGCCACATCCGGGCGTCGCACCGCGTACTGTCCAATGTGGATACAGTTGGGTGTGATGGAAATCCTGAATTCCGCCGCCCCGCTCCCGAAACCGTTTTGACCGACATCCGGGCCCGGTGGGCGAATGTCCACCCCTGCGCGATATAGACAAGTGACACTGGCCGGGCCCGCCGTTACTGTCAGGGCGACGGGGGAGATGTCGTGCTCACAATCACGATGCTCGGGGAACAACGGGTCAGTTACGACGGCCGTGGCGGCGGTGTATTGCAAGGCCGCCGCGCCCTGGGATTGCTGGCCTATCTCGTCCTGCACGTCGGCACCCCGCAACCCAGATCGCGGCTGGCCGGCCTGTTCTGGCCGGATTCAGGCCAGGGCCAGGCCCGGACCAACCTGCGCCGCGAATTGCACCAGCTACGGCTGAACATGCCCGACATCGACAGCTACCTCGACTTCAACGCGGCGTCGGTGTGTTGGCGCACGAGCGCGCCGGCCCGGGTCGATCTGCTGGAATTCGAGCAATTAGCGGAATTGGCCCGCCAGGCCGGTAATTCCGAACGGTTCCGCCCGCTGGCCGCGCACGCCGTGAGCGCTTATACCGGCGAGCTGCTGCCCGACTTCGATGAGGACTGGGTGCTCCCGGACCGCGAACGGCTGCGCCGGCAGGCCATCGAGTTGCTCGACCAACTGACCACGGCCGAACGCAGGGCCGAAAACCTGGCCGCCGCGGTGGACTGGGCCCGCCGACGAGTCGAGCTCGAACCGCTGGACGAGTCCGGTTACCGCCAGCTGATTGAACTGACCTCGGCCGCCGGCGACCGGGCCGCTGCCATCCGGGTCTACCACCGCTGCGCCAGCGTGCTGGAGAACGAACTGCAGGTGACCCCGGACCGCCGGACCACCGCGCTATACGAACGGCTACTTACCTCCGGGTCACCGACGCAACCGGCCCGCACCGGCCGTACTCCCCTGGTCGGACGGACCGGTGAGCTGGCCGCCCTGCTGCAGTCGTGGCGCCAGATCCGGCCCGGGCAGCCGAAATTCGTATTGGTCACCGGCGGACCCGGCCTGGGCAAGAGCCGCCTGGTAGCCGAGTTGGCGACCGGCATCCGGCAGGAATCCGGCATGCTGCTGGTAGCCCGTTGTTTCGTCGGCGGCGACAAGCTGGCATTGGCCCCGGTGTCCCAGTGGCTACGTAACCCACAACTGACCGCGCTGCGGGCCCGGTTGGATCCGGTCTGGCAGGCCGAGGTCGAACGGCTGGTGCCGACCGGTCCGGCCCGTACTGCCGGCCAGCACAACGCGGTAGCCGACGGCTGGCTGCGGTACCGGTTCTTCGAAGGGCTGGCCCGGGCCGTACTGATCGCGCAGCGGCCGACGCTGTTGGTGCTGGAGGACATGCAGTGGTGCGACACGGACACGCTGACCTGGCTGCAGCTGCTGCTCCGACTCCGCGCCCGTACCCCGCTGCTGGTCGTGGCGACGGCCCGTCCGGATGAGCTGCCGGCCGACCAGGACCTGGCCGCCTCGCTCGACCAGCTGCGTTCGGCCCGGATCCTGGACATGCTGCCACTCGGCCCACTGTCCCCGGTGGACACAGGCATTCTGGCCAGCCATGTCAGCGGCCGGCCGATCGGCGCCGAGGACGCCGTCTCGCTGCACGCCGTCACGGGCGGGAATCCGCTACTGGTGCTGGAAACCGTACGGCGCTCGGCCGCCGGTTCACCCGTTGTCGGTCCGGGCGCGGCCAGTTCGGTACTGACCGCCCGGCTGGCCGAGCTGTCGACCGCCGGCCGGGACGTGTGCGAGCTGGCCGCGGTCGTCGGCCAGGATTTCTCGCTGGAACTGCTGGAGCAGGCCAGCGACCTGGAGCCGGCGGTCGTCCTCGACGCCGTGGACGAACTCTGGCGGCGCGGCCTGCTGCGGGAACACCAGACCAATACGTACGACTTCTCCCATGACCTGCTCCGCGAGACGGCGTACGCGGCGATCAGCGCGCCCCGCCGCCGACTGCTGCACCGCCGGGTCGCGCAGGCGCTCGAGGTGCTGTACGGCGACGCGGCCGACGAGGTCGCGGCGACATTGGCCGAGCACTACAGCCGGGCCGGCCGGTCCGAGGCGGCGGTGCGTTGGCACACCCGGGCGGCCAAGGAGGCATCCCGGGTCTTCGCCAACGAGGTCGCGGTCGAGCACTACGTCCGGGCCCGCGAGCTGTTGACCGGCACCCGGGCGACCCGGGAACGCGACGCCGCCGAACTGGACCTGTGCTACCGCGAATCCGAGCCGTTGAACGCCCTGCACGGGTATGCCTCGGTCACCGTGCAGCGCGGGTTGGAACGGGCCTGCGTACTGGCCGAACGGCTCGGCCAGGAGCGGATTCTGCTCGGCAGCCTGATCGGGTTGTGGGCGGTGCGGTTCGTACAGGGCCGGACCGTGGACTCGTACGAGATCGCGCACCGGGCGCTGGCCCTCGGCGATGCGGCGCCGGACCTGGTCGGGCAGGCACACCTGGCCCTCGGCGGGTCGGCCACCAGCCTCGGCCGACTCGATGAGGCGCTGCACCATCTCGACCTGGCGCAGCGGCTGTGCGCCGACGCCGCGCCGGTCGTGTTCGGTACCCGCGGCGAGGTGCACGCCCGGGCCTGGAGCGCGCACGCCCTGTGGCTGACCGGAGACGTGGCCGGCGCGCTGGCCGCCGGCGACGAGGCGATCGCGCAGGCCAAGGCGGCGAACCATCCGTACAGCACACTGGTCGCGCTGGGATACGGCGCCATCACCCGGCAACTGACCGGTGACATCGCCGGTACGGCCGACAGGGCCGACGCGGTCAAGGCCATTTGTGCGCGCTTCGGCTACGCGTACTACCTGCACTGGGGCGAGATCCTCGCCGCCTGGGCCCGGCCCGATGCCGACCGCATTCCCCGGATCCGGGCCGCGCTGGCCGCGCTGCGCCGCTCCGGCGCTTACGCCCGCCAGCCGTACTACCTGTCTTTGCTCGCCGACGCGCTGCACACCGACGGTCAGACCGAGCGGGCACGGGCGGTACTGGTCGCGGCCCGGGCGACCGCGATCGCGCATGACGACCTGTGGTGGCTGCCGGCGCTGTACCGGCAGACCAGCCAGTACGAGGCGCAGTTGCCGCGCGTGGGCGTTCGCTGAGGCAACGAGAAAGGCGAACGGTCCGCGAACGCCCGGCTTCCTAGCCTCGTGCTCATCGGGGATTTTCTGGAGGCATCACCATGACAGTTATTGCTTCATCACCGCTGGTCCAGGCGCTCAGCGATGGACTGCGCGGCGCCGTCGTCGCACCGGACGACGGCGACTACGACGCGTCGCGCAAGGTCTACAACGCGATGATCGACCGCCGGCCGGCGGCGATCGCCCACTGTGTGGACGTTGCGGACGTCATTACGGCGGTACGTACCTGCCGTGAGCTCGGGGCCCGGGTCTCGGTCCGCGGTGGCGGACACAACGCCGGCGGGCTGGGCATTTGGGACGACGCCGCCTGCATCGACCTGGGGGCGATGCGCGGGATCGGCGTCGACCCGACCGCCCGGACGGTCCGGGTCGAGGGCGGCTGCACGTGGGGCGACGTGGACCACGCGACCCATCCGTTCGGCCTGGCCACCCCGACCGGCATCATCTCGACGACCGGAGTCGGCGGGCTGACGCTTGGCGGCGGCATGGGCCATCTGACCCGGCATTACGGGCTGACCATCGACAACCTGCTCTCGGCCGATGTCGTGCTGGCTGACGGCAGCTTCGTCACCGCGAATCAGGACGAGCACCCGGACCTGTTCTGGGCGCTGCGCGGCGGCGGCGGCAACTTTGGCATCGTCACCGCGTTCCAATTCAGCTGCAAGGACGTGACGACTATCTACGGCGGGCCGGTGTTCTACGACATCCGCGACACCGGTGAGGTATTGCGCTGGTATCGCGAGGTGCTGCCGTCGCTGCCGGAGGAAATCAACGGCTGGTTCGCGGTGCTGACCATTCCTCCGGCCGAGCCGTTCCCGCAGGAATTGTGGTTGCGTAAAGCCTGCGGGATTCTGTGGAATTATTCCGGACCGCCGGAGAAAGGGCCGAACGCGCTGGCTGAACTGCGTTCGTTCGGACGGCCGATCCTGGACGGTATCGCGGAGGTGCCCTATCCGGCGTTCAACAGCATGTTCGACCCGCTTTATCCGCCGGGGTTGCAATGGTACTGGCGGGCCGATTTCTTCACCGAAATCTCCGATGAGGCGATTGCGGTGCACGAGGAATTCGGTACCACGCCGACCATGCATTCGACGATGCACCTGTATCCAGTGGACGGTGCGGCGCATCGGGTCGGACCGGAGGAGACCGCATTCGCCTACCGGGATGCGATTTGGTCCGGCGTCATCGTCGGCGTCGACCCGGATCCAGCCAATGCTGGGCTGATCAAGGACTGGTGCGTCGGCTACTGGGATCGGCTGCACCCGACCTCGGCCGGTGGCGCGTACGTCAACTTCATGACCGAAGAAGAAGGCAGCGACCGGGTCAAGGCCTCGTACCGGCATAACTACGAGCGGTTGAGCGCCGTCAAGGCGCAGTACGACCCGGACAATTTCTTCAGCGTCAACCAGAACATCTCGCCCGCGATTGGCGCGGGGGCCTGAATAGCGGGCGGGTCGACGACGGAGAAGTCCACAGTGGACAACCGTCGTCAGGGCTCCGCCGGGCCGCCAATGGCCCGGCGGAGCCAGCTCGGCACGTCGGCCTCGTGATATACCCGCTCGGCCGGCTCGATGCCGTCCAGAAAACTCTGATAGACCAATGCATGTCGCAGCGCCGCGATCGGTTCGGCTATGCGTACGGCCGCCGCCGGATCTGAATCCGGCCGGCGGACGCGCCATTCGGCGATGAACGTATCCAATAGCCGGCCTCGTACCGCCGCATCGGAAATCCGCTCGGTGAAGGCGAGAAAATCCAGCGCCGGATGACCAATGCCGCAGTCGCCCCAGTCCAGCAGAACTGGATTACGGCCGTCTGAGCGCCAATTGCCAGGGAATGGATCACCGTGCACCAGCGTATCCGGGAGCCAGCATTCGTTTAATTCGGTGAATCGGTCCGGTAATCCGGCGACCAACCCAGCCAGTGCCGGCGGCTGGTCGACGTCGGTCCGGTCGCACAGTGAGCGCGCCTTTTTGCAGAACTCCGCGGCCCGCCAATCCGGCAACCCGATCCCCCGTAATTCCCGCAGATGTGGGACCGTCCGGTGCTGCAGCTCAGTCAGCAGCTGGATCATCGCCACCATGGTCGGCTCGTCGCAGTCGTAGCAGTCCACGCCCGGAATATGGTCGAGCAGCACGGTATGGGTCGCAGGGTCATGGGCCAGCAACCGCGGCAGCAGTCCGCTCGGGGCGATCGCTGTCAACGCCCGGATCACCGGGCCCTCGTGGGCGAAGAATTCCGGTACGGATTTACACCACACCGGCCCGGTTTCGGTATTCAGCCGCAGGATTGAGGACAGGTTCCAGGCCCGGATCTGTTCGACCTCGCCAATGCGCGCTCGCCCCAGCTCCCGCAACACCGGTTCGGCCCAGGCCAGAATCCGCGCAATACCGCCGGGTCGGGCCCACACCGGACGCAGCGGTTCGGTCTCGTCCTCATCTTTATTGGGATCTTTGTTGGGCTCGCTGCCGGTTCCGCCTAGCAACTCGGCTACGTACCGCACGGTCCCGCCTACCGTCGGCGCGGCCGAATCGTCCGGTGTGCCGGTGATCAGGTGCAGCACCCGAATCCGCACGCCGTACCGTTCCCAGGCGGCGGCGACGACCGGCGCGGTCTCCTGCCACCACGGGGATTCGACCGGGTATGGCGGTAGCGTGCCCCGCCGATTACCGACGCCATCGACCAAATCAACCGTAATCAGACGTGGCATGTCCCGACCGTAGTACGGCGGCTGTCGCTGACCGCATCCCGCTGCCACAATCGCTACGTGGACACCACTCAGAGCCAGAGCCGGCTCACTCGCATCGTCGCCTCGCGTTCGGTCGAGGCAATCGGTTGGCGCTATCTGCTGGGCACGCTCGTCACCTCGGTTCCGGTGCATTCGCTGTCCGAAGCCCTGGACGTAGCGGCAGTGGCCCGCCGCGCCTGCGACGGCGCGGCCGATGAGCATTTGCGCATGGATCTGCGTCCGGACCGGGTCGAGCTGTCGCTGCAGACCCGGGCAATCGATGCGCTCACCGCGCAGGACTCGCGGCTGGCGCACAGCATCACGCAGGACCTGGGCCGGCTCGGCCCCCGTACCGGCGGGGCGACCAGCATCCAGTTGGCCCGTCCGGTGCAGATGCTCGAATTGGCGATCGATGCGATCGACATTCCCGCGATACGGCCGTTCTGGAAAGCCGTACTGGCTTACGTTGACGTGCCGGATTCCGATATCGACGACGCGATCGTGGACCCGGTCGGACAATTGCCGGCGATGTGGTTCCAGCAAATGGATTTGCCCCGGCCACAGCGGAATCGGGTGCATTTCGACATTACGGTGGCGCACGACGAGGCCGATGCCCGGATTCGCGCAGCGCTGGCGGCCGGCGGGGTCATGAAAGACGATTCGCACGCGCGAGCATTCTGGGTACTGGCCGACGCCGAGGGTAACGAGGTCTGCGTCTGCACCTGGGAAGACCGCGACTAGGTGTGAATGTGCAGACCCTGTCAGCCGGCGGATCGGGTTTTGCCCGCCGATAACCCTCGCCGGTGACCCGGTCCATACGGCAGAACCGATTGAACCGACCCCGGACCGTCGAGCAGGTCTCGCAGCTGGTTGCGTCGACCTCAGTTGGACCCGGTGTGACGGCCTGACTTGGCCCGGGCGGGGCCGCTATGGTGCGTTCGTGGCGTCAGGTGATTCTCAGATGACAGCTGGTTCTAGCGGCGGGGACTCAAGTCGGCCGTGGTCGGATCTTGCTTCGGACTACGAACAAGCACGAGCCAAAGAGGATTCACTGGATCGGCTTGTCGAGTGGCCTGCGCAGCGCGATCTGCTGGGCGATGTGAACGGGCTGTCAGTGCTGGATGCCGGTTGCGGCAACGGCGGCAAGGTCGCCGAACTGGTCCTAGAAGGCGGCGCGGCCTCGTCGGTCGGGGTCGACATCAGCGGCAACTTCATCACTGCGCGACCACCCGGCCTGGAGCTCATCCAAGGCGATCTTTCCAACTTGGCCTTGGTCCCTGGGCTTGCTGATCGGCGGTTCGACCGAATCCTGTTCCTGCAGTCATTCGGGTACGCGAAGGATCCTGTCGGGGCGTTGCGAACGGCACGGGCGATGCTGACTGACGGTGGCTTCATTCTGCTGACCCGAACTCAACCGATCCGGTACGCGATCGAACGGGCCGAACAGAATGGGACCTCACTGGGTGAGGAGTACTTCTCCACGGATTCGTTCTCTTACCGGCACAAGGGGTGGAACGAGGAGGTCACGCTCACGAAGCGTCCATACACGATGTCGGATCTGCTCAACGTCTTCAGCGCCGCCGGTTTGTGGATCGAGACTGCGGTTGAGCCGCAGATGGCTGAGGAAGCCCGCCAGCGATATCCGCACAAGCAAGCGCTGTTGAACAAGTACCTCGGCATCCTCATGTTCAAACTCAGGCCACTGCCGAGCCGAGTCTTCTGAGAGATCAGCTGGCTGCTGGGGAACCGCTGTTGGCCAGGCAGTAAGACTGAGCGCCGGTTTCGACTACGGCGCCGTGGTAGGTGAGGCGGTCCACGATCGCGGCGCACAGCCGGGGTCGCTGAAGGTGTCGGTCCACCGTGCCCCACCCAGCTCGTCCAACGCCCGCTGCCAAACATCCGCGCCCGCTGTCTGGCATCAGACCAGCCCACGCTCTCCCCTCGGTACGTGGTTATCCGCTGGGGAGGCCCGGTTGGTCGTGCATGGTGTTGCGCCGCGGTCGTTGCCGCGGATCAACGATGGGTGGCGGAATGACGTGCGGAATGCCTTTGTGGAACGCGATCTGCCAGTGTTCGTGGTGGACGATCCAGTGATGCTTATGGCATAGCA
>JBEDUI010000223.1:0-72311 GCA_040414495.1 Mycobacteriales bacterium
AAAAATCGAGCAAAGTCAACAAATCGGCCGTGCGCTAGCGCGCTGTGTGATCCGCCCTCGGCGGGTTTCGTGCCGTATTTCTGATTAGGCCCCACTCGGGTGATACTCCCGGCGCGGTAGGGCCGGCCGGGCGGGATACCGCAGCGGCGGTGTGCATAGTGCATCTGCTCATACGATGCCCACCGCGCGCGGGCCGGACATGCTGACCGAAGCCAGCCGAATGGAGCCAACCGAATGGAGCCAGTCAAATGTCCGCGCCTCATATTCGTGAGTCCGCTCCGGCAGACCAACCGACCATCGAAACCGCCGCCGCGCGGGTGGTCGACGCCGTCAAGCTCTACGGTGCCGGGGACACCGCCGTGCGCGCCCTCGATGGGGTCACGGTAGATTTTCCGGCCCGCCGTTTCACCGCGATCATGGGGCCGTCCGGCTCCGGCAAATCGACATTGATGCATTGCGTCGCCGGCCTCGATCCGCTGACCTCGGGGCGGGCATTCATCGGCGACACCGACATTGGTGCCCTACCCGAGCGCGCCCTCACCCTGCTTCGGCGGGAACGGGTCGGGTTCATCTTCCAGTCATTCAATTTACTGCCGACGCTGACCGCGATCGAGAACATCACGCTGCCGCTGAGTCTGGCCGGTCGCCAACCGGATCGGGATTGGCTCAATGCGATTATCGAAACGCTCGGGCTCAGCACCCGGCTGACCCATCGGCCGAGCGAGCTTTCCGGCGGCCAACAGCAGCGGATCGCGGTGGCGCGGGCCTTGATCACTCGGCCCGACATCATCTTCGCCGACGAGCCGACCGGCAACCTCGATTCCCGATCCGGAGCCGAGGCGCTGGGATTTCTCCGTCAGGCCGTACGCGAATTGGGGCAGACGGTGGTGATGGTGACGCACGATCCGGTAGCGGCCTCGCATGCGGACGGTGCGCTTTTCCTCGCCGACGGGCGAATCGTCGGTTCGCTCGACACCCCGACCGCCGAATTGGTGCTGGACCGGATGAAGGCGCTGGGTGATCGATCGTGATCTCGCTCGGCTTACGTACCCTGTGGACGCACAAACGGCGCCTCGTCGGTACGTTTCTGGCGGTATTTCTCGGCGTCGCATTTCTGTCCGGAACGCTCGTACTCAGCGACACGCTGCGAAAAAACATCGACGGTTTCTTCCAGACCGCCGATGCCGGCACCGACGCCGTCGTCCGCAACGCCATCAGCGTGAGCGACAGCCCCGCCTCGATCCGCGGCCCGATCGCCGAATCGGTGCTGGGACCGGTACGGCACGCGCCCGGTGTCGCCGCCGCGGACGCCTCGGTGCAGGGGTTCGGCGTCATCGTCGGCAGCAACGGCAAAAGCATCGAAGGCAACGGCCCACGCCAGGCCGGCAGCTGGATTCCCGATCGCGACCTGAATCCGTACAAGCTCGTGCAGGGGCGGGCGCCGCGGACCGGCAACGAGGTCGTGATCAACCGTGGTGCGGCGAAAACCGGCCACCTGCACGTAGGTGCGAAAACCACTGTGCTCATGCCACAACCCGTTCCCGTCACCGTCGTCGGCATTTCGACATTCGGCACCGCCGATGGCTACGGCGGGTCCTCGTACGTGGCCTTCACCCTCCCCGCGGCCCAGCATTACATCGCCAAGAATTCGGATCAGATAACGCAGATCAGTGTGCGCGCCAAGCCCGGCGTCAGTCAGACCCAACTGGTGAACAACCTCCGGCAGGTCATACCGCCACAGGTGCAGGCGATCAGCGGCACCGCGTTGACCAACGAGAACGCGTCCAGTGTGGACAAATCCTTCGTCAACTATTTCCGGACGTTCCTGCTCGTCTTCGCCGGTATCGCCTTGCTGGTCGCCATCTTCAGCATCTACAACACCTTCTCCATCCTCACCGCGCAGCGAACCCGGGAATCGGCGCTGCTGCGGGCAGTTGGCGCCACCCGGCGGCAGGTCCTCGGACTGACCACAGTGGAAGCGCTGGCGGTCGGGGTGCTCGGCTCGGTGGTGGGCGTTGGTGGCGGTCTGGGCATCGCCTGGTTGTTGAAGAACGTCTTCGCCAGCTTCGGATTCTCCCTGCCCGCCAGCGGATTGACGATCAAGTCGGCCACGTTCGCGATAGCCATTCCGGTGGGAATTGTGGCGGCGCTCGTAGCCGCGCTGGGCCCGGCGTTGCGGGCATCGCGGGTGCCACCGGTGGCCGCGCTGCGCGAGGTGGCGATTGAACGCCCGCCGGCCTCGCGGACCCGGTTCATCGTCGGAGGTGCATTCAGCGCGCTCGGATTGGCGCTGTGTCTGGTGGCCTCGACCGGTACGACGCTGGCCGTCGCCGGGATCGGTGCCATCGCACTGGTGGTCGGCGCGGTCGTGCTCGGGCCGGTGGTGGCCGGGCCGGTAAGCGGGCTGCTTGGCCTGCCGGTCGCCCGAATCCGCGGTTTCACCGGCACATTGGCCCGGCGGAACGCGACCCGCAATCCACGGAGGACCTCGGGTGCGGCCAGCGCGTTGATGGTCGGCGTCGGCGTCGTGACATTGTTCACGGTTTTCGCCGCGTCGTTGAAGGCGTCGATCGAGGACAACGTGTCGAGTTCGTTCGGCGGCGACCTGGCCGTCAACGCCTCGGGGCCGGGTGGTGCGGATCAGGCGTTGGGTCCGCAATTGGCCGGTAAGATCGCCGGCCTGCCGCAAGTAGCCAATATCGCGCGACTGGGCCAGGGACAGGTCACTGTGGACGGTGCCCAGCACACCGTCAGCATCGCCGATGCCGCCACCCTGGATCGAGTGTTGCATGTGGACCGGACGGCCGGCTCGCTGCGCGGTCCACTAGAGGTTTCCGCGAAGATCGCCCGGGACAACGGCTGGCATGCCGGAACGGTCGTCATGGTTCGTTATCCCGACGGTGCGGCCGAACGGCTGCCGATCGGAGGTCTGTACTCGAACCGCGATGTCGTCGGCGATTACGTGTTGTCGCGGGCGCAGTGGCTGCCCCACTCCACTCAGGACTACGACTCCACGATCTTCGTCAGCTTGCATTCCGGCGTTTCGGTTAGCGCCGGTGAGGCGGCCGTGAAACGCGTTACGGCACCTTACGGCGCGCCCACCGTGCAGGACCGCCAGCAATACATCGACTCACAAACAGCCAACGTCAGCATGTTGCTGACCCTGGTCTACATATTGCTGGCATTGACAATTCTGATCGCGTTGATGGGCATCACCACAACGCTGTCGTTGTCGGTGTATGAACGGACGCGGGAATTGGGCCTGTTGCGGGCGGTCGGCCAGACTCGCCGGCAATTGCGTTCGATGGTGCGGTCCGAGTCGATGATCATCGCGTTGTTCGGCACGGTCGGTGGTGTGGTCATCGGCGTGTTCCTGGGTTGGGTATTGGCCCGTGCGGCGGCCGATTCACAGGACCTGGGTACGTTCTCCGCCCCGCCCGTGCAACTGGTGATCATTCTGGCGATCGGGGCGATTGCAGGTGTGGTGGCCGGACTGCGGCCGGCCCGCCGCGCCAGCCGGCTCAATCTGATGACCGCAATCGGAGCCGAGTGACAGAGGGATCGCGGCACCCGACTGGGTGCCGCGATCCCTAGTGAAACCAGTTCGATTTCTCAGGCCATTTCGGGGACCCGCAGATGGGCCAGCAGCAGGTCGAATTCGACGACCTCACGCACCTCGGCGTCGATCTGGCTCTTGGTGTTGGCCGCGGCCTCGTCCATGGCGCCCCGGCTGTCGTCCAACGCGGCGCTATTTTCGTACGCGACCGAAGAAACCCCGATGCCGGTGCCGCGGTTCACGAATAAACTCGCGCTGCAAAATTCGCGCATCTGGGTGATCTGCGGCATCAGGACGGTTCGGTAATAGGTCAATGCATTCGCCATATTCGCCGGATCGGTCTGCAGCCAGGCCGCACGCACGCAGGCACCCTCATGGGTCGGGTGGTCGCGGTGCATCACGGCGATTTCCCATTCCGCCACGTCCGGCGCCCCGCCCAGAATCTCGGCCAGGCCATTGCGTATCGGCTGAACGTGGCTCGCGCTGGACCGCATCGCGGCCTCGTCCCGCCAC
Organism: Mycobacteriales bacterium; assembly: GCA_040414495.1. Taxonomy (GTDB): domain Bacteria; phylum Actinomycetota; class Actinomycetes; order Mycobacteriales; family QHCD01; genus DATAVB01. The sequence goes on from JBEDUI010000223.1 coordinate 4,070, forward strand.
GAGCTGGTGGCAATGCATCGTATCGAGTTTCGCTCAACCACCATCGATAATCCGATAAAGCCGTCGAGCCGTGCGAGAGCCGGCAGAATTTCGTCTTTAACGTGGGCCACGCCCTCTTCGATCGCGGACGGATTTGCCAGAATTGATGAGGAACGTGCGTGCACGGTCCACCCCCAACACTCATCGACGGCGCCCCGGCGGCGCCACCGGTGGATGGCCAACTCTTCTCTGAGCCACCACCTAACGCAACGGCTCAGCGTCGTATGCCCTGGTTTGCTCGCCATCCACGCCCGGTCTGGTGTGATTCCGTGCAGCAGCGACACACCGGATCGGGCAAGCCGCTGACAGACGGCGCACGCATTATGCATGATATGGACGTGGACGGTCGTTGGCTTCGCGTTGCGGACATATTTCGCCATTCCCGGGAAGTCGATCGGTTGGCTGTAGCGCAGCGTCGTTCTCCCGAGCGTCCGTTAGGTGACAGCCTTCGCGATGTTGCGGCTCATGATTCTTGGCCGCGTTGATCCGTATTCAGGTTCGCGTCGCCCGGCGACCGTATCTTTCGGCGGCCCACCCAGTACTCCCGTTGCCGGAGGTAGTGCATGTCCGACCTTTCCCGTCGGGGTTTCCTCGGTGCCGCAGCGGCGGCCACCGGGGCCGCGGTCATCGGCGCGGCGGCGCCCGCCGACGCGCAGGCAGCCCCCGAAGCATCCCCCGCACTGTCCGCGAAACCCCAGCGTCACGGGGACATCCGCGACATCAAGCACGTGATGATCCTGATGCAGGAGAATCGCAGCTTCGACCACTACTTCGGCGCTCTGAAAGGCGTTCGCGGTTTCGCCGACCGCTCGATTATCACGCTGCCCGGCGGCACGTCGGTTTTCCAGCAGCCGACCACCGCGCCCGGAGTGCCGATCACGAGCACGCAATTCCCGTGGCATCTGTCCGACGCGCCCGTTTCGGCCTATCCGGCCAGCCACCGGCCGCCGAGTTCCGAGGTTGGCGCTCAGGGTTACGGCGGCACCTCGCACAGCTGGGACGACCAGCACGGCGCTTGGTACGGCGGGCAGATGAACGGCTGGGTCTTCGCTAAGGGCGGCCTGACCACACTCGGTCACCTGGACCGCAGCGACATTCCATTCCACTATGCCCTGGCCGACGCCTACACCGTCGGCGATGCGTACCACTGCTCGGTGCTCAGTGCGACCGGGCCGAACCGTACGTACCTGTGGAGCGGGACGATCAACGCCCAGCAGAAATACAGCGATTTCGTCGCGTTCGACGGCGGCGACGAATTGGGGAAGAACCTGCTGTGGGAGAGCTACGCCGAAACGCTGCAAAAAGCCGGGGTCACGTGGAAGGTCTATCAGTGCGCCGATGACTACGGCGACAACGGCCTGGAATACTTCAAGACATTCGCCCAGTACGACCCCACGCAAGGCGGAAAACCCGCGCCGGGCAATGTCTTTTACGATAACGGCGTCGCCAACGTTCCCGAGCCGGAGACGGGAATCAAGGCCAACGCCGATAATCTGATCAACGCGATCAAGGCCGACGTGGCGGCCGGGACGCTGCCGCAGGTGAGCTGGGTGGTGACCAACCAGGCCTTTTCCGAGCATCCGGACGGCGCCCCCAATGACGGCGCGTACTACGTCAATGGCGTCCTGGAAGCGCTCAACTCCAACCCGCACGTTTTTAACTCGACGCTCGTGATCGTCGACTACGACGAGAACGACGGCCAATTCGACCACGTACCACCGCCTGTTCCCGCGGCCGGCACCAAGGACGAATTCTATGTCGAATCCAGCGGCGCACTGGCCAAAGCCGGCGTTACGCAGCCATTGCCGGTGGGTCTGGGTTTTCGCGTTCCGCTGATCCTGGTTTCGCCGTGGACCCGAGGTGGTTGGGTGACCTCAGAGGTCTCCGACCACACGTCCGTCATCCAGCTCCTGGAAAAGTGGACCAGCGCACTGGGTAAGCCGGCGCTCAGCCCGAATATCAGCGCATGGCGGCGTAGCGTCTGTGGCGACCTGACCAATGCCTTCGATTTCGCCGCACCGGTCTTCGGCCTGCCCAAACTGCCTGCCACCACGGTGATCGGCGACCCGCCCGGCGGATCGTACAACCCGCCGGTCACCACCAACGCGCTACCGAAACAGGAGACGGGCACCAAGCGGGCGCGCCCCTTGCCCTATCAGCCGAATGCGAATCTGGACGGGTTTCAGTCGGGCAGTAACGGCGCTGTGCAGGCGAAACTGTCGTTCAGCAACAATGGCCCGCACGTGCGCCGGGCCAGCCACTTCGCGGTCTACAACAACGCATCGCCAGCCGGGTCGATCGCCGAGTACCCCGTGAAGTTTCCGGGCCAGTACACAGTGGACCCGTCCCAGGCGAGCTGGAACAAGGCCATTTCCGGATCGGTGGAGATCGGGAACGGGAAATATGACCTGACCGTCGTCGGTCCGAACCGGTTCCTGCGGCACTTCACCGGCGATGTCAGCGCGGCCGGCACAACGGCGCAAGTGACGGCCAGCTACTACGACGGCGGTTTCGGCGCCCGGCCCACGCTCACGCTCGAGTTGACTAATGCCGGCAAGCAGGCGGTGACATTCACCGTTGTCTCAAACAACTATGCCAAGGTCGGGCCGAAGACGTACCAGGTCCAAGCCCACGGCAGCGCCCGCCATGCCGTCGATCCGCTGGTGTCCAGCGATGGGTGGTACGACCTGACGGTCACGATCAGCGGCGATGCCACCTGGTCGCGCCGCTACATCGGCCACCTCGAGGACGGCGGCAACAGCATCACCGGCTGACCACCAGCTTCGCCGCCCGGACCACATTTGCCGGTCCGGGCGGCCAACTGTGTCTACCAACGGCCGAGAATGAGGTTGAATACGGCCATGGCAGCACGGCGGCGAACCACCCAACGCGACGTCGCTGCCGCGGCCCACGTTTCGACCGCGACCGTCTCGTATGTCCTCTCTGGACGCGCCGGACGGGTCCGCCCGGTCTCCGACGAAACCCGGGACCGGGTGCTGGCCGCGGTCGAGCGGACCGGCTATCGCATCAACCATTCCGCTCGGAGCCTGCGCCGGCAACGCACCGACGTGGCCTGCGTCGTGTACGCAACTCCCGCCAATCCCTGGACCGAAGAGGTCATCAACGTCTTCGGCCCGGCCGCCGCCAAGCACGGCCTCACGACGCTGTGCCTGCCCATTGTGGACGGTGCCGTGTCCGAGGCGGTCAGCTTTCTGAGCCGGGGTTCGGCCGACGCCGCGCTGCTGCTGCCCGGCCACACGCTCACCCCGGGCCAATTGCGTACCTTGGCCGGATCCGGACTGGCCATCGTCGCGTTCGATGATCGTGCCGAACCGCGCGGATTCGACGTCGTGCGCACCCACCAGCGAGCGGCGCGCGAAGCGCTGATCGACCGGTTGGCCGACTCGGGTCGGCGGCGGCTGGCATTCTTCGTGCATTCCGCCGACGAGGTGGCCGATCGCACCTCCGGCTACCATGGCGCGGTCGTACGCAATGGCCTTCGTTTTGATCCCGATCTGGTATTCCCGGTCGCCACGGACCGGGGCGCGGCCCATCAGACGGCGTTGCGGTTACTGAGCCGACGGCGCCGGCCGGATGCGATTGTGTCCGCATCGGATCGGGCCGCGGTGCAGGCGATTTACGCTGCCCAGGAGTTGCGGTTGCGGGTGCCGGACGACGTTGCGATCGTGGGATCCGGCGACATCGACGAGGGCCGCGCCGCCCGGCCGGCGCTCACCACGATCGGGCTGCCGGCCGACGGCCTGTCGGAGATGATGGATCGGTTGCTGCGTCGGCTGCGGACACCGCGCCGAATTCCCGGTCGAGCTCTGGACCTGCCCTGGCAGGTCGTGGCCCGTTCCTCTGGTTGATTCGCACCGGTCCGGTATTGACAGATGCCGACGGACCGAAGACTATTCCAGCCGACAGCGTGGTGAATCGTCTAACCAACCGTAGGCATGGGCGAGTCATGACACATCGATTTGCATCGGAACCGGGCCGCGGCACTGAGTCGTGCACCACCTTTATCCGTCTGGGCTTCCACAAAGTCCATCGCCCCGGTAGACAATATTTGGATCACTAGCCCCGCACGTTGGACGGAGTTTGGACGATGGCATCTTCGGAGCTGGGACGAAGGCGCTTCCTGGGCCTGCTGGGCGGACTCGGGGCCGCGACCGCGCTGGGCGGCTGTACGTTCCGCACCGACTCGAACATCGGTACGGTCCAGGCCGACAGGAAGTTACGGCTCCCTGGCCCAGCGCTTTCCCGCAAGGGCTCGTCGTCGTTCCGGTGGATGGACAGCGGCGATCTCAAAGCGCCGTACGAGCAGGCCGTGTTCAAGGCGTACTCGCGCAAGAACTCGCAGGTCAAGATCACCTACGACGGCACTTCGTGGGACCGGATCAACGAGGTGGTGCCGCTGGGAATCCGCAACGGCAGCGCGCCGGATGTGTTCGCGGTGCCGAACGATGTGCCGACCAACGTCGCGGTGAGCAACGGCTGGCTCAGCCCGCTCGACGACGTCATCCCGGACTTCGACCAATGGAAACATAGCTTCCCCTCCACCGCGTTCGTCCCGGGTGTTCTGACCTTCGACGGCAAGACGTACGGATTTCCGCTGTCGTCGTCCAAACGGCTCGGCACAATGCTGTTCTACGACGTCGAGTATCTCAAGCGTGCTGACTTCGATCCACGCGCCAACCGGTTCACCTGGACCGAATTCCGCGCTGCCTGCAAAAAGCTCACCAAGCAGGGCAATGGCAAATACTACGGTCTGATGACCCAGGGCCTGGCTCTGGGCGGGATCGCCGGAATGCTCGCCGAAATCGCCGGCCTGCGGGGCGCTGGGAGCACCGGAGGGGCAAACAGTGGCGGCATCGACCTGCGCACCGGCGAATACACGTTCACCGATCCGCGTTTGCAGGCGGCCATCGAATTGCTGCTACAAATCAAGAGCGATGGCAGCATTTATCCGGGCTACCTCAGTCTGGACGACGCGACCTCGCGGGCCCGGATGCCGCAGCGGGTGGCCGGAATGATCTTCGACGGGCCGTGGGACATCCCGGCCTGGCCGCTGATCAATCCGGATTACGACTTCAACATCGCGCTGCCACCTATGCCCGACAGCCGCAAGCCGCACAACCTCGCCTACCAGGAACTCGGCGCCAATTCGCCGTTCCTCTACGCCAAGAGCAAGAACAAGGACATCGCCGGGCAGCTGTTCTCCTATATGGGCTCGCAGGCCGGACAGCGAGCGATGATGGAAATCAGCAAGGGCAATCTGACCTCGGTGATGCCGGATGTGAATACCGCGGCCCAGGAGAGTTCGCTGCTGGACTCCAAGGCCAAAACCGCCTACGGCTACGCCCACGACGTGCTGCGGTTGGCCCCGCTGCCGCAGATCCGGAATCCGGCCACAGCCGACGCGTTGTTGCTGCAGCAACCGGTGGTGCCAACCTTCGCGACCGTCGTGCAGGGCATCTTCTCCGGACAGGTGAAGAACATTCCCAAGGCGCTGAAATCGTTGCAGTCCTCGTACGAGAAGAGTCTTGACGACGCGATCAAGGCTGCCCAGAAGAAGGGCTCGAAAGTGTCCCGTGACGACTGGAAATTCCCCAACTGGGATCCGGCCACCGATTACACGACCGCCGACTATGCAGGGTTGTCCCGATGAGCGCCGTGTCGGCGGTCGGTGCATCCCGGCGACGGGTTCAGTTGTGGTGCCTGGCGTTCCTGCTCCCTGGCCTTGTCCTCGGTGGACTGTTCACCTTCTATCCGATGGTGATGTCCTGGTACTACTCGCTGGTTCAGTGGAACGGATTCGGCAGCGCCCGTACGTTCGTGGGCCTGGACAACTACCGCAAGCTGGTGCACGACAGCTATTTCTGGGCCGCTTTCGGCCGGTCGTTCCTGTTCGTGGTGGTGGCGGTGCCGATCCGGCTCGGCCTGGCGCTGTTGGTCGCGATCGTGCTGAACAACCAGGCGCTGAAACTGAGCAAGTTCTACCGCACCTTCTTTTTCCTGCCCGTGGTAACCGCCTCGGCCATCGTCGGCATTGTGATGACCTTCGTGTTGAGTCCGTTCCACGGCCCGGTCAACCAGGCGCTGCAGCATTTGAGTGCCATCGGCTCACCCGTGGATTTCCTCGGCAACTCGCACACCGCGTTGTGGTCGATCATGGGCGTCGAAATCTGGAAGGATTTCGGGATCTCGATGATCTATTGGCTGGCCGCGCTGCAGACCGTTCCGAAGGAATATCAGGAGGCCGCGGCGGTCGATGGAGCCAATGCCTGGCAGACTTTCCGCCGGGTGACGGCGCCGATTCTGCTGCCGTTCGCGGCGATCATCGTGGTACTCACCGCCAACAACACACTGCACCTGTTCGCGCTGGTGCAGTCGATGACACAGGGCGGACCGTATTACGCCACGCAGGTGATCGAGGTGTTCATCTACCAGACCGGTTTCGCCAGCGAGAACAGCGGTGGCGTCCCGCAACTCGGTTACGCCTCGGCCGCCGGTTGTCTGTTCGGCCTCGCGGTGATGGTGATCGCGTTGCTGCAGTTGTGGGCGGTGAAACGGGCCAATAACGTCCGTGGCCAGTTGGCGGGTGCGCGATGACAGCTATTGAAACCCAGGCGGTCGGCACGACCCGCACCGATCGGGCGGTACGGCGCCGCTCACCGGCCCGCCGGAAGAACCGGATCCGGGAGATCGTCGTGGCGGTCATCCTCGTTCCGGTCTGTCTGGTGTGGATATTCCCGTTCCTGTGGCTGCTATCGGCGTCGGTGAAGTCGAACGCCCAGGTCTTCGGTGGACTCAATCTGTTCACCCACGTGGTGCAACTCGGGAACTACGTCCGGGCCTGGAATCAGGCCCACGTCGGCCGGTATTTCCTCAATACGGCATTGGTTACTGGCGGCTCGATCGTCATCACGTTGATCAGCGTCGCCCTGATGGGGTACGTGCTCGGGCGGTATCGGTTCCGGGGCAAGCGAATCGTGGCCGGCCTGCTCGGTGCCGCGATCTTCCTGCCCGAGGGTTACACCATCATTCCGATCATCGACCTGCTGAACAAGCTGCATCTTCAGTCATCGTTGTGGGGCCTCACGCTGGCCGAGTCCGGTGGCATTCAGGTCATGATGATCCTGTTGTTCGCCGGCTATTTCAGCCAACTGCCGCGGGAACTGGAAGAGGCCGCGATCGTCGACGGGGCCGGATTCTTCCGGGTTTTCTGGCAGATCTTCCTGCCGTTGACCAAACCGGTGATCGCCACCTGCATCATTCTGCAGTTCATGCACGCGTGGAACGACTTCCTGCTGCCGTTGGTCGTGACGTTGAACAAGCCCGACCTGCGTACGCTCTCGGTCGGCATCTATTCGTTCCAGGGCCAGTACTTCACGGATTACTCAGGAATGGCGGCCGCTTCGGTCATCGGGCTCGCACCAATCGTCATTCTGTTCCTGGTGTTGCAGCGCTATTTCGTCGAAGGGATCGCAGGTGCCGTCAAGCAGTAACCGGCCGAACGTTGTCGTCTTTCTCACCGACCAGCAGCGTTGGGATTCGATGGGTTCGCACGGCAACCCGTTGGAGTTGACGCCGAATCTGGACCGGATGGCTGCCCGCGGCACCCTGGTGGATAAGTCGTTCACCTGCCAGCCGGTGTGCGCGCCGGCCCGTTCGGTGTTGCAAACGGGTTGCTATCCAACCGTCAATGGCGTGCACCGCAACGGGATCCGGCTCTGGGACGGCGAAACACTGGCCAAGGATTTCGCCGCGGCCGGCTACGACACGGCGTATATCGGGAAATGGCACCTCGGCGCCACCGGCGTTGATCCGGTTCCGGCCGATCGGCGCGGCGGATATGACTACTGGCTCGGGGCCGACCTGGTCGAGTTCATCTCGGACGCCTACGACGCCAACCTTTTCGACGGCGACGACCAGCCGACGGCGTTGCCCGGCTACCGGTCGGATGCCTTTATCGACGCGGCAATCGACTACCTGCACCGCCCGCACGAGCGCCCGTTCCTGCTGTTCGTCTCGGTGCTGGAGCCGCATCATCAGAATGCCCGCGACGACTATCCGGCCCCCGACGGCTACCGGGAGCGGTATGAGGGCCGGTGGATGCCGGCCGACCTGCAGGCGCTCGGTGGCAACGCGGCGCAGAACCTCGGCGGTTACTGGGGCATGATCAAGCGCATCGATGAGGGTTTCGGTCGGTTGCAGGACGCAATCCGTACCGAGGGGCTGGCTGACAATACGGTGGTGGCGTTCACCAGCGACCACGGCTGCCATTTCAAGACCCGTAATGCCGAATACAAGCGGTCCGAGCACGAAGCCTCGATCCGGGTGCCGATGGCGTTCTGTGGACCGGGTTTCGACGGTGGTGGGCGCATCCAGGAAATGGTGAGCCTGATCGATTTGCCGCCGACCCTGCTCGACGCGGCCGGGATCGAGGTTCCCGAGCGCATGCAGGGCCGGTCCATCCTTCCGTTGGTCAACCGGGACACCGCCGGCTGGCCGGACGACATCTTCGTTCAGATCAGCGAATCCTGTGTAGGACGGGCGATCCGGACCAAGCGCTACAAGTACGCGGTGGTGGCCGATGGCGTTGCGGGCCACGAGCCGAGTGCCGAGTCCTATGTGGAAACGTCGCTGTATGACCTGCAGGCCGACCCACACGAATTGACCAATCTGGTCGGCCTGGAATCCTTCGACGAGGTGACTCGCGAGCTACGGCAGCGGCTGCTGCGCCGGATGAAAGAGGCCGGCGAACCGCAGCCGGAGATCATTCCCGCACCGCCCCGTACCGTCGCCCAGCGCTCCCCCAAATCCATGGACCGTTAGGGCGTGTGCGTAATCCTCGGCCTGCTGCGGGGCGCCCAGGATTCAAGCAACACCCCCTAACCCTCCAACGCGGCCGCCAGCCCGGTCAGGGCCTGCTGCCGGGTGAACGCCTCGCCCGGAACGCCGGTGAACTGCTCCGCCATCCAGAAATGCTGGGTCAGATACTCCCGTACCGAATTGCCCGTGGCGATGGCTTGCCGACCGCGTGCGGCCAGCTCGCGTTGGGCCGTATCGAGGTACACAGTGGACCGCGACGCGAGCGGGTCAATGGCCGGCAGGTATCCGGCCGCGAGTTCCTCCGCACTGGTCATGGTCACCGCGCCGGCGGTTGGCCACGGCGCCACCGAGTCCGGCGCGAACCGTACGCCGGTCACCGATCCACCGGATATGGAAACCCCTACGTGATCGGCGAAAAGCTCCGGGCCGAGCGTGTCTGCGACCACCCGGTCGACCACGAGAATGACCTGCGCTCCCTCGGCGGCCAACCCGGCGGCGCTGCGGGATGCATAATGCATTGCGTGCTCTGCCGGACCCTGCACGATCATCGTCGCGGTCGGCCGCGCCTCCGGCTCCAGCAACCGCGCCAATGCCGGCTCGGCGCCGGTGGCTACGCCGATCAACGCGGCCGATCCGGTCGTGAGCAGGTTATGCACGATCTCGCCCAGCAACACCAGGTGACCGGTGCCGATCGGGCCGAGCAGATCGACGGTTCCGCCGCGCGGCCACGGCGCCAATGCATCAAGCACTTTGATCCCGGTCGGCAGGATCGAAGCCGGATCGGAACGGTTCAATGCTGGTGCCGCGGGCACAGGCGGCGCGGTTGTCGGGTCGACGAGCTGTCCGAACTGCGACATGACCATCTCCTGTGGACTGATGAGGAAAGCGGCGAGAATGGGGCGCATCCGACGACGGGCATCGTGGAGTCGTTTACGGACCGCGCCGGTGCTGATGCCGAAGAATGCGGCCAGTTCGGGATCGCTCCACTCGGCGTAATACCGCAGGCCGAGCAGAATCCGGTCGGCGTCGCGGGTCTGCTCGAGTGCACGGCGGACCCGCGCCACCCGATCATCCCGTTCGGCCGCCGCGGCGGGATCGGCTGAATCGTCGGCAGCGCGGTCCAGATCCAGCAGGGCGGTCGGGCGTAAGCGCCGCCGGTAACGATCGGCGTGCTTACGGACCACAAGAGCCAGCCAGGCGTGATACGCCGCCGGTTCCCGCAATGCCGCAATTGACGCGTAAACGTCCAACAGGGACTCCTGCACAACGTCCTCGACCGCGTCCGGGTCATTGACTAATCGACGGGCCAACGCCCGCGCCACCGGCAGGGACGCAGCCAGCAGGCCGGCGCGCGCGACAGTATCGCCCGCCGCGGCTCGGCCGGCCAATTCCTGCAGTTGGATGCTCACCATGTCCGATAAAGGCCCACGCTCCGACCGTAGTGTTACCGGGGTCAGAGCGTGCGCCGGTTTCGGACGGTTAATTCAGCGAATCGCGCAACGCGGGCACCAGACGCGCGGCGTTCGCTCCGTACACCTTCCGCAGCTGCTCATGCTCCAGCGCTAGACCCGAAATCATCCAGCGGCCGGTTCCGGGCGGGTCGGGCTCTGAGTACGAGAAATACTCGTCGTTCGTTTCGAGGAATCGGAAATAGCGCCGGAACGCTTCGGCGTCGGGCGGGAAGCAGTCGGTCCCGTACAGCACCCGGTCCGGATGCTGGTCGATCAACGCGCGGGTGGTTCGCGGCTGCCGGCCGAGTTCGGCGACACGGGCGGCGATGTCTACATGGAAATTCGGGTACGTCGAGAGCATCCGGCCGACCCAGCCGAGATCTTCGGCGTAACAACCTACGTGGGCGCCGATGATCGTGACGTCCGGGTGGGCGGCGACCACGTCTTCCAGCGCGTCCATCAATTGCTGCATGCGCGGGAACCGCTGCGCGTCGCCGAAATACCAGTCCGGGTGACGCAGCAGTTCCTCGATCCGCTCGTTATTGCCATCCAACGGTTCGAAGAACGCGGCCGGGTCGGCGGTGTGGATCAGCACCGGCAGATTGAGCTGACCACATGCCGACCACATATCCGACAACCGCTCATCGTTGACCATGATGAGTTTGCCGTCCTCGTCCCGGATATGCAGGCCAAGGTCCTTCCACAGCTTTACGCCGGCGGCACCGCGCCGGGCCGAATCGTGCAGGCTTGTGACCAGCTTGTCGGGCCAACCGGCCTGGGTGGTCAACTTCCAGTCCAGCCGGGCGAATGTCGCGAACCGGCCCGGATGCGCGCGGTCGTAACGGTCCAGGTTCTCTTCGAGCTCGGCTTCCCAACCGCCGTCCAGGTTGACGATCGCGGCCACGTTACAACTGTCCATGATGGACAGCAGCTCGTCCATCGGCGGCGCTGACCACTGCCCACCATGCCACTTGCCCAGGTGATTGTGGACATCGATCGCGGGCGCGGCTGCCCTGTCCACGTAATTACTCGGCAACTTCACCATCGGCCGCGGTGTGAAATCTCGTAGCCGTAGGTCGGCCGCGTGCGCGGGATCCATCCGTAGCTCCTTTGATTCAGCGGATTTCAGGATTCAAACCGGTCCGGCCGCAATGCGGTCAGGTCATGCCCGGGGTCCCGGCCGACCGCGATACGCGCCGCGATAGCTCCCACTGCGGGCCCCAGGGTCAGCCCGTGAGCGCCCAAACCGTTCGCGATGATCGCTCCGGACAGCCCCGGAATCGGCCCCAGGATGGGCAATCCGTCCAGGCTCACCGGCCGGAATCCGACCCGGGTCTCCAGCATGGTTGCATCGGACAACCCGGGTGCAACGCGCAGCGCCGTCGTCAACACCTCAGCCAGACCGCCAGCGGTGACACGGTAATCGAAGCCGACGTTCTCGTGGGTGGCGCCGGTGACGATCCGGTCCGGGTCGAAAGCGAGAATGTACGGTCCGCCGACGTGGCTCACGACCGGTGTGGGTGCAATTCCGGCCCGGCCGTACGACAAGTGAACGATCTGTCCCCTGACGGGCGTGATTGCCGGCGGTGCCCACTGTTCTGTCGGCCAGGCGCCGGTCGTCACCACAACCCGGTCGGTGTGGATCCGTTCTCCACCGACCGCAACGCCGACCACCGCATCGGCGTTGGTCACCAGCTGCCCGACGCCGGTCCGGAATTCGGCGCCCCGTTTGCGCAGCGCATTGGTCAGGCAAGCACGCAGCTTGCGACCATCCACGCGGGCAATTCCCGGCAGCAGTACGGCTCCCACGACATCGCCGAGATAAGGCACCCGGTCCGCGGCTTCGGCCGGCGTCAACCGCTGCACCGAGCCGATATAGCCGGCCAGCGATTCGGACTCCACAGTGGACAGCCGGGCAACCAGGCTTTCCAGCACGGCATCTTCGGTGTCGTCGGTGGCGACCACGATCTGGCCGACGCTCGCATAACCGTGGTCGCTCCCGCCGTCATCGGCCAACTGGGCCAGCACATCGCGGTAGTACGTAGCGCCCGAGAGCGCTACCCGTTCCCGCTCCGCCGGCGACTGTTCGCCGACCAGATCCAGCGGATTGACGATCCCCGCGCCGGCATCGGTGGCCCGTCCCTCATGGTCCGCGTCCACAATGGTCACGCCGTAGCCGAGCCGACTGGCCTCGTAAGCGGCCATCAGCCCAACGATTCCGCCGCCGACGATTACCACGTCTGTCATGAGCTTCGCTCCGACCTTCCTTTATATGCACTATTTCTACCGTGACTCGCGCGAAGACCCAGCACGGCCGCGACACCAGCGGCCGCAGGTCACGATGTGCGACCTCTCGCGGCGGCAAGCATCGCGCTGGACATTTCCCGCAACAGTGTGTTGTTCACCGCGTAGTCAGGGTGTTCGGTCAGCAGCCGACGCTCCAGGACTGGGTCGTCCAGTCCGTCACCACGATCCGCCGCCGCCACGGCCAGCTCCCACAACTTCGAAATAAACGCACGCTGCGTATCGAGTACGTCCGGTTCGGACAGTCGGCCATGCGCCGGAACGACGATCCGTGGACGCAACGCCTGGCATCGTTCGAGGGCTCTGATCCAGCCTTCGATATCGGCATCCGGATCGGAGAAATTGTTGCCGTGCTCCCAGGCCACCGCGAGGTCGCCGATGAACAGAACGCCATCGCGCGGCAGCCACGCGATCAGATCGCCCCGGCTGTGCGCCGGACCGACCGCCATGAGATGCAGGTCGAACTGATGGAATTTGATCGTGTCAGTGAATTCCATCGTGACCGGGTAGAGCCGCTCCGGCACCACGCCGGTTTGCACCATGGAGTCGTCATTTCCCTTGGCCAGCAGCTCATCCCGCTGGCCCTCCGCACCGATCAGGGTCGCCCCGGCCTCGGCATACACCACATTCCCCAGGCTGTGGTCGGCGTGGTAATGCGTATTCACCTGGTGGGTGACGGTGGCGCGCTCGCGGTCCTTGATGGTAGCGAGAATCCGCCGCGCCGGGCCTTCGAAGTTCGCGTCAATGACGACAGCCTTGTCCTCAGCGACAATCACGCCGACATTCGTCTGCTCGTGGCGGTCGAGATCGCCCTGCCAGAACGACACGCTGTCGTTGAGTGCCTGTAACGGCTCGTTGCTCACTAGCCTCCTTCCGCACAGTCGAACTCCGATTCAGCCCTTGGTCGCACTGAACGCGATGCCCTCGATGAAGTGCCGTTGGAACAGGATGAAAATGATGATCAGCGGCAGGCTGGCCATCAACGAACCGGCCATCAACACCGGATAGTTGGTCAAGTATTGCCCCTGCAGCGTGGCCAATCCGGCCGACACCGGCATGCTCGACGGGTCGGTGTTCACCACCAACGGCCACAACAGGTCATTCCACGACCAGATGATCACCAGAATGGCCAACGCGATCAGGCCGGGCCGGGCCAACGGCAACAGCACCCGCCAATACGTCTGGAACGGCCCGGCACCGTCGATATATGCCGCCTCCTGAACTTCCCGCGGCAGTTGCAGGAAGAACTGTCGCATCAGGAAGGTGCCGAACGCGCTGAAAATACCGGGCAGGAACAGACCTGGAAGGCTGTTCAGCAGGTTCAGGTCGTGGATGATCTCGTACTGCGGAATCAGAAACAGCTGCGAGGGCACCATTAACACCGAGAGAAACAGACCGAAGACAACGTTCTGGCCCCGGAATCGCAACCGCGCGAAGGCGTATCCGGCCAGTGAACAAAACACCAACTGGCCGGCGGTGCGGGCCAGCGTCATCAGCACCGTATTGACCATCATCTGCTTGAACGGCATTGCGCTGAAGACGTCGGAATAGTTGGACCAGCGCCAGACGTGCGGGATGAAGGTCATCGGAACGGCCGTCGCCTCGGCGAACGTCTCCACCGAAATCAGCATTTCCAACAGGAACGGTGCGATCATCAGCAGCGCGCCGACCGAGAGGATCACGTGCACCACGAGGTGGCCCCGCCGATCTCGCCGGCGGCGTCGGCGCGCCCGCTCGGCCCGGGCCGGCGCGGCGGTCAGAACAGCGCTACTCATAATGCACCCACTTCTTCTGCAACCAGAACTGGCAGCCGGTGAACACGATGATGATTCCCAGCAGCAGGAAGGCGATGGCCGCGGCATAACCGCCGTTGGACTGCACGAACGCCTTGTCGTAGAACAAGTAGACGATCGTCTCGCTGTCGTTCAGGGCCGGGTTGTTCTTCCCGATCATGACGTAGATCAGGTCGAACGCCTGCAGTGCATTGATGACCCCGATGACGGTCACGAAGAAGATCGTCGGAGATAGCATCGGCAGGGTGATCGTGAAGAACTGCCGGATCTTGCCGGCCCCGTCGATCTCGGCCGCTTCGTACAGATGCCGCGGGATCGTCTGCATGCCGGCCAGGAACAACACCATGTTGTAGCCGACCGACGACCAGATCGCCACGATCGCCACGGCGTACAGAGCCGTAGATGGGTCCGAAGTCCAGTGTGGACCGTGCACACCGAACAGTTTCAGGAACTGGTTCACCGGCCCGTAATCGCCGTTGTAGACGAACTTCCACATCAACGCGACGGCAGCCGGCAGCGTGATCACCGGAATGAAATAGAAAGTCCGGTACACCCCCAAACCGCGCAGCCCGGGCCGGTTCAGCAGCGCGGACACCACGATGCCGATCGGCACGCTCAGCATCGACAGCAGCGCGAAAATGAGGGTATTGCGCAGCGCGTGCAACACCTCGGAGTCGGAAAAGAGCGTCCGGTAGTTCGTCAGGCCGTTCCACGTGTGCCCGCCGAACGCGCCCCACAACGTGAATGAATAGTAGAGCGTACGGAAGATCGGCCAGATCGAGAACACGCCCAGGCCGATCACGCTGGGGGCGATAAGCAGCCAACCCCAGCGCGCTTCCAGTCTCTTACGGGCCGACCGCCGCCGGCGTGACTTGCCGGGACGCTCGGCGCTGCGCACCTTTTCTGCGAGTACCGCCATGGCCGTGCCCCCTTACCCTAGGCCGGACGGCTCGGCTCCTTGGCCAGGGCGCCGTTCATCTGCTTGGCAACATCCTTTGCCACCGCCGCCGTCGGCCGCTTGCCGGTCCAGGCGTCGGCAAACGTCTTGGTGGCGTAATCCCGCCACACTGGTGTGTTGATCGAAATCGGGAATCCGTAGTTGTACTGGAATTCATCGACGAACGTCTGCAGGTGGAATTGCGGCGTGGACTTGACCCAGGCTTCCTGAGTGCCGTGGGTCGCCGGAATAACCGCGCCGCCCTCGGCCTGGATCTCAGCCGCCCGCCTGGAACCGAGGAACTTGACGAATTCCCAGGCCTCCCGCGGGTATTTGGTCTTGCCGTAGATGACGTTGCCCAGACCGTTGCTCACGGTCTTGCGCACCTTGCCCTGCGGGATCGGAGCCACATCGCAGTTCTTCAATGCGTACGGGATCGCCTTGAACGCGATCGACTCCCACGAGCCGCCGTAATACATGGCGATCTTGCCCGAGCCGAACATCTGCTGCGGGTCGGTGTCAGTCATCTGCTGCAGCGTCGGCGAGACGTGGTGCTTGTTGATCATATCGGTCAGGAACTGCAGAGCTTCAACAGACGCTGGCAGGTCGTAACCGGATTTCTTGCCATCCCCGGAAATGACGTAACCCTTGTTCTGCGGAATCATGTTGTAGTACGTCTGCTGGTCGGAGAGCTGAGCGGCGATGCCTTTCACGTTTCCCTTGGTCAGCCTCTTGGCGGCGTTCAGCAGATCCGACCAGCTCCATGAGCTGGTCGGCGTACGCAGACCAGCTTCAGCGAAGAGTTTCTTGTTGTACCAGAGGGCAATGCTGTCGATGTCCTTCGGCAGCGCGTAAATGTCCTTGCCCCAGGTGTATCCCTTGGTGATCGCCGGCTCGTATTGGCTCATGTCGATCTTCGCGTCTTTGATCGGCTTGGTGAGCGGCATGAGGATCTTGTTCGACGCGTAGAGCTGGAAATACGCGAGGGTCATCCAGAAAACGTCGGGCGCGCTACCGCCGGTTGCCGCGGTCTGCAGCTTCGTCCAGTACGAGTCCCACGGCGTAACGGCCGTACGGATGTGAATCTTGGGATTGGCCTTCTCGAATTCGGTGATGATCTTCTTCATCGCCGGCAGCTGGGTGTCGTCCCACAAGCCGTAGGTCAATGTGACCGGACCGGTCTGCTTCTTTTCCGAATCGATAGAGGTGCCGGACGACGAGGAACTGCTGCACGCCGCGGCAGTCATCAGCATCGCGGCTGGCGCGGCGGCCAGAACAGCACGCCGGGAAATCTGCTTCTTGTCTGACACCTTCACCTCGGCGGCGCCATTGAGCACCGGAGACTCATCGGACTGCATGACGTGCCTTTCGTTTCGATGGATATCGCGACGTACGGCCACGGTCGTCCGTTCGGGGTCTCCGGCAGGCTCGATCCTGGCGTCATGATCACGGCTCAGGCGGCGTGCACTCGCGCGCAGCCGTGACTGAGATTGGCCGAGTGACAGCGGGCCCGGGCGTGGATCGAGCGAGGCTCAAGATCGGCGCGACTTCGCCTAGGGGAGGCGGGATTGGCCGCCTCTGGCCACAACACCGACCGGGCGTTCTTGCCCGCGGCGACGTAGCGACCCACGCGATCACCTCTCCGGCGTACGGCCAGACTGTTCACTTTTGCTCATTTCACGTACGTCTGTGCACGATAGACCTCGATCCGGTGAGATGTCACTCACTTTCACGAAGTCTTTGCGTAGCTGGCGGACGGCGGACGCACCGGACGAATCGCCCTCGCCGATGGCGGAATGAAGGGGCTACCAAGACCAGCCGAGGCATTTACAACGTGAGTAACGATGTGTCAGCGAGGTTACGATGTTGCGCATGCGTGCGGAGCGGCTCACCGCGGTCCTGGATGACATAGCCCACCGTGGGAGCGTTGATGTGCTGCAGTTGGCGGAGAAGTTGGGCGTGTCAAGTGCGACGATCCGTCGTGATCTACGGGCGTTGCACGACCAGGGATTGTTGGTGCGCACGCACGGCGGGGCGATGGCCAACGATGTCGGCCTGGAATTGCCGATCCGCTACAAGGCTTCCCGCCATCACCCGGAGAAGCGTCGGATCGGCGTAACCGCGGCGAAACTCGTCGAGGACGGCGCGGTCATTGGCATGACCGGCGGCACCACCGCTACCGAAGTCGCCCGTGCTTTGGCCGACCGAGGCGACATCACGGTTGTGACCAACGCCCTAAACATCGCGACCGAATTGGTGCTGCGGCCCAATATTCGGCTCCTGGTCGCCGGCGGCAAGGCGCGGCACGCTTCGTACGAACTGGTCGGCCCGACCGCGGAGGCGATGGTGGCCGAATACCATTTCGATATCACGTTCGTCGGTGTCGATGGACTGACCGTGGCCGAGGGCTGCACCACGCACGACGAGATGGAAGCCCACACGGACCTGGCCTTCATTCGCCAATCCCGCCGTAATGTGGTCATCGCCGACAGCAGCAAGATCGGCAAGGTCACATTCGCGAAGATCTGCGATCTGACCGCAGTCAGCGATTTGGTCACCGACACCGGCATCGACCCCACACCGCTCACCGCTCTGCGGCGCGCCGGTGTCAACGTTACGACCGCCTGATTCTCCCGTTCCCTTCTCAAAGCTAAAGGTGCACAGCGTGACCTCAACCGAACCCAATCCACTGATTCTTGCTCTCGACTTCGGTGGAACCAAGATCGCCTGTGCGGTAGCCGATCTGGCCGGAACACCGGTGGAGGAGGTGGTGATCGCGACCGAAGCGGACAAAGGCGCGGAGCAGGCAATGCGGCGTACGTTCGCCGCGGTTGACGAGCTGCGATCCCGCCACGCTGGGCGATTGGTCGGCGTCGGTGTGTCCACAATGGGCATTACGTTCGAGGATCGGATCGAACTCGCGCCCAATGTCGAGGGATGGTCGCGACTGCGGATGCCCGAGATGCTGCGCACGCAATATCCGGGGGTGAATCTCCGCATCGACAATGACGTCAAGGCGGCCGCGTTCGCCGAGCACACCTGGGGTGCCTTGCAAGGGGCGGATCCAGCGATCTACGTCAATCTCGGCTCGGGCATCGCCGCCACCATCATCTCCGGCGGCAAGGTTCTCGCTGGCGCGCACGGAGCCGCGGGCGAATACGGATACTGGCTTCGGTCCCCTGTGGACTCTGCCGGCTCGGTGACCGCCGCGGCCTCTGTGGACGATCGCCTGTCGGTGGAGGAATTCGCCGGCGGAGCCGGGGTACGGCGGCGCGCCGCGGCGATCGGTGTCGAGAATGGATTCGCCGGTCTGCTGCAGCGTGACGACGCCGCATCGCGCGCCATGCTCGACGGAATCCTCGCGGACATCTGCTGGCATGTGACAAATCTGGCGATTCTCGTGGACGCGGAGAAGATCGTGCTGGGCGGCGGCTACCTGCGCACTCCTGAACCGCTGCTGTCCCGGCTGCGCGCGTCGCTCGACCGGTATGTCCCGTACCCACCCGAGCTGGAAATCGGTCGATTCGGCAGCAACGGCGGGCTTTCCGGCGCGTTGGCGCTGGCGGTGGCGGCGGCGCACGAGACCGACTGAGGCCGCCCACAGCGACCGCCGAGTCGCGCAGCGTTGCTCATTTGTGCGCGAAACTGCTCTTGACGCGCTGATTCGATCGCCATAGGCTGCGCGAGGATGCAGGGTGGCCGCACGCTGCCCGCCGACATCCGCCTCACCCGACGACGGCGACAGGTGGCTTCGTGACAACCATTACGTTCCTGGGCGCGGGCAGCGTTGTGTTCACCCGCGAGCTGCTGGCCGACATTCTCGGCTTCAGCGACCTCACCGACGTTCATATTTCGCTGCAGGACATTGACGCCGAGCGGCTGGAGACGGCCGAGGCGATCGCGCGCCACACCATCGACCGTATGGGAGCGAAGGCGACCGTCACCGCGACGACGGACCGGCGGCGGGCCCTCGACGGCGCGAATTACGTCATCAACACGATTCAGGTCGGCATGTACGCCGCCACCGTGGTCGATTTCGAGATTCCGGCAAAATACGGGCTGCGGCAGACGATCGCCGACACGGTGGGCATCGGCGGGATCTTCCGTGGCCTGCGGACTTTCGGCGTGCTCGAGGGCATCGCCCGCGACGTTCTCGAGGTCTGCCCGGATGCGTGGCTGCTCAATTACACCAACCCGATGGCGATGAACGTCGCCTACCTGCACGCGGTGGCGCCGACGCTCAAGGTGCTGGGCCTGTGCCATTCGGTGTATTGGACCGTGCACGGGCTCAGCCAGCTGGTCGGCGTCCCGTATGAGGAAGTCGATTACCACAGCGCCGGCGTGAACCATCAGGCCTGGCTGCTGCGGTGGGAGCACAACGGCACCAACCTGTACGAAAAGCTGGACGAGCTGATCGCGAACGATGAGAATTTGCGCCGCCGCGTCCGGGTCGATATGTACCGACGCATCGGCTACTACCCGACCGAGACCAGTGAGCATTCGTCGGAATACGTGCCGTGGTATCTGCACCACGATTCGGAAATCGAGCGGCTTCGCATTCCGGTCGGCGATTATCTGGGGATCAGCAAGGACAATCTCGACGAATACGCCGCGACCCGCCGGGCGTTGCAGGCCGGCGAACTGCTCGATATCCAGCGTGAGGCAACCGAATACGCCCCGCAGGTCATTCACAGTCTCGAAACCGGAACACCGCGCACGTTGTACGCCAACGTTCCCAACGCCGGCCTGATCGACAACCTGGCCCCGGATTACGTGGTCGAGGTTCCGACCACTGTGGACTCTGATGGTGTCAAGCCGCAGCCGGTGGGTGCGCTGCCGATCCAGTGCGCGGCGGTGAACCAGGCCTATGTCAGCGTCGGCAAGCTGACCGTGGCCGCGGCCGTGCAGGGCGACCCACGCTTGGTCCGGCAGGCCGCCATGGTCGACGCGAACACCTCGGCGTCGTTGACCGTCGACCAGATCTGGGACATGTGCGACGAGTTGACCGCCGCGCACGGCGACCTCATCCCCGAATCGCTGCGCGGCAGCGTTCGTCCCTGATAAAGCACGTTGTGGCCCGGCGCGACCTCTCCGCCGGGCCACAACGCCTCACCGTCAGATCCGGTCGGCCGCAATCAACAGGTAGTGGAAACTACCCTCTTTGTAGGCCGTCAGGAACGACTCCTCGATTCCCGTCGCCACCGGCGATTTCGCCCGCAGCTCCCAATACGGAATCGTCTGCGCGGTCAGGTCCACGACGTTGATCGGAACCAGACTATTGGCCGCGAGCGCCCGGAAGTACTCGCTGCGTGGGTGGATATTGCAGGTGTAATGCTCATCGATGCGGCTCACGGCTTTGGAACGCATGCCCGTAACGTCGTTCGAACAACCGGTGATGCAGACGTACCGGCCGCCGTATTCGAGCACCCGGGAGAACTCGGCGAACAATTCGAACAGATCCACGTACATCGTGGTCTCGTTGGTCCACAGGGCCCGCCGTGATCCGGTCTCGAATTGGGTGTCCAGCATGTTCCGGAAGTGGAACCGCACCCGGTCGGACACCCCGCGTTCCTGTGCCTGGGCATTGGCGAACGCGACCTGGGACTCGGAGATGGTCACACCGTCCACATGGGACCCGAAACGCAGGTTGGCCATGAAGCTTGTGCCGCCGCGGCCAGAACCGCCGTCCATCAGCCGATCCGCGGCCTCGATACGGCCCAGATGGCTCAGGAGCACGTCGGCCTGGGCAGTTTCGAGGCGGTGCATCTCCCGGATGATCCGGTCCTCACGGCCGGCTGATGGGCCGTCCAATACCGCGGGGTCGTAGTCACCAAGTCCGTAATGATGATGGTAGAAGCCGTCAACCTCGCCAAGTCTGATATTGACGGGATCCTTTTCCTTGTTCCAGTAGTCCGCGACCGACTTCTGGTAGTCGGTACGCAGAACCTCGGTGCCGGCGTCGGCCGAAATAGTCGCGGTCATCGGGCAAACTCCTTAGTTGTCGTGATAACGGGCGGTTCGGCTGTGCCATTCACGGCTGCCACCCAGCCAGGCCCACGTGTCGGCGAAAAACCGCCGCAGGGTCGGCGAACCGACCAGGCTGAGCGCAGCTGCTTCTGCTACGAAGCTGCGCATGAGTTCGTTGTGGATCTCCACGGTTCGTTTGACGGCTTCCCTTGGGGTGCAGCCTTCTTCGGCCGCGATCACGGTCAGCAGGTTGAAGTCGGTCTCTGATTCCTGGGCACCGGAATGCAGGTCGTTGAGTAGTACGTTGGCGTCGCCGGCCAGGGTGAACGCCCGCCGGACCCGCGGGTCGTAGAATTCCGCCGCGGGCAATTCGTAGCCGGCGAGCGCGTCGATCAGAATCATCGGCGGTAGATAGCTGTTGAGATGGCGCTGCACCAGGTATTCCCAGACCGGCGGCGTACGGTGGTTGTTGTGCCAGTCCGCCTCCTGGTTCCAGGCAACGAAGAGAATTCCCATCTGATGTTGAAACCGTCCCAGTTGCGTCGCCGATACGTACTGGGCCAGATGGGTCATGGCGCTGCGGAATGCCGTATCTATCGGCTCGTCCTGCCGGTACTGATCGAGTTGTGGCGCGTATTTCGCCGGCAGTTGCGCCGGATCAACGGTGGCGTAGAGCTTCGCCATCCGCGAGCCGACCACCAGCGGATCGGCGCCCAGCGCCACCTCGTCGACGTAATAGTCGTCCGCCGCCCATTCAGCCACGACGCATTTCGCCGCGGCCAACAATCGGTCGGGGTCGTCGGTGGCCGGGTGGGTCAGCATGATCAGCCGGCCGAAATTGCACGACCGCAGGTGGTCGAGCTCGCCCGGATAGATCCCGATCTCTTCGGCCCATTCGACCACCCGGTTGTTGACCTCCTCCCCCAGCTCCGGATCGTCCCGCACCGGCCCGGGGCAGAACAGCTCCGGCATGTCGTCGTCATCGGCGCTTTCGGTTGGTGGCGGGGCGTTTTGCGGGATGCGGAGCGCGGATGTGCCGATGCCACCGGCGAATCGGTGCACCAGCGAATTCAGCGACTTTTTGTCGCCGCCCAGCAATTGCGACAGATCCGACGACGGCGCACCGGCCATATTGGACAGAACCGAGCCCGCCACCGTAGCCGGATCCGCGAGCGGTGACATCTGGGACAACACAGACACAGGCTTCTCCTCGGTGCGTAATACGCCTCAGCGCGCCAGATCGGCCGGCGGCGCGAACCGGACCGTTTCCCGGGCGACCTCGTACTGTGTGACCGTCACATCCCGCCGTCGACCCAGCTCGGCCAGCACATCGTCCACAAGGTGCGGTGGCGCCGACGCGCCCGCGGTCAGGCCGATAACGTCGAGCTCCGCCAGCGTCTCGGGCACCAGGTCACCGACGTCTTCAATCAACCAGGCCGGGGTGCCGCACCGTTTGGCCACTTCCACCAACCGCAGCGAATTCGACGAATTCCGCGAGCCGACAACCAGCATCAGCTCACATTCGGCCGCGATGGCCGTGACCGCCCGTTGCCGGTTGGTCGTGGCGTAACAGATGTCGTCGGACCGCGGGCCTTGCAGCGCCGGGAATCGAGCCCGCAACGCCTCAATCACCGCGGCCGTTTCGTCCACCGCGAGCGTGGTCTGGGTCAGATACGACACCCGACCCGGATCGGCGACGTGCAATTCGGCTACGTCGGCCGCGCTTTCGATCAGCACTATCCGGCCCGGATCCGCCTCGCCCAGCACACCCTCGATCTCGTCGTGCCCGGAGTGTCCTATCAGGACAACCGTATCGCCGCGGGCCACGAATCGGGCCGCCTCCGAATGCACCTTCGCCACCAATGGGCAGGTCCCATCGACCACGTTCAGTCCACGCCGCACAGCCTCCGCCCGCACCGCCGGAGCGGCGCCGTGGGCCGACAACACCACGGTCGCGCCATCTGGAACCGCGTCCAACTCGTCGACGAAAACCGCGCCCCGGTCCTGCAGATCGGCGACAACGTGGGTGTTGTGGACGATCTGCCGCCGTACGTAAATCGGACCACCGCGCTCGGCCAACAGATGCTCCACAATATTGACCGCGCGCTCGACGCCGGCACAGAACGACCGCGGTGATGCCAACAGCACCTGCATCCGACCACTGGACACCTGCGACACCCGCGACACCCGCCTCACCGGCCGAGTTCGATGTTCTCGAGCACGCCCAGGGCATCCGGCACGAGCACCGCGGCCGAGTGGTACGCGCTGACCAGATAGGAAATGAGCGCCTTGGCATCGATTCCGATGAACCGGACGCTCAGCCCGGGCTGGTATTCATCCGGAACGGCAGCCGGACGAAGCCCGATCACGCCCTGGTCCTCTTCGCCGACACGCATGGCCAGGATTGACGTAGTGTTGTTGGCCGAGATCGGAATCTTGTTGCACGGCAGGATCGGTACGCCCCGCCAGGCCTGCACCGTCGATCCGTCCACAGTGGCTGGTGGTGGGTAGATGCCCCGTCGCGTGCATTCCTGTCCGAACGCGGCAATCGTACGTGGATGTGCCAGAAAGAATCGCGTCTTACGCCGCCGGGTCAGCAATTCGTCCAGGTCGTCCGGGGTGGGTGGCCCGGCACGGGTCTGCAGCCGTTGTTTCAGGTCCACATTGTGCAGCAGACCGAAATCCGAATTGTTCACCAACTCGTGCTCCTCGCGTTCGCGAAGAGCCTCGACAGTGAGGCGCAACTGCTGTTCGACCTGATCCATCGGGTCGCTGTAAAGGTCGGCGACGCGGCTGTGTACCCGCAACACGGTTTGCGCCACGCTCAGCGAATACTCCCGGGGCGCGGCCTCGTAGTCGACGAACGTACTGGGCAGATCCGGTTCACCATCATGGCCGGACGCGAGGGCGATCTCGGCCTCACCATGCTTGTTCTGCGGGAGATTCGGGTTGTTCCGGTACTGCTCCAGCTGCTCGGCGAGGGCCGTGGATTGCGCGCGCACCTGCTCGAACGCGGCCACCGGCAGCGCCAGAAACGTGACCGGCGTGGTTGCGGTGGCGGTGAATTCCCACAGGCAATCGGAATCGGCCAACGCCTGCGCGCCGGCGTGGTCGCCGTCGGTCAACATGCCTAGAGCCGTCTGACCGTCATAGGCGCCGGCACCGGATTTCGCCACCTTGCCGTGCGCGATTAGCAGCACCTCGGTGATCGGCTGTCCGAACTCGACAATCACCTCCCCGGCCCGGACCTGACGCTGTTCACACCGATCGGCCAGTGCACTCAGGACAGACTCGTCGTCGAAACCCCGTAACGGCGGCAGCTCAGCCAACTCCGGCGGAACCACCCGCACGTCCTCGCCGATATTGGTGAAGCTCACCCGGCCGTCTCCGACGGCGTAGCTCAATCGTCGGTTCACCCGGTACGTACCACCCGAGACCGACACCCACGGCAGCATTTTCAGCAGCCACCGCGAGGAAATCCCCTGCATCTGCGGGCAGGTCTTGGTAGTGGTCGCCAGGTTCCGGGCAGCCCTGGGATCGAGGCTGTGGCGCGTATCAGAGCCGGGATCAATCGCGGTCACAATGCACTCCCGTTGGTCGCTGGCATTGCTTAGCCTTCGCGCCCGATCTCGGCGTTCTCCAGGATCGCCAGCGCATCGGGCACCAACACCGCGCACGAGTAGTACGCGCTGACCAGGTACGAGATGAGCGCCTTTTCGTCAATTCCCATGAACCGAACGGACACGCTCGGTTGGTATTCGTCCGGGATTCCGGTCTGGTGCAGGCCGATCACGCCTTGGCTGTCCTCGCCGGTACGCATCAGCATGACCGAACTCGTATTGGACTCCGAGACCGGGATCTTGCCGCACGGGAAGATCGGCACGCCCCGCCAGGCCGGTGCCTGGTTTCCGTTGACATCGACGCTCGTCGGATACACGCCACGGCGGGTGCATTCCCGTCCGAACGCAGCAATTGTCCGCGGGTGCGCGAGAAAGAAACCGGGTTCTTTCCACACCAGCGCAAGCAGTTCGTCAAAGTCGTCGGGGGTGGGTGGGCCGGACCGGGTGTGGATCCGCTGCTTGAGGTCGGCGTTGTGCAACAGCCCGAATTCCCGGTTGTTGACCAGCTCATGCTCCTGCCGCTCCTTCAGCGCTTCGACGGTCAGGCGCAGCTGCTGCTCGACCTGATCCATCGGGTCGTTGTAGAGATCGGCTACCCGGCTGTGTACTCGCAGGACAGTCTGCGCGACGCTGAGCGAATACTCGCGGGGCTGCGCGTCATAGTCCACATAGGTCCCGGGAAGGTCCGGCTCGCCGTCATGACCGGCGGCCAGGTCGATTGTCGCTTCGCCGTGTTCGTCGCGTGCTTGACCGGCATTCGCCCGGAATTGCTCCAGCTGTTCTCGCAGTTCCGCCGACTGACTCAGGACCTCGTCGAAACTCTGCTGTGACAGCACCAGAATCGTGCACGCTGTGAGCGCCCGCGTAGTGAATTCCCACAGGCTCTGCGGATCGGTCAGTGAATCATCGCCGAAATGGTCGCCATCGGCCAGCACGCCCAGTACCGTCTCATCGCCGTACCGGCCGGTGCCGATCTTGTTCACCTTGCCGTGCGCAATCAGTATGGCCTGGTCGGAGAGCTGGCCGAATGCGGTGATCACGTCGCCCGGTTGGTATTCCTGCTGCTCGAAACGGTCGGCCAGCGCGGAGAGCACCTCGTCATCGTCGAGCCCACGAAATAGCGGTAGTTCGCCCAGCTCACGAGGAATGACCCGAATTTCCGCACCAACGTTCGTAAACGACACACGCCCGTCACCGACCTCGTAGCTGAGTCGCCGGTTCACCCGGTAAGTACCACCGGAAACCTCGACCCAAGGCAGGTTGCGCAGCAGCCAGCGCGAAGAAATGCCCTGCATCTGTGGGACGGATTTCGTCGTCGTCGCCAACTGCCGAGCAGCATTCGGCGCCAGGCTGAGCCGGGGCTGAGCACCATCAGGGTTATCCGGTGTTGCTTGCGCGGGCTCGGTGACAGTCACAACCACACCACCAATCAGAATGTGTACAAGGTGTACGGACAGGCGAACGCAGCTGGGCCCCGGTCAGACGCCTTTACATGCGCCACTTCCCAGCAGAACGGGATCTGTTAACGAGCGGCGAGCGATGCCCCTCTATCGGGCACATCTACGAGCTCGGTCCATAGGCCGGGCGCCGCCATCATCATCAATGCGACTAAGCCGCGAATGTTCATCGGAACGAGGTGGACCTGATGTCCCGCCTCGAACTATGGTGGCGCGGTTGGTCTCGCCACCCCACGATCTGGAATCGTACTTTCCCGATAAGTACCCCCTAAACCAGGCGCGTGATAGCTCTAGCTCACCCCGCCCAGTGCGATCTGTCAACCCCTCTCCGTAATCAAATGATCATTTTGCGTAACCACCCACGGGATGGCGCCGATCACTGTCCACATGCGAAAACCCCTGCCCGACAGGCAAAACGCGTGTCATGCTCACTAAAGCGTGGCCGTTATCGAGAAGCTCGCGGAATGTCAACGGGTGACTTCAACCGCCGACCGTGATTTCCTGTCCAACGTGGACAACGCACCCGGCGCACCACAAGCATCGCCAGCACAGCGAGCCCGGGCACCCACTAATCAGCTCGTGATTCATCGGCTCTGAGGGACAGGTCACTCGCCGGTGACAGCCCCCAGCGTCAAACCGCGGACGAGGTATTTACGGACCGCCAGGCCGATAATCACCATCGGTAAGGCAACCACCGTGCCGATCGCCGTCAACTGTCCCCAGTTGACACCGGTCTGGGTGATCAGCTGTGACGCCGCCACGGGAAGCGTAGCGCTGCCAGGACCGCTGAAAGTCACCGCGAATGCGTAGTCGTTCCAGGAGAAGACCAGGCACAAGATCGCGGTGGTCACGATGCCGGGCGCGGTCAGCGGCACCGCAATTCGATAAAACGTCTGCATGCGTGAGGCGCCATCGACCCGGGCCGCTTCCTCCAAGCCGGGCGGCAGGTCGGCGAAGAACGCGTTCATGATCCAGATCGCGAACGGCAGGTTGAAGCTCAGGTAGGCAACGATCAGTGCCCAAATGCTGTTGATCAGATGCAGGTAGGTGAATCCAATGTAGAGCGGCAGGATAACCGCGGCGATCGGCACCATGCGCGTTGTGATGATCCAGAATGCGAGATGGCGCTTCCCCCGCATATTGCTCCGCGCCAAGCCATAGCCGGCCAGGCTGCCCAGAGCTGTCGCCAATATCGTTGAGATTCCAGCGGTGAGGACGCTGCTGCGGATATAGCTGAGCAGGTTGTTCCCGCCGGTGAACAGGCCGGAATAGTTGCTGATCGTGGGTGCGAAGTTCAGCAACGGGGTGCGGGAGAGCACGTCAGCGGGGTTCTTCAGCGATGAGATCGCCATCCACGCCACCGGTACGACTGTCCAGAGTAGAATGATCACGATCGCAACGTAGAGCGCAATACGCCGGCCACGATTGGCTGCCGAATTCATCCGATCAACCCCCGGCGTCGCAGGATCCCGGTGAACAAGGTCGCGAGTGCGATCGACAGCGCCAGCATCACGATTCCGATCGTGGCGGCGTAGCCGAGATCCAGGAATTGGAAAGCAACCTCGTACAGGCGCAACGGGATGATCTTGGTGGCGTTGGCCGGCCCACCAGCCGTCGATTGCCAGATCACGTCGAAATACCGCAGCGCGTCCATCGCCCGGATCAGCAGCGCCACCAGCACGATGCCCGAAATCGATGGACCGACGATATGCCGGAGCCGTTGCCAGTAGCCGGCGCCGTCAACCCGACCCGCTTCGATGACCTGGTCGGGCACCGAAACCAGCCCGGCCAAGGTGATGAGCACGATCAGCGGTGTCCACTCCCACACGTCCATCAGAACCACCGCCACGAATGCGGAAACATGACCGCCC
The DNA here is from genome assembly GCA_040414495.1 of Mycobacteriales bacterium. GTDB lineage: Bacteria > Actinomycetota > Actinomycetes > Mycobacteriales > QHCD01 > DATAVB01. The sequence continues at coordinate 32,347 of JBEDUI010000223.1, forward strand.
AGGATGTTTCCGGTGAAGATGTGGGTTGTCCGCAGTACCCAGGCGTACATGCCATACGTCGGATTGACCAGAAAACGGCCGAGCAGGCCAACGATCACCGGAGCGACGAACATCGGAATCAACAGGATCGACAATGTGACATTGCGGCCCCACACCATTTCGTGCACCAGCAGTGCGATCCCGATACCCAACAGCATTTCCAGCCCGACGGTCGCCACAAAGAAGATCACCATCGTGATCCAGCCAGCGCCCACATCCGGGTCGGTGAACATACGCGCCCAGTTGCGCAACCCGATCCACTGTGGAGAGATGCCGGTCCCGCCCACCAGGCTGATCTTGTTGAGCGTCATGTAGATCAGATAGAAGAACGGCACAATGGAGATCGCGGCGAGCACGATCAACGCCGGCAGCATCATTTTCAGCTCGAAGCTCATGCGTCGGCGCGATCGGCCCGGACGCTGGACCGAACGTACCTGCGCGAGCTCCGCTGTCCTAGACGCCACTGGATTTCCCCTTCACCGCGGCATCAACGCCGCGTTTGGCCGCCCGCATGGCATCGGCTGGCGATTTGTTGCCGGCGAGCATCTTCGACAACTCGGTGAAGATCACGGCGTCGCACTGGTTCCAATAAGGCACCTTCGGGCGCAGCCCGATGTTCTGCGGCTCCCAGGCAAGCTTGACCGCGTCGTAAGGAATCATGTTCGGCGCATCCGATGGCGGTTTGGTCGCGCGTTGCACCTTCGGCATCTTGTACACCCACTGCCTGGTTGGGGTGCCGCCGCCTACCTTGCTGAACAGGCCGGCTTCCTGCGTCTGCGGTGAGGTCGCCCAGACCAGGAACAGCCAGGCCGCCCGCTGCTCGTCCTTGCTGATGTATTTGTTGATCGCGATTCCGGTGCCGCCGTAATGATTGGCACTTCGCACCGGACCGGTCGGCAGCGGCGAGAATCCCACCTTGTCACCCAGACCGCCGGGCGCGAACCAGCCGGCCGCGTCCTCGTGCCAGCACGGACACATGGCCACCAGCCCATCACCAAATGCCTCGGCCAGGTCATTCCAATCCCAGCTCACGCTGCCGGGATGCGCCACGTCGATGAGTTCCTTGTAGAACTCGGCCGCCCGAATGGCCGGTGGCTGGTCCAATGTGCACGGTCCAGGATCGGTACTGCCATACATGCCGATGTGCTTGCCGTTGTGGAAGTAGTCGCCGCCGTACGCCCACAGGACGTTGGCGAAATCATCGTTCAGCGAGGTGAACTGCTTGGCCTGGTGCCCGGTCCCGTACGGAACGTCGTTCTGGTTGGCGTTGAACCACTTGGCGATCTGCAGATATTGATTCCACGTGGTTTTGATAGAGGGCGTCGGGTCGAAACCGAGATCCCGTTGCATCGCTGCACGATGCTTCTGAAACAGGTCCTTTCGGTAGCACCAGATGATTGTCGGGCAGTCATACGGCAATGCCAGCAGTTTGTCGCCAAAACGGCCCGCGGCCAACAGCTGAGTGGGGACGAAATCGCCGACGCCTTTTGGTAGCGGCGGCAATGTCTTGTCGTGCAGGAACGGCGTCAGGTCAGCGAAACCGTGTGAGAGCGGCGCCATGATGTTGTACGGATCGGCATAGATGACCTGGTACTGGCCGCTGTGCGCGGACAGGTCAAGCGCGACCTTCTGTTCCACCGATGTCAATACGAGCTGTGAGATATTGACGTTGATTCCGGTGAGCTCGGTAAATGGTTTCAGATTCGCGGCGATCGCCGAACTCGGACCGGTATTTTCCGAGATGAAGTTCAGCGTCATACCGCTGTATTGCTTCCAGCCGCTGCCACCACGATGTACGTTCGAACTGCCGCATCCAGCGGCGGCAAGCGCTGCACTGCCGGCAAACCCAGCACCGAGAGTCCGCAGGAACGCGCTGCGAGTCATCACGTTGGGCCGCTGGACTTGCATGCGAATCCCTCCATCGTGGACCCCGCCAACGTAAAAGTGAGGTTGCTGGCTGTCAAGCGCCGCGCCGTGTGTTTCACTCGGACACATGACTTGTCAACTGACGCCCTATACCCGGGATCGCGATGTCTAATCCACCGACGCCCGACGAACCGACGGTTGATATCGGCTTCTCTCTCGAAGGCAAGGTCGCCCTGGTGACTGGCGGCGGCTCCGGCATCGGTGCGGCCATCGCCGAATCGTTTGTGGCCAAGGGCGCCCAGGTTGCGATCGTTGATCTCTCCCGCAGCGCCGCCGATGAGGTGGTGTCGCGTCTGGGCCAGCAGACCGCCGCATTCACTTGCGACGTGGCGCAAGAAGACCAGGTCGAGGCAACCACACAGGCCGTGTTGAGTCGGTTCGGACGGATCGACGTTCTGGTGAACTGCGCCGGCGTAGCCCTGCTCGCACCGGCCGAAGATCTGACGGTGTCGACCTGGGACACCACGATGAATATCAACCTGCGCGGGACTTTCCTTATGGCGCAGGCTGTTGGCCGAACGATGCTGGCCCAGGGTTCGGGCCGGATCATCAACATGGCATCACAAGCGGCAACGGTCGCGCTCGACCGGCACGCCGCCTACTGTGCGTCGAAGTTCGGCGTGGTCGGCCTGACGAAGGTGTTGGCATCCGAATGGGGCGGCCGCGGGATCACCGTCAACACCATCTCGCCCACGGTCGTGTTGACCAAGCTCGGCCGCGAGGCCTGGGCCGGCCCGGCCGGTGATGCGCTCAAGGCGCAGATACCCGCCGGCCGGTTCGTCTATCCGGCTGAAGTTGCCGCTACCGCGGTGTTTCTGGCCTCCGATGCCGCAACAATGATCAACGGCGCCGACCTGTTGATCGACGGCGGTTATACGATCCGCTAGCCATTTCCCCGTCAACGGCTGGCGTCGAGCGTTCGACGCCAGCCGTTTTTAGCTAGTTCACTACTGGACGGACGTCGCGGGCGACGAATTCGACGAATTCTTCCAGCGGCGGCAGCGCGTCGCCGACCGAAATCATAATGACGTGCGTGGCCCCGAGCGCGACGCGCTGGCTGATCTGCTCGGCTACTTTCTCTGCGCTCGGGCGTCCCTCGACCGGCATGAACACCACCACGTCCTGATTGTCGGATCGAGATGCCGTGTCGCGACCGGCGTTGAAATGCGGCATAGCGGCCCGCAGCATTTCTGGCGTCGTGTTCTCGGTGAATATCACACCGTCACTGGTCTCGCCGGCCAGGGCAACGGTCCGCTGCCCGATCGCACCGACGAGTACCGGCGGCGGCGACGCGGGCGGCCAATCGAGAGCGACATTATCCAACCGCACATAGCGACCCGCGCTCGTCAACGTGTCGCCGCGCAGCAGGCCCCGCAGCGCGATCGTGTATTCCCGCAGCAAGGTCATCGGCGACGCGGCCCGAGCGCCGACCTGACCCATCCAGTCAAGTACGCCGTGGCCGATACCGGGCACGAAGCGGCCGGGAAACATCCGCTCGATCGTGGCCAGTTCCATCGCGGTGAGGGCGACATTCCGTAGCGGCACCGGCAACAGTCCAATGCCGACGGTGAGTCGCTCGGTCCAACTCAGGACCGCCGCCGCGGTGGCGATCCCGCCTTCCTTGAAACAGTCTTCCCATAACCACAGCTGTTCCAGCCCGGCCTTGTCGGCCGTTTGGGCAACCGAACGCAGTTGTTCCGGCGGTAGGCTCGGCGGGAAGATCGCACCTAGTATCGTCACCCGGCCATGATCGCAGATGCGAGGCGATCTACACAGTGGGCAGCGCGCGCAGTTCTGCCACGACATCCTTCAGCAACCGCTCAGCGTTCGGGCCGGCCTGGCCATGCCGCGCCCCGTGCTCGACCGCGAAGTAGAGGTTCGCCATCGTGTTCAGCCGGGCGAATCCCGGAAACCTTTGGACATCCTCGGGTTCGGCGGGACCGCCTGATTCCAGATACGTGGCGAAGCACTCGCTGCTCAATTGTGATGCCTCGAGCAGGACCAGATCTTCACGGCAGCTTTCCCAGTCGATAACCGCGACGATGTCATCGTCGCGAAGAATCAGATTCCGCGAGTTGAAATCACCGTGCACGATTCCGAGGTGTACGTTCTGCAGCCCGGTCGCCCAATCGGCCAGCCGCCGCTCCTCGCAATCGAGATATTCGACCGAATCGGCAATTCGCTCCAGGCCAAGCTCGCGCAGCACAATCGGCCGCACCGCCGACCAGATCGACTCCCGCTCGGGCGGATGATCCACCAACCGCAGGCCGGTCCGGTGAATCCGGGCCAGCAACGCCGCGGCCTTGTGCTCCCACAATTCCTGCGGCACGGAATTAGCCAATTGCCCGGCGACGTACGGATACAGCACCACGTTGATTCCTTCGTACGATTGCACCGTATCGCCATTGCGGCCGGGCACCGGCACGACGACTTCGGGAACATCACGGCTTAGTGCGCGGACAACCCGGTGTTCACGATCCAATTGATCGGCGTCAATGTCGGGACGTACTACCCGTACGACAAACTCCCCCGCCGCGCTCGAGCACTGCCACGAATGGTTCATCAGGCCTTCGGCCAGATAACGCAGCGGTGCCTGCGCCTCCAGCCCCCAGCCGTCTTTGACCGCACGGACGACCTGCGCCGCGGTTAACCGCAGTGGCTCCCAGTGATCGGTATCCCAGACCGATTGGCCGTCCAGCGAAATGTCGCCCTTCGGCTCGTCCATGCCGCCACCCTGTACCGGGTTGGCACATCGGGCAACCGGTTTTACTGCCGGCCGCATCGGGACAAGTGCTGAATTTCACTGTGCCGTAACGGTTTCTCCGGTGGTCGCGGGGCTGATAAAAAAGCAGGTGTGGCCATTGCTCGTGTGAGACGCTTCAAACCGGCCACATCGTCTGAAACTGGCCGCCGTGGCGTGCTGGCGACTTTGGGGCTGCCTGACTTTCGCCGCTGGTTTCTCGTACAGATCTTCTCCGCGTCCGGCGTTACGACGCAAAGCATCGGTCAGGCCTGGTTGGTCGTGAAACTCGGTGGGAACGGCGTCCAGCTGGGACTGCTCGCCGCCGCCATATTTCTGCCGGTCCTGTTGGGAGGCGCGGCCGGCGGTGCGTTGGTCGACCGGATCGAACGCCGGAAGCTGCTGCTGATCACACAGTCGCTGTTCCTGGTAATCGGCGTCGCGCTGGCCGTGGTGACGGAGACCGGTGTGGTGAGGATGTGGATGCTCTATATCTGCGCGCTGGCCAGTGGCCTTGTCACCACAGTGGACGGTCCGGCCCGCCAGGTGTACGTCATCGACCTGGTCGGCCGGGCCAACCTGGCCAGCGCGATAGGCCTGTACGAAGTGGTGCTCAACGCGGCGCGGGTGGTCGGGCCCGGTATAGGCGGAGTTCTGCTGGCAAAGGCCGGTGTGGCCGCGTGTTTCTGGTTCAACGCCGTCGCGTTTGTCCCTGCCGTCGTGGTGCTGCTGGGGCAACGGCGGCGACCGGCGGTGGCCGTTCTCGAGCCACGTACCCAGGTTTCGATCCGGTCCGGAATCCGGTACGCGTTAACCCAACCGGCGATCAGGTCGTGCCTGGTCATGGCCACCGCGGTCGGAATGCTCTTCAATCTCAGCGTCACGCTGCCGCTGTTGGTCACGCGCGTCTTTCACCTTGGCGGTGGCGGATACGGTGCGATGAACGCCACATTCGGTGCGGGTTCACTGCTTGGTGCGCTGATCGCCGCGCGCGCCGCCGCCGGTCCGACCGGCCCGCGACTACGAATTCTCGCGCTCCTCACCGGGTGCGCGATTGTCGCCGCGGCCGCGGCGCCGGGACCGGTCACGTTCTCCATCGGCCTGGCCATAGCAGGATTCCTGACCATTTGGCTTGTGGCCGCGGCCAATACGGTCGCGCAGATGCGGTCCGAACCGGAGCTGCGCGGTCGGGTCATGGGTGTGTGGAGTATGGCCCTGCCCGGGATGAACCCGTTGACCGGACTGCTTACCGGCCTTATAGCGGATACGTTGGGCCCGCGGGCCGGGTTCGGCCTGGCCGGAATCGCATTCCTGCTTGCGGTTCCGCTCACCTGGTCCGCCCTGGCCGACCGCAGCCGGCCCGAGGAACTCGTGCCCGGACAGGCCAGCGACTAATCCTGACTCGGCTCTGGGCCATGTTCCTCATTCAATACAGCGGCTTCGGTATCCTCAATCCAGAAGTCGAGCGATGTGTCATCCTCGACGTACTCCCAGGGATCGAAATCGGGCGCAGCTTTGACCAATTCTTCATTCTCGAGCACAAGACGGCACACGGAGCAATAAAAGTCGGTGGCTACCCATCCTCGAGCAATTCTTATCTCGTCTTTTGACGTAACGATTGTCCGTTTCGCTGCTCGCTCGGTCGCAACTCCTGCAGCGGAACATACCGGGCACTTCCTCGGCATTTCGTTCTTTCCAGGAATCGTCTCCGGGTAGGCATCGAGTAGAGGTCGAAGGCTATCCTCGTCAAGCCCTGCATACTTAGCATCAAATCGAGCGCGTGCTGCAGCGTAAAGCGCCTCCACCTGAGATCGCACGTTGTTCTGGCTGATCCGCTTAGCTCGTTGGACAAACCCGTAGTGGTCACCCCAGAACCTCTCAGGCGTCGAGCCGAGCAAAGGCGCGATGACATCATGGATGGTCGCGAGTGAGTACATGACGCGCGCCATCGCGCTACCCGGTGAGTCAGATTGCGAGTCGCCGTGGGCGGTCATATCCCTTGCCGCTTTGATCTCGTCTAACTGATCAGGTGTCACGCCCAACGTACCGACGCCATATATAAGCTCGAAACGAGCTATTGCCCTCGCGAGGCTCACAGTGAACGGCCTGCGTGGTGGGGCGCTCGGGGGCGTTCCACCACGCCGCACAACCAGCGACTGAGAGCCGTATCCAACAAGTTCGACGATTGACCTGTCGAGCGACCCGCTTCCACCATCCACTAGAAGTGCGGGCGTGATTCGACAGAGCACCGCCTTCAACCCTAGTTCGACGCTGGCACCGGCGTGCAAGAAGAAGAACGGGGAATCATCTGGGGTGTAGGCGTCTGCGGCCGAACGCGCGAATCTCTGAGAAACGAGATAGAACCGGCCCGAGCTATATGGAGGCTTGGCTTCTCCCATGGTTTCGCCTCCGTTATTTATAGTCATACGCCGGAAGCTACATGGTCGCTTCCCAACCGGGTCCGCGGCGCGCCGTTGCCGCCTGAGCCACGAGACTCCGCAGTTTCCTCGAGGCTCCAAGACACTAGGACGCCGTACTACAGTCCAACTCTGCAATTGCCATTGCTTTAGCCAGACTGCACAACAGATAGACCCGGCTAGGGCCGGTCTAAAACCGACTGCTGCTGGGTCAGCGCGACCTCGTCGTTCATCGACACCGACTTAATTCCAGTGCGCTACCGCCTGCGTTGGCCCGCTGCGGCTGCCATCTCGCGCCACCGCGACAATCTCGAATATCACAGTCGATGCATTCGACTGGCGGGTCAGCCCTGGCACCACGTAGTTCTCGTCGTAGGTACGGCCGATCCATTGCCGGCCGCTATCGCCGATCTGGAACAGGTCGTAATACCAGATGTCCGGCCCGGCGAACTGCCAGCTGAAGAACGCGGTGGCCACATCGTCCGCGACGTATAACTGTGCGACGGTGAAATTCCGCGGCGCACGAGGCTGGAACCTTTCGTGCGCGCGTTCCACCCGCAGCTCGCCGATGCGGATCACGTAGGCGTCAATGGCCGCCACAGACCGGAATCCCAGGCTGATCGCCGCGATCGTACGACCGGCATAGCGGCCTAACGGCCACGTGACTCGACTCCACCCCTGCCCGTTGGTCTGCTGTTGGTCAAGCCAGATCACCTGATCGGACGCGTCAGCGAACGTCAATCCGACCGACGGACTGGATTTCTGCCCGGCATACGTAATGCTCAGCACGACATCGGAATCGACACGCAGGTCGGTCTTGAACAGGCGCAGCTCCAGCGCCTTTCCGGCCGACAGTGCGCCACTGGCCCGCAGCGATGTGCCGCCGTCGAACGCGTTCTCGTAGTCGTAATCAATCGTCAGCTCATCGGCCGGCGTGCCGTCAGAATTCCGCAGCCACCACTGCCAGGTCGGCAACAGATCCTGGATCCCGATGTTGTACCAGGGAGTTTGCCCGCTCAGCGTGCCGTCGATAAAGAACCGCTGCCCGGTGCCGGCGTTGAATCGGGTCAGGAATGGATACGAACCGACAACTGATTTCTCGACAATGTAATGCGCAACGCCGTCCCACCGCTCCGGATTGAGGTTGTCCTTCCCGGTCGGTGGCAGCGATCGGCCACTCTGGCTGGGATCCTGCCGGGGACCGGACCAGTACTGGCGCTCGTACGTATAGACCGGTTGTTGCGTTTCCACGGTGTTCTTGGTGCCGGGCACAATGGACCACACCATTTCCGCGCCCAGGGTTGCCCAGCTCAGCAGCGGATCGCCGCCCTCGGGAAAGACCCAGCGTGGGTCGTATGGTTGCGAGAAATTGTTGCCGCCGGCCTCGGTCCCGGCAAAGACAGTTTCGTACGGGTCGAGCCCGAGCGAATCGGCGTAGTCGTGCGATCGCTGGATCTTGGCCTGCGACCACCAGTAATTCAGGAATGTGCTCGAGCAGTACCGTTTCCCGTTCCGCACGATCCATGGTGCGTTGACCGCGTCGAATTCGTTCTGGTACGAAACGTGGCCGGCGGTGGTGAGCGAGTCGTACCACTGCAGGTGGAATCCGGCCGGCGCGGTCTGCCGCATATAGCTCCACATCTGGAGCAGCCGCGCCGCCTGGTCGGCGGTGATGTCGCCTTCCTGGTTGATGAAGTAGCCGTCGAACCCGAAGTAGCGGGCCATCTCGATCAGCTTGTCGCCAACCGCGAACGACCCATCGTCGGCTTGTGTCACCAGCTGCTCGAAATCGTCGGTACGGGGCCAGAACCAGCAGCCCAGGCTCTTCACGCCGTTGCGGTGCGCGGCGTCGGTCCAGGCCGGATTCGGCAGGTTGATCACTCCGTAGCGTGGATCGGATTTGCCGTACTCGCCGTAGACCGGCAGCCCGTGCCAGGAAGCGAAAAAGTCGACGTACTGCCAGAACCGCAGCGCATATGCCTCGAACGAATAGCCGTACTTGTGCGCCAGCACGGCATTCTCGGCTTCCATATAGTCGTTGGCGAGGCTCAGGTATTGGGGCCGGTGGTCCAGGCTCGGGTTCGCCTGCGTCGGCGCGAATGTGGCGATCCGGTCGGCCAATGGCACGCGGGATCGGAAGTATTTCGCATACGGGTCGGTTTCCGGAGTCCATACCTTCAGCGCCGCGGCGTCGTAGCCGTGCAGGAACGGAATGCCGGCCGGAGGCGCCGGGGCGGCGCTCGCCGGCGCGGCCAGCTGGAGAATTCCCGCACCGCCCACGCCCGCGGCGGCGATTGCTCCTGTCGCTTTGAGAAATAGCCGCCGACTCAAGTCCGAACGATCCGCTGGCATGGGCGATCCCCTCGGATTTCACGACACCCCGATAATTCGCCCTCACTATGTCAGGTCTGGTGTGCTGCGGCTATAGTCCCAGCCGGAAATGGCCGCGTGACAATTTCGGCCGTAGGCTCGCACATTTTCACCGGCGGTTGATCAGAATTCGAGGCGCATCAACAGCCGTGGGAATCGCCCGCTGTGCGCGGATGTGACGAGCACTCGGCGGAATCCGGCCGCGTCGAACATTGAGGCGATGCCGACGTACCCGGCGCCGACCTCGACCCGCTGACCTTCCGGATCGATCGGATACGCCTCAACTCCCGGCGCTCCGGCGTGCCGGGCCGCGTCGAGAACACCATCGAGCAACGCGGTGGCGACTCCCCGCCGGCGAAAGCCGGGGCGGATCCGGAAACAACCAATGACCCACACCGGTAGGTCGTCAATTGCCGGAATCGTGCGCGAATGCTGCAGCCGAGGGGTTTGCGTTCGTACGCTGACCCCGAGCCAGCCGATCGGTACCTCATCGAGGTACGCAAGATAACCCGGTGCCGGTGGCTCGCCGGCCAACTGGTCGCGGAGCAATTCCGGACGCGATCGCCCGCCCGATCGCGCTTTCGTATCGAAGCCGCGCCACGGTTGACACAAACACCCGACCCCTTTGCCGCCTGTCAGCAGCTCCAGGACGTCCTCGTACCGGTCGATCGTCGCTCGTTCGATGATCGGCGCTTCGCTGGCCTTTGCCGTCATCCTCCCGATGGTACGAGCCTCACTGCTTCACGGCACCGGCAAGACCATTCACGAAGAACCGCTGCAGCAGCAGGAACAGCACGATGATCGGCGCCAGGGTGATCACCGAACCGGCACACAGCAACGTCCACTGGGTGGAATTCTCGCCGATGAATGCGTACATGCCGACCGCCAGCGTTCGCAGGTCGGGGCGACCGAGGGTGAATACGAGCGGGATGAAGAAGCTGTTCCACGCCGTGATCGCCGTGAAAAGCCCAACGGTGGCGGCCATCGGGCCGGACAGCGGAAGCATCACCCGCCAGAACGTCTGGTGGAAGCTCGCCCCGTCGACGCGAGCGGCATCCTCCAAGGCACGGTCGATCGAACCAAAAAACCCCATGAACAGGAACGTTCCGAAAACAATGCCGCCGGCAGCCTGCACGATGATCACGGCCCACAGACTGTTGAGCAGGCCCAGCTTCTGGACCGTGTCGAAGATCGGGATGATCGTATATCCGTGCGGCAGAAAAAGCGTCGCCGAGACCAGACCGAGACACAATCCCCGCCCGGGAAAGCTGGTCCGGGACAGCACATAGCCCGCCATCGCCGTGCTGATCAGGGTCAATACGACGGTGCCGAGCGTGATCAACAGCGTATTAAGGAAATACGTGCCGAATGACGCTTCACGCCAGGCCTGGGTGTAGTTCGACCACAGGAACTGGTGCGGCAAGGGATTCAGACCACCGGAGAAGAAACCGCCGGTGTCTTTCAACGAACTGCCCAGCACCCACCAGAACGGGTACAGCCAGGCGACACCGCCAGCCAGCAACGCCACGTGGGTCAACACGATCGTCGGACGCGGCCGGCGCCGCTTCGGCCGCACCAGCGGGGATTCCGGTGGCGCTGCCTTTCTGGTCGGTACTGATAGGACGGTCATGCGGCAACAACCCCCTGGCTACGCCGCCGGACCAGCGAGCGGAGCACGACGACCTGGATGGCGGAGAAGGCGATCAGCAGCAGCCCGTAGAAGAAAGACGCGGCCGAGGCGAGTCCGACGTCTGGCTGCACTGCGGTCGCATTCGCCCCGCCGAATGCCAGGTGATAAATGTAGGTATTCACGACCTCGGTGGCGAAGTACGGCCCGCCGCCGGTGATGATCTGCACGATATCGAAGATCTGGAACGTACCGATGATCGCGAGGATCAGAATCACCACGCCGACACCGCGCAGCATCGGAATCGTAATGTGCCAGAACTGCGCCCGCCGACCGGCACCGTCCATGCGGGCGGCCTCGTACAGGTCTTCGGGAATCGTCTGCAACCCGGCCAGGAAATACACCAGGTTGTAGCCGAACGTGTGCCAGATCCCGACCGCGATGATGATGGCGAACGCGAAATGCGGCTGGGCCAGCCAATCCACGTGGTGATCGATGACATGCAGCGTAAGCAGAATGCTGTTGATCTTGTCTCCAAAATTGGAGATGAGCAGCTGGATGACCACGCCCATGACCGCGGCCGACGTGACGACCGGCAGGAAGTACAGCGTCCGGTAGAACGACGCGAACCGCAGCTTCCGGTTGTTGAGTACCAACGCGAGTGCCAACGCCAGCACCAACTGGATCGGTACGACGAAGGCGGCGAATACGAACGTGTGCTCGACCGCATGCCAGAAGATCGAGTCATGCGTGATCTGCCGGAAATTCCCGAGTCCGACGAATTCGCTGGGATCGCCGATACCGTTCCAGCGGTAGAGCGTGTATCCGAGCGAGGCGACGATCGGATACACGATGAAACCGACCAGCAGCACCATCATCGGCGCGAGATATACGTACGACCACCGTGCCGACCAGGCCCGCTGCCGCGCCTGCGCTATAGCCATGAAACTGCCACTCCGGGTGTCTTAGGAATTCGGTTTCGTGGTGTACGGCTTCAGGATGTCCCAGTCAGCGAACGTGAAGTCGTCCCGACTCACCTTTGCCCCCTGCGCCTTCGCCGCCTTGATCCCGTCATCCAGCGACTTGTTCCTCCGACCGGCGAGTTCGGACAGTGCACTGTGGACGTTGCCGAGTTGGCCCGTGTAGAGGCCGGCCAGCACATCGTTGTGGTCCGGCTTGACCGTGCCCAGCGTGACCTTCGCGGCATCCGGATTCTTGATCGTTGGCTGCGGTCCGACCACCGCGTACTTGGACATCCCCACGTAGGCGGCGAACGGCTTGAACGTCACCTTGGACGGGTCGTTCGCGTCCGGGTGCGCCGAAAGCCCTTGGCCATCGGCAACCCAACGTTTGCCGGCCGCATCGCCGTACAACCAGTCGAACCATTTCCACGCCGCGTCGGCGACCTTGGATTTCGCGTTGATCGCGACGAAACTGCCGCCGGGCGGACCGTAATAGAGCGCCTGCGGCGTTCCGCTCGGCGAGGGCAGCGTCACCAGGCTGTAGTCGGTGAACTTGTGGCTGGTCCACTCCGGCTGGTTCCACACCCCGCCGATCGTCATGCCGAACTTTCCCTGTTCGAAGAAGGCGCGGGCCTGCTCATCGGAAATGCTCATCGAGTTCGGATAGAAATAGCCCTTTTTCTTCCACTGCAGGATCAGGTTGACCGCATCGGCGTAGTTCCGGTCGGTGTCGTACGTCCAGCGCCCGACCCGGTAGTCCGCGCTGTCCACGCCGGCGCTGGCCATCCCGCCAGGCGATCCGGCGCCCCGCACGAGGATGTCGGCCCACCATTCGAGGATCACGTTGTCGGCGTTGCCGAAGCCCAGACCGTCCGCTTTGGTCTTGGACCTGACGATCGATGCGAACTTGCCGATGTCGTCCCAGGTCTGCGGCAGCTTCACCGAGCCGTCGGAGTTGGTCAGCCCGGCCTGTTTGAAGATTCCATTGTGGACGTACAGTTGCAGGGAGGGACCGGCGCCGGAAAACGGCGCGGTGTAGACCTTCCCGTTGAAAACGTCGATGCCCTCGGTGAAACTGCCGGCCGGGAACCCGGACTGCCAGTCCTTGGTCGCCCATGTGTTCAGCGGGTCCAGCCAACCGTTCGTGACCTGGGTCGGCAGCGTCGGCGTCTTCGGTAGCATGAAGATGTCCGGCGCATTGCTGCTCCGGAACGCCAGCGACAGCAGGTTGTCGTATTTGTCACTGACCTGGGTCGTCTTCTTGATCGTTATTTTCGGATTGGCCTTTTGGAACAGCTTGATTTCGTTGTCAACCCAACCAGCTTGGCTGACGTAACTGTCCCAATAGGTCACCGTCGTTTTGCCCGACGCCGAGCCGCCGGACGATCCACATCCGACCAGCGTGCCGCCGAATGTCGCCGCACCGCCGACCGCCGCGGCGCGCAGGAACGTGCGCCGGTTGATATCCGTCATCATGTCTCCTCAGTGGAACTGGACTGTCACTGGCAAGTCGCGGTCGCGGACGATGCCGACACCGTGGTTCCGCTCAACTGCCACTTGACCGTGTCGCCTTCGGTGAACGTGACAGCCGTACTGCGTGGCTGGTCGCCGGGCTGGAACTGCACCGGTTGACCACGATCGGCCGGAGCCGGGGTGAACGCATTGCCGCTCCCCGCCGGGATCGGTACGCCAAAGGCGTTCGGGTTGGAATAGCCGAAGTACGCCGTGAGATTGCTTTGCGGGCCGCGCACCACGCACGCTGCGCTCGGCTCGATCGGCTTGACCACAGTGGACTCCGGCCCGGCCGGCTGGAATGACGCGTCGTCCACGTACAGGTCGGCCGCCCCGCTCACCGAACTGATCCACCATTCGGCCTTCGCCAGCGTTTTGCCGGACCAGTTCAGCGTCACGTTGTTGCCGCTCAGTTCGGTCCAGCCGTCGGAATTCACCTGCCCGGAGGCGATCGGCACCGACTCGCTCGACCCGTCGGTATAGCTGAGTTTCACCCTGATCTGCGCCGTCTCGGGCTGCGCACCGGACGCCAGCCGAATCCAAGTCGAGCTCTTGTACGCCGCCCCGTTGGTGACCTGCACGCCCTGCGCCGGACCGGCCCATTCGTAGGTCCGGTTGGTGACGGCCAACGACGAACTGCCGCTGTGCGCCTGGTCAGTGGTCGCGCTGGCCGCGCACGGCGAGAAGCAGTACCAGCCGGTGGTGCTGTTCTCCACGTCGCCGTTGGTCAGGAAATCCTGCCCAGCGGGCGGCGAATTGCTGGCCGCGAATGATGCATCGTCGACATCAAAGTCTTCCGTACCACCGGTGGTGGACACCCACCATTCCGCTTTTTGGAATGTCCCGCTCCAACTCACCTTGACGCCGTTGGCGCGTACCTGGGTCCAACCGGTGTCGCTGATGTTGGCGCGGCCGAAGGGAATCGTCACCGAGCCGGTCGAGGTGGTGACCTTCAATTCCACCAGCGCCGTGTCGTTCCCGGGCTGGGCCAACCGCACCCACATCGAGGAGTCGTACATGCCACCGTTGGCGACCGATACGCCCTGGGCCGGCCCGACCCAGTTCGCGGCCCGGTTGGTGACCGCCAGCGCCGCATTTCCACTGTGGACCGGGTTGTTGGTCAGCCCGAGCGTGCAGGTGCCCAGGCAGTACCAACCGGTGGTGTTGCCACTTTCGAGTCCGCCGTTGCCCGCGATGTTGGCGCCACCGGGGAGTTCTGGCTGGATACGGGGCGGTGCCTGCGCCGGCGGCGGGTCGCCAACCGTTGGGGTCAGGGCGATGTCGTCGAGCGTGCAGGTCGGATCGCCTGATACGCCGTCGTTCTGCCACGCGAAGACCTGGGTCCAACCGGTCCCGTCCGGTGGGGTGAAGGCGAGCAGCCGCTGGTTGTAGGAGGACGTGTCGTCCCCGAACGTCAACGAGTACTGGAAACTGGTCTTGCCCGGCGACGGTCCACCTCGGACACCCACGTAGCACTGGTTGGCCGCGGCGCTGGATTTACCCCAGGCGCTAAGCGTGTAGCTCTTGCCGTTCTGCAGATCGATCGGCTGCTGGCTCACGCCGCTGCCATCACCGAGTTGGAGCGCCTGCTGTCCATTGTGGGCACTCGTGCCGGTCTGCGGGCTGCCGAGCGGTACCCAACCGTGCGTGCCCGACTCGAAACCGCCGTCGCCGATGGCGCTGACGGCGTCGGTCCGGGGTGTGGTGGCTATGCCGTCGGCGACCACCGTGACCGACGTTCCGCTGTTGTTGGGCAGGTGCACGCGAACCTGCTTGGCGACACCATTGACGGTCACGGTCACGACATAATCGCCGAGGAAGCCGCGAGTGGAGTAGGCGCCGTTCGTCTGCGTGCTGCCCTGTGCGTTGGTCCACCACTCCTTCTTCAGCAGATCCTCAAGCACCAGCGCGTTCGGCTTGGGCGACCAGTCGGCGTTGAAGAGCGGAACCAATGGGTTGTACGTGTCACCACCCCAGAACCCGAAGTTGCTGATCTCGTTGACGTTCGGGTCGCTGAACATCATCGTCATGAAGTCGCGCGTGTAATCGGCCTGCAATTGCTGGTCGTCGGTTGCGATATCGAATTCGGTGACACCGACCTTGATGCCGAGCTTGGCGAACTTGTCCACGATCGGCAGCAGATCCTCGGGCGGGGTGAGCTCCAGGCCGCCGTGGCCGCCGAAATGGCTCTCGAAACCGACTTCTCCGACCGGCGCACCGTGCGCTTTCATCGACTTGATCAGGTTGTAGTCGTAGTCGATATGGCGTTGATTGGCGCCGTTGTCCTCATCCAGACCAAAATCGTTGAGCACCAACGTCGATTTCGGCGCGGCCTTGTGCGCCAGCTCGTACCAGGAGTCAATCTCGTTCGGGCCGAGAATGTCCTGCAGGTTGTGGTTGGAATACGGCTCGTTGACAACATCCCATTCGTCGACGAGTCCGTTGGTCGCGCTGGCCTCGTCGGTGATGTGGTTGTCCACTCGGGAACGCAGCGCGGCGGGGTCGTTCGCCAGCTTCTGTACGTCGGCCGGCATATTGCCCCAGGAAGGCCAGACCAGGTTGTGGCCGCGAATGTGCATGCCCAGGTCGCGGAACCACTGCAGCGAAGGGTACGTCAGCGCATCGCGTTCGGTCTGGTTCTCCCAGTGGCTCCATTTCAGGTTGTTGGCCAAAACGGCCTCGTTGAAATACTTGCTGCCGATATCCCGGATGTTGGTCGCATCCGTCGCGGTCTCATTGGCCGATGGATCATCGAGCATGTAGGCGGCGTCGTAGCCGGTGCCGAAATTGAACGCGGAACGCTGCTCGGCCACCTTCACCGCGGCACCGCTGATCGGCTTACCGTGCTGGTCCACCACATTGACGGTCAGATTTCCCTTGCGGTACTTGTCGATCCGCTGGTTCGCCGCGGTCCGCCAGGCTGCGTTCGGGTCCCGACCCTGGTACGTCACCTTCGGCCAATTAGCAGGATTTCCCTGGCCGTAGTCCTGGACGGATACGCCGCCAATCTGCAAGGTCTGCTGACCGTATCCCAGCCACAGCTGGAAATGCGCCTCACCGGGGTTGTAGTCCTCCGCGATACGGAACGGGAATTGGAATTTCTGCCAATCCTGCGTGAGCTGCAGCGGCGCTACCGCCGATTTCGTGTAGCTGCCGCCATCGCGCTCGAAGACGAACGTCGCCTGCCCGGTGCCCGTGGTCGGCTGCACCCGCCGCGCCCAGAATGTCGCCACAACGGCGTCATTGGCGTGGATCGTGGCCGCGGTCTTGGCCCCGAGGCCGATCGAATACTCGCCCTCGTAACCCTGGCTGGTGGGGTCACTGGTCACCGCGATCTGCAACGCCTTATCGACATTGTCATTACCGGTGACGTCCACAATTTGTGTCTGCGGTGGAGTCCCGGTCGGCTCGGTGAATGCCGCGAGTGGGTCGGCCGGAAGCACGTCGAACGGCGTGGTGTCGGCCTGTGCGGACGGAGTGAACAGTTGGGACACGGCGAGGACGAGTAACGCGACTGCCAGCCAGGAAATGGCGCGGAGTCGGCGCTGTCCGTGGTGCACTCTCATGGCTCAACGCCCTTTCGACGTCGGACGAGGCACAGCGGTACCGCCACCAGGGCGTGGTGGCGCCGCGGCGTTCGGAAATCGAGCGTTCTAGAGTGACTGATAAAGCCGGGTACTGAATAAGCGACTAGCTGGATGGATCCTGTTGCGCGGGAATGACGGTGTCCGCGCCAAATGCTGCGTCGGTGAGTTTCGGGCCGGTGCCCCCGTGCACACCATCGGGGCGCTTGCGGACGGAACGCCGCCGACCTCGCGGCGCTGGGCCGGCGCTGGCCCGGATCACCAGATCGGTGGGCATCCGCACGTGCCGGGGCGGTCCTTCGTACGAAAGCGCCCCCAATAGCATTTCGGCCGCCTGCCGTCCCATTTCCTCGAACGGCTGGCGGACCGTCGTCAGCGCCGGCCGCACATGGGCCGAGGAGACGATGTCATCAAAACCGACGACCGAAACGTCGTCGGGAACCCGTAAGCCGCATTCGGCGGCTGCATCGATGATCGCGTACGCCATTGGGTCGTTGTGCGCGAAGATCGCGGTCGGCCGGTCCGGCTGGCTCAACAGGTCAATGGCCTGCCGGTGCGCATTTTCCGGCCGGAACTCGCCGGACCGGATCAGATCGGCGTCGATCGTCATCCCGGCCGCGGCCAGCGCGTCGACATATCCCTTGTTGCGGTCGACGCAGCACGGATATTGCGATGGTCCTTCGATGCAGGCGATTCGTCGATGACCCAGCTCCAGCAGGTGCTGGACCGCCGACCGCGCCCCGCCGTAACTATCAGTCTCGACCGAGGGAAGGTCGACGTGCGCGCCCAGCGTATTGAGCAGCACGACCGGCATTCCCGAGCGATGCAACTCGATCAGCGGCTCGACCGGCTGGTCATGCGTGACGACCAGCATTCCCGACACCACATTTGTGCCGAGAATGCGATCAACGACCCGGCTGTAATCCCGATCGTTGGTGCTCGTATAAAGAATGATCTCGTAATTGCTGCGTTCGACCGCGGACGCGACACCGTAATTGATCGACGCGACCATGCGCCAGGTCAGTCCCGGCACGATCATGCCGATGAACGGACTGGCCGCGCCCTTGCCGAGCGCGGTGGCGGTGACGCTGGGCACGTAATTGTGCTCGGACATCACCTGCAGCACCCGCGCCCGGGTTTCGGGATCGACCCGGGGTCGGTTGTTCAGCACCAGGGACACGGTTGACTTCGACACGCCCGCCAAGCGGGCAATATCGCGAATCGTCAACTTCGCCATGATGGCTGGACCTCGCTGCTGAAGGCGCGCTTGCCGCGCCAGGTGGGGATATCGTCGCCGGTCGCCCCGGGGCCGGTCCAACTCAGATGCTGGACCGGTCCGACGCTTGGGCTGACTGTAGTGCTGGACCGGTTCGACGTCAATGCCGTTTCCAATTCGCAATCTTCGGGTGCAACGGTTTGCGAACAGGCGGCGGCGGCTGGCAGCATGTCAGCGCGAATGCCCTTGCTGGCTCGCGATTTCGCGTCGCTCTTCGCCGGTCGCCGCGGTCCGACGTCTCCGCCAGCCCAACCATGTCAGGGGAGACGATGAGCTATCAGCTCGACGATTTCAGGTTCGACCTGCGCCGCGGGGTGCCGCCGGCACATACCTGGGTCGGCAGTGGCTGGGGCACCGTCGCCAGTGCACCGGGCACCGTGTGTGGCGTGGATGGCCTGTTCGCACCGCCCTATGCCGCGCCGGATCTGGCGCTACGGCTGGGTTTCGAGATCGACGGCCAGCTGATCAGCGACGGCGCCCGACCCGGCATCGCCGGGCATGGCGTACTGCACGCGGCCGCGTTCTGGCGACCGGATCAGGTCCGCCGGCATGGGACGTACCACCACTACCGCGAGGGGCGGTTGATCTCGTTCCGTATCGACAGCACGCTCATCCCGCTCCATGGCGAAGGCGGTTACGTGCTGCGGATCGAGGTCGGTAACCGGGCCGAAACCACTCTGTCGCTGGGGTTACGTCCGGAATTCACCCCGGGCGGGCCGTCCCGGGTGCCGTTGGCCGAATGGGGCTGGATGCCGCCGGCGGCCGGCGCAGCCGCGTTAGCCGCAGGCCCCGGAATTTGGCGGTCCGGGGAGATCGAGGTACGGCTGGAGCACGACCGACTCGACGCCGATATTCCGGCCGGCAGCGCGGCTACGTACACACTGTTGGTGCGCGTCGGTTCACCGGAAATGGCCGCACCCGGACGGCTGGACGACCTGGCCGATCGGGCGATATCACGGTGGAATTCCCGGTTGGACACGGCAATGCGCCCGATTCCGGAGCTGCGGACCGATATCCCGGGCTTGCGGGAGTACTGGCTGCGATCCTTGAACAGCGGTCTGGTCTGCCTGTGGGACAACCCCGATTTCATCACCACTCCGTTCGTCACCACCTCGGGCATCGACGGCGGCGCACTGTGCGCGTATGCCTGGGACACCGGTGGATACGCGCCGCATCTGATCACGATGATGCTCGGCGATACGGCCACCGATCTGCTGGAGGCGATGCTGAAGGCGGATCTGACCGACCATTACGCGATCGCCCCGGACGGAAGCGGTTTGGGCGTCGCCTACGCGTACACCGGTTGGTCGCTGGTGAATCTTGCCACCGCGATTGCCAGCCACCACGGCATTTCGGCCGGCCTTGTCTCCCGGCTCTATGACACGGTTATGTCGCTCGACGATCGTTTTCCGGCCGTCGGTGAGCTGCGCGATCACGGCACCCAGCACAATTTGCTGGAAATGCGCGGCGCCGGCTGGGAACACGTGGTCGCCAGCCCCAACGCCGAGCGAGCCTGGTATCTGGAGCTGCTGGCCGATCTGGCCGATGCCTCCGGCGCGCCGCTCCCCTGTGGACAGTTGCGCGGGCAGGCCAAGCGCATTCGTACGGCGATTATCGAGGAGCTGTGGGATTCGGAAGCGGGTTGGTTCCGCAGCCGCTACCCCGACGGCCATATCGAGATCGTCCGGTCAATCCAGGCCTACGACGCGCTGCGGGCCGGAGCGGTCAACGATGAGATGGCCGCGGCCCTGCTGGGCGAACTGCGGGACGGCGCATTCCTCGGGAAATACGGAGTGTCGAGTGTGTCCGCACAGGACGAACGGCATTACGAGCTGGGCGATGTCGACTGGTCCGGCGGCGGCGCGTACACCGGCGAGGGCCCGCTGCTGGCGCTGACCCTGTGGGAACGCGGCGAATCCGCGCTGGCGTGGGATGTGCTGCGCCGGCTGCTGTGGATGGGCGAGCATTTCCCGTACTTCCCCCAAGAGCACTATTGCGACCGCCCGACCTCTCCCCCGGCACACCGGCGCGCCAATATCGTGGCCGGATTGGCCGGTGCGGAGGCAATCCTGACCGGACTGGCCGGCGTGCGGCCGCAACCGGACGGAAGTCTGTGGTTCCGACCGTCCCCCGTGGACGGCACGATCGAGTTGTATGGGCTGCATTTCCGGGACCACAGCATCGATGTGGTCGTCTCGCCCGCCGGCTGTGCGATCACTGTGGACGGACGGCGGATCGAGGCCGTCGGCGATGAGCCGGTGCTCGCCGTACCGCCATCCTGAGGCTGGCCGATCCGGTCATTGGTCGCTGTGGCTGCCATTGACGTCGAACCGGTCCAGCATTATAGGCCGAATCAGCGCTGACATCTCCTGCTGTCACGTCGACCGTCAGTCGACTTGGCGATGAGGCCCTGTTCTTGTTGATCATGAAATTAGCTGCGCGACACGCCGACGACACGCCGGAATTATTGTCGGGAACTTCATGATCAACAAAACTGGGGCCAAATTCCCGGCGTACGATCCGGCCTCAGATTGCCTGTACAGCAGAACTTTCCAGGTAGCGGGCCAGCTTGTCGATCTCCTGCGCCATTCCGGCCCGGGTGGCATGCAGACCCCATTCCAGCGAGCCATAGGTCCATCCGACCTGACGCAGGGTCAACTCGGTGCCGTGCTCCAACTCGATCAGCGTAATCGTGACAATTGATTCCTCGGGCACGCGGCTATCTTCCCACCGATATACCAGTCGACTCGGCTCGACGACCTCGATGTAGACACCCGTGGCCGGCGTCTCCTCGCCGCTCTCGTCGTGAATCATCGTCCACCGAAACCGCCCGCCCGGCCGGACATCCATGTCGATTGTGGACAGTGGCACGCTGAATCCATCGCAGCCAGCCCAACGGGCGAATTGGTCGGGGCATGTCCACGCCTGCCACACCAATTCGCGGGGTGCGTCGAACACTCGGGTGAGGGTGATAGCTCGCTCAGTCAGGTTGCTTTCTACGTGCGTTTTTGCCATGCCCTTTCTCCTTCTGCGTTGTGCTGAGATGCTTGTCGAGCCGGTCGAAGCCGCTCTCCCAGTAGCTGCGGTATTGCTCGACCCAGGCTGCTATTTCCGCCAGCGGTCGGCCGTTGAGCTGGCAGTACCGCCGCTGCGCATCGCGTCGCTGCTGGACCAGACCAGCCTGTTGCAGCACTTTCAGGTGCCGCGAAATCGCCGGTAGCGACATGTCGAACGGCTCGGCCAACTCGGTCACGGTCAACTCACCAGCCGCCAGCCGATCAACGATCGCCCGGCGCGTCGGATCCGCCAACGCGTTCAACGTTGCTGCCAACTGATCGACCGGACTCACCTACTTAACCTATGCGTTAATTAACGACCATGTTAACGTAGGCTTCTGCCGAGGAGATGTCAATCCAAGATCGGCGGACGAACGATCGGGCTGCGGTACGAGCGTTGCATCGACTCATAGCCCAAACAAACCGAAGTGTCCCTGGTCATCGGACAGGATCGGGTTCGTCGAGCGCCGCCAGCGTGTCCGAACGTGATACGCGCAGCAACCTGCTGCTCGAATCGGATCTCTTCCGGCAGCTCGACCGCGGCAGTGCTCGGCACCGTTTACAACTGTCGCCGATCACCTGTTCGCCGTGAATGATCGGCCATCCGCTGACCCTAATCTCAGCCGGTCA
This sequence comes from Mycobacteriales bacterium, assembly GCA_040414495.1. Taxonomy (GTDB): domain Bacteria; phylum Actinomycetota; class Actinomycetes; order Mycobacteriales; family QHCD01; genus DATAVB01. The sequence continues at coordinate 54,486 of JBEDUI010000223.1, forward strand.
TTCGCCTGGCCTGGATCAGACACCCATGGCCACAAGCGCCGGCGGCAGCGCGAACAGTCATATCGCGCACCCTCGACGCGGCAGCGAGCGCCACCAATTAAGAACGCCCCCGCGCTCGGGCTGTGATCCTATCGGGACAGTGCTATCTGGAGCGTCGCGATCCGTAAGCTGGTCACATGCCGTCCAGCCACGCTGAAGCCACCACCTACGACGTTGTTGTTGTCGGCGCCGGCCCGGCCGGCAGTAGCGCCGCTCTGGCCGCCGCGAAATCGGGCGCTACGACATTACTGGTGGACCGTGCCATATTTCCCCGCTATAAGACGTGCGGCGGCGGATTGATCGGCGCGACGCTGAATTCGCTGCCCTCGGGATTGACAGTCCCTGTGCAGCAGGAGATTTACGCCGCAACTTTCAGCCTGATCGGACAGAAGGTAAAGACCAAGCGTTCTGGCGAACGTATTCTTTCTCTGGTCAACCGCACCGATTTCGATCAGGCACTTTTGACCCAGGCGCAGAACGAAGGCGCTACCGTCCGACTTGGCACCACCGTTCTGGGAATTTCGGAGCAGTCGGACGTTGTCCGCCTCCGAACGGATCAGGGCGAATTAACGGCCAGGTACGTCATCGGTGCCGATGGCAGCGCGAGTCGTATCGGCCGCCATGTCGGGGTGATTCTGGGCGCGATTGATCTCGGACTCGAGGTGGAAGTCGAGGCCGGGGAGGCACGTGAGCGATGGGATGGTCGAATTCACCTGGACTGGGGCCCGCTTCCGGGTTCTTACGCCTGGGTCTTCCCGAAGGGCGAAATCCTGACCGTGGGCGTTATCGCGCAAAAAGGACGCGCGCCGCAGACATCAGCGTACCTGGAGGAATTCCTCCGACAGCAGGGCTTACAGGATCACAAGGTCGTCAATTCCTCGGGCCATCTGACCCGCTGGCGTACGCCCGATTCCCCTCTTGGCAAAGGACGGGTGCTGGTCTGTGGTGACGCCGCGGGATTGTTGGAGCCCTGGACGCGGGAAGGAATCTCGTTCGCCGTTCGATCCGGAACACTGGCCGGAAGATGCGCGGGAGAACCGAACACTATCCCGCCGGACGTTCTTGGCCGCTATGTCGCACAACTCGGCGAAGCCCTGCTGCCCGAGATGGACGCCGGGCGGCTATTCCTGAGAGCGTTCGAGCGTCATCCGGCGATAATGCATTTCTTGCTGATGACCGGGCCGTTCGGCTGGAGACTGTTCCGAGGATTCACCCGCGGCGAAACCTCACTCGAACGGATCCTACGCGACCGGCGCGCCCGAATCGCTGTCAGCTATCTGGCCGGGAAAGCTTAGACGATCGGTTCAGCGAGAGCGGCCCGCGAGGAAGGCGCCTCGAAAGGGTCCGCAAAGAACTGGGTCTCATGCGTTACGAAACCGTCGCTGAATTCCATGATGCTCACCGAATAGCTAGGCACGCCGTCGTACGTGATCACGCACTCGCTCACCCAAAGGTCGGCCCCGCCGAGGAGCCGAACGACGGTGAAATGCCGTTCGGCCGGATGCCCGCCACGTTGGGCCTGGATATTTGACCGACTTCGGAAGCGCTCGCCTGATTGGGGATAGTCCAGAATCGCATCCGGAGCGTAGATCGCGTGCTCCGTGACAATATCGCCGCGCTCGGAAGCGTTCCAGTGCTGCTCTATCCGGGCTCGGGTCCGCGCGTCGGGGTCCATGGCATGTTCACCTGCGTTCGTTAGCGGCCGGACTCTCGCACGTTGCAAGAGTACCCACCACTTCTTTGTTTTCCGCGGCCCTCGCATTGTCCAAGCGATGCCAGAAGCGACCCCGGACATAAGCCGCTCTCGATCGCCGGGCATGCCTGACATCGTTGCCTTTGCGTAATTGACTTGCCTTGGGCAACGGTTGTAGCCAAGCTGTCAAGCCGTGACAGAAGACGGACGGGGCGGCATCGACGTCGCATTGGTCAAACGGCTGATCGCCGCGCAATTTCCACAGTGGACTGACCTGCCGGTCCGGCCGGTGAAGGTCGACGGTTGGGACAACCGCACGTACCACCTGGGCGACGACATGTCGGTACGGCTACCCAGCGCCAAGTGGTACGCCGCCGCCGTCGAGAAGGAACAGCGCTGGCTGCCGGTCCTGGCGCCGCAACTGCCGCTGCCGGTTCCAGCGCCAATTGCGCAGGGCCAACCCGGCCTCGGATATCCGTACCACTGGAGCATCAACCGCTGGTTGCCCGGCGAGACAGCGGCCCACGATCGTATTTCCGATGTGAACGAGTTCGCGACGAACCTAGCCGATTTCCTCATAACACTGCGTAAGATCGATTCCAACGGCGGCCCGATCGCAGGCGAACACAGCTTCTATAGGGGCGCCTCGCCTGCGCACTACGACAGCGAGACCCGCGCAGCGGTGGCCTCGCTCGGCGACCGGATCGACGGCGCCCGGGCGCTCAAGGTCTGGGAGGCCGCGCTCGCGGCTCCGTACAATGGCCCGCCAGTGTGGTTTCACGGCGATGTCGCGTACGGGAATCTCCTGGTCGAAAACGGTCGGCTGTCGGCGGTCATTGATTTCGGTACGAGTGGGGTCGGCGATCCGGCGTGCGATCTTGCCATCACCTGGACGTTCTTCCGCGGTGAGAGCCGGGAGACGTTCCGCCGGGCGATTGCGGTTGATGACGGTATGTGGGCTCGTGGCCGTGGTTGGACGATCTGGAAATCGCTGATCGTACTGGCCGATCAGATCGACACCGATCCAGAAGGCGCCGCCGAGAATCGGCGCATCATCGACGACCTGATCGCCGAACTCTAAGTCGCAGGCTCGCTGGAACTTCAAAGAGGATTGTCATCCGGTCGACGGGTAGAGCTGTGCGAGGCAGAACTCGTTGGCCTCTGGGTCGGCCATGACCCGGACTGTCCCTTCGGGATAGTCGTGCCGTTCGTTCCCATAACTCCCGCCAAGCCGTTGCACGGTCGCAATGGCCGCGTCGATGTCGGTGGTCGTCAGGTCAACGTGGACGCGGTTCTTGCCCAGCTTCGGCTCGGCGACGGGCTGGAAGTTGAGCACTGGTCCGCCCGCCGTCAACGGCCCGAGCCGACGCCAGCCGGGCAGCGGCTCGCGCAGTGGCGCGCCGAGCAACGCGGACCAGAACCCGGCAACCAGCGCGACGTCCCGACAGTCGATCGTGATCTCGGCCAGCTCAATACCTACTGAATTATCGGCCATGGCATACATTGAACCGCCCGGATCTGAACCGATCGTGTCCGGGGTGCGTCCAACGGCTCCCGTCCGTCCTTCACAGCCGAGGAATCGCTCCTATGAGCAACGACGACCTGCCCCAAGACCACGAGAATCCAGCCGATCTCGATGCCTGGCTTGGGGCATTGTCCATTGTGTTCGATCTGCTTGAGGACCTCCTTCCCGACGATGTCAGGCTGGACCATTCCGCCGAATCGTTGCCGGTATTCGAAGAGGTCGTAGCGAGCGGCGCTTATCCCGACGCCGATCCCCATATTGACGACGCACTCGCGGCCTACCTTGGTCAGACCCTGCGGCGGGTTGGCGGCGGTCGCTGGACCTGGGACCAGACCAGTCACCAGCCGCTTGTCCATGCCGACGAAGTGCTCGGCCTGCCACCGGTCGCACCGGTGGAGCTTCTTGATAAAGCCAACGGCACGACGTTCCTCGCGCTTTACGAGACCTGGGAACGCGCGGCGCGTGCGTACGCCGCGGCGCATCCGGGCTGGGAGCCGCACTCGGAATACACGCCGGGTCTGGATATCCCTCCGCCACCGGCCTCGGACACCGAACGGATGGAACGCTGGCTGGCCGAACAGGAACGGGCGTTTCCCGACTGGATCGCTCGATTTGGTGGCCAGGATATCTGGGATTTCTCCCCGGCCAGCCTTGATGGATTGGCCAACGCGATATTCCGGACGATTCCATCCGAAGATGGATTCAATGATCCGCAGAACGCCGAATTCGTCGACGGCGCCACCTGGTATTACGGAGAAGTACTCCTGCGCAACGCGCCCTCACGATGGGAGTATCAACCGTATTTCGATCTGTACGGCGTGACGCGCGACTGCGACGACTGGTACATAATGCCGCGAGCGCACCTGTCGGGCCTGCTCCAGCAGGGACATCCGTTGGAATTCTTCGACTTGTGTACGGCGTGGACAGATCCCGACGCGTCAGGTCGCGCGCCGACCGAGTGGATCTGGACCGGCACGACCTGGTGGGACTCAACCGATTCGTGGACCGCGTCCGTCGCCGGGCATATCAGGGGCCTGCTGCCGCTGACACTTCCGGCCGAGATCATCTTGGACACCTCGCTGGAATCGGTACGCCGGCTCGAGCAGATCGTGCTGCAGCACGTCGACGACGAGGAATTCGATCTCGACGTGGCGGCGTATCTCGGTGAATCGCTACTGCGAACATCCGGTGGCCGTTGGGCCTGGAACCGGGAGCCGATCGCCAAGTGCGAGCACACCGGAATCGACGACGTACCGCTGATCCAGCTCATTCAGTTGGCCCGAAAATGGCGGGACGGCAAGACGTTCGCCCGCGTCTACGGGGCGTGGCGCAAAGCCGCGGCCGAACGCCGGTCGAGCGATGCGGCATGGCAGCCGGCGAAACCGCCCACTCCCGGTCTGGATCCGGCTCCCGCGCCAACGGTTCTGGAGCGGTGGGCGGCCCAGCAGGAGAAGGCTTTTGAGAGCTGGATCGCCGATTACGGAGCGGGCCGGGACTGGGATTTCTCGTACGAGTCGTTGCAGGCGCTCGGCGCGATCGTTTTGGCTCAGACACCAACCCGGGAAGCGCTGGTGCATTCCGACAACAGCGCTTTTACCGCACCCGTGGTGTGGTATTACGGCGAGACATTACGTCGCTGTAAGCCAAGCCAATGGAATTATCAGCCGTGTACGACGGGAGAATACGACGTACCGTTGCGCGGCCTCGGGATTCTCAAACTAGACGACGAGGATTATTACCCGCTCAGCGTGTACTTGCTCCAAGAAATCGAATTGGCGCTGGACCGTAGCGACGCCGACCGGCTCGCCTGGGTCTATGGCCACTGGGCCGTGGCACGGCAAGCCGATCGGGCCAAAAAGGCATTCGACCGGCGCGGGCGCAAGAAAAGTCGGCGCAAACAGCCTGACACCGAGTACTTGGCGCAATGGTTGTCGCGACGCGAACGCGAATTCCCGGCCTGGGTCGCCCGCCACGGCGCCGGCCAGGAATGGGATTTCACGGTCGAGTCGATCGAGGCGTTGGAACGGGCGGTAGTCGGGGTAGACCCGCAGGACCTGGTCGAAAACCCGGACCACGCTGGGTTTCTCGATGGCGCCATCTGGTATTACGGCGAGACGTGCCTGCGGGTCAAGGGCCCGACGTACGCGTGGAAGTATGATCGCCAGATCAGTCCGGATTGCTATGTGCAGGGCCCGCAGCCGGTCAACATCATCGAGCCGATCAACGAGCTGGAAATCATGTACCAGTCGTACGAACGGGAATCGACGCGCAGCCGGTTGAACAGGTGGTCGCTGAGTTAGCAGGACCTGCAGCGGCGGGGTTAGCGGTGGCGCCGGTATTCCAGATCAACGATCCCGTTAGCGGAGGCGGTGCTGGATATCAGGTCGAGCTGGTAGGACTTGGGGAAGCCGTCGAAAAGCCGGGTGCCCTCCCCCGCGACGTACGGGTACATATTCACCCGGAACTCGTCGATCAGGTCGAGCCGCATGAGCGATCGCCAAAGGCCGATGCCGCCCCAGACAATGATGTGGCCGTCGCCGCCCTGCCTGAGCTTGTCGATCGCTTCGGTTGTGTCACCGGCGGCGATGGTGGTTCCGGCCCAGTCGGCCGTCTTCAGTGTCCGGGAGAAGACGACCTTGCGCCCGGCCGTCAGGAGTTCGGCGAACGGGTGGTCAGCGGTCGCCGTCATGGCCTCGGAGATGCCCTCGTAAGTGGTGCGGCCCATGACGTGCGCGTAGGCGCTGCGGAGAAATTCCAGGTACGCCGGGTCGTCGGGCTCACTGTTCTCGGGCAGGCTGAAGCAGAACTTCCAGAAATCGGTGCCCTCGTCAGCGAGCAGGCCATCGAGGGAGTAATTGAACACTGTCGCTATCAGCTTCCGCATGATCCAACTCCGTAGGTCTCGGGTCTGGGGCCGTGCCTGCTCAGGGAACGGTAAGTGTCCGCCTGTCCCTGCTACTTCAGACACCACTGCCACCCGAAACTCATCGGTCCCCCAGGCGGAGGCTTCCGTGGATCACGTCGCCGCCACCTACACAGGCACGAGCAGGCCTATTTGGTTCGCTTCGGTCGGATATCGCTCGAGAATTACCCATAGCTGCCACACGTTTCGGCTAGGAACGCTCACCGCGGACCGGCTGTTACGCAGACCGCGATGTGGTCCGCTAGACCAGACAGCGGTGCACGGCAGGGTCATTCTGGCGGTACCGCCTTTCCGGACATCACGAAAATCCCTTATACAGCCGAGAATTGCTGTATCTGATCGGCCGGGCACATTGCCGATATAGAGAGGCTGGGTAGACTCGCCGACCATGTTTGGGGCCAACCGGGAAAACAGAAAGCACGCATCCACGGTTCGGGTGGACAGCGCGAATGTCGCTGTTGGATGGGCCTTGCCGGGCCGGTCTGCTGATGGTCTGCGCGACGCTCGGTGAGCTGCGCACACATGCCAGCGAGTTGCAATTCACAACGCATGGTGGAACGGGCCGGCAAACCTGCCCGCCCGAACCGCGTTTCGTCAACGGTGAGCAATAACACTGGGATTTTGTTGGGGTCCTTCACCCGATGAGCGGACGGCACGCCCGATCCCGTGAACCCCGTGCCCACTGGCTGCTGTTGATATTCGGCCTTCCCGTGCTGCTCGCGATCCTGCTTTTCCAGGGCTGGACCACCAACGCGGTCGACGGCGTCAAGACGCGGACCGCCTGCACAACGCCCGTACCGAACGCCGTGGCCAAGGGCGGTCCGGTGCTGCACATCAACGGCGACAACGTGCGTTCGACCGCCATGCCCGCTGGCACCGTCGCACTTACCTTCGATGGCGGACCCGATCCCGTGTGGACCCCGCGCATCCTCGCGCTGTTACGCAAGCATCACGTGCACGCCACGTTCTTCCTCTACGGTGCCCAAGCTGCCCGATATCCAGACCTCGTACGGCAGATCCGCGCAGACGGTAACGACATCGGATCCAATACGTACACCGGCGCGGATCTGGGCTCGCAGTCCGCTTTCCGTACCCGGATGGAGCTTTCGCTCACGCAGAAAGCACTCGCCGGCGCCGCCGGCGTACACACCAAACTGCTGCGGATGCCGGAGACCACCACGCCGGCGACGATGTGCGGTGGCGAATGGAAAGCCGCGCATCGTGCCGCCGCCGACGGCTACCTGCTGGTCGCCGCCGACCGGCCAACCCGCAAGCCCGCGCTGGGCGCGATCCGGCAGTACAGCCAGACCGAGATCGCCTACCGGGAAACCGAGAAGCTGCTGAGCGACCGGAATGTCAAACACTTCAGCACGGTGACGGCCGCGCTTCGGCAAACCCCGGCCAACACGGCAGTCTCCGGCAGCGAGCATTGGCAGGGCAACGGCCTGATCTGGGTCACCGCCTTCGGGCGCGTATTCGCCCACGGCATGACCTGGGTGCTGGCGATCGTGGGTGCGCTCGGAGCGCTCCGGCTGGTGCTGCTCGTCGCCTTCGCCCGGGCCCAGGTCCGGCGGGTCGAGCGCTACCGGCCCGGTTCGCCTTGGCTGCGTGAAGTCACCGCTCCGGTATCCGTGCTCGTACCCGCGTACAACGAAGAGGCCGGCATCGCGCACACCATCCGTTCGCTGCTCGCCTCCACCCACGGACGTATTCAGCTCATCGTGATCGACGACGGTTCGAAGGATCGGACCTCGGCCATCGCCGCCCAGATAGACGATCCCCGCGTGATGGTGATCCGGCAGGCCAACGCGGGCAAGGCAGCGGCCCTGAACACCGGTCTGGCCTATGCGGTATTCGACATTGTGGTGATGGTCGACGCCGATACCGTATTCGAGCCCGACGCCATATACCGCCTCATCCAACCGCTCGCCCACCCCGCCGTCGGAGCGGTCAGTGGCAACACCAAGGTCGGCAACCGGCGCGGGCTTCTGGGCCGGTGGCAGCACCTTGAATATGTCTTCGGGTTCAACCTCGACCGCCGGATGTTCGAGGTACTGGAGTGCATGCCGACCGTCCCCGGCGCCATCGGCGCATTCCGCCGGGACGCGCTCATGGGCGTCGGCGGTGTCAGCGAGGACACGCTCGCTGAGGACACCGACCTGACGATGGCAATGTGGCGGGCCGGCTGGCGGGTCGTGTACGAGGAGTCCGCGGTCTCCTGGACCGAGGTTCCCGGCTCACTGCGCCAATTGTGGCGGCAGCGCTACCGCTGGTGTTACGGGACGATCCAGGCCATGTGGAAGCATCGGCATGCCTTTCTCGAGGTGGGATCGGCCGGACGCTTCGGCCGTCGCGCACTGACCTATCTGGCTTTCTTCCAGATCGGGTTGCCGTTGCTCGCGCCGGTCATCGACGTCTTCGCCTTATATGGTGGGCTTTTCCTTGACCCGATTAAATCGGCGGCCGCGTGGATCACGATCCTCGGAATTCAGCTGGCCGGCGCCGCGTATGCGCTGCGGCTGGACGGCGAACGACTGCGCACACTGTGGGCAATGCCCTTCCAACTCTTCTTCTATCGGCAGCTGTCGTATTTGGTGATCATCCAGTCCGTGGTCGCGTTCCTACTCGGCAGCAAGATCTCGTGGCGCACGGTGACGCGCTCCGGTACCGCGGCCCAGCACATCGGTGAACCGGTCGCCGCATCACGAGAGCTGTCGTCACGATGATCGAGGTGAAAATGACGGTGCGGACGTGCGGCCCATGAATGACCGGCCGGGCGGGTGGTCCCGGCGGGACAGCGACGTGGAGACGACACGTGTCATCACCGGGCACGCGTGGGTCGAAATTGCCCGGCGGCGGGCACTGCCGGGGCCGCCTTCGACGCGTCCGCGCGGAATCACGTCGAATTCCTCGGGCATTCCGCGCCCGCGCCAGCCAGCCGACGACCAGAATCAGCAAGACCGTGGCAGCTACAACCTCAGGACCAGACAGCCCAAAGCCCGACGCGGCCGACTCCACCGGATCACGCGGATCGTGGCTGTCGTGGTCGTTCTGTTGCTCATCGCCTCCAGCGGCACTTACGTGTGGGCCGATTCCAAACTCGACCGGGTGGTCGACCTTGGCAAAGTCGCCGACCGACCGCCGCACGGTAAAGGGACCAATTACCTCATCGTCGGCTCCGACAGCCGTGCGGGTCTGTCCGAGCAGGCCAAAAAAGAACTGCACGCCGGCTCGGCGTCCGGCGGCCGCACGGACACCATGATCCTGCTGCACACGGGCGCCCACGGCACCTCAATGCTGAGCCTGCCTCGCGATTCGTGGGTCACGATCCCGCCGTACGTACTGCCCGACACCGGCAAGCATTACCCGCAATCGAAGAACAAGCTGAATGCGGCGTTCTCGCTCGGCGGCCCAACTCTGCTCGTACAGACCATTGAGCGGAATACGGGTCTGCGCATCGACCACTACGTCGAAGTGGGCCTCGGCGGTTTCGTGGGCATCGTGAACGGGATCGGCGGCGTGCGGATGTGCGTGGACAAAAATATCAACGACCCGAAGTCCGGGGAAAACCTGACGAAAGGCTGCCATCTCCTCAATGGCTCCCAGGCGCTCTCGTTTGTCCGCCAGCGCCACCAGGAGGCCAATGGCGACCTTGGTCGAATACAGAACCAGCAAAGATTCCTCGCCACACTCGCTCACAAGGCCGCCACACCCGGCGTCATGCTCAACCCGTTGAAGGTCTACCCCATCATGAGCGCCGGGCTGGGTACGCTCGTACTCGACAAGAGCATGCGCCTGTGGAGCCTCGTTCCACTGTTCCGGGCGACGAAAAGCACCATAGGCAGCGGTAAACGGATCGATATACCAGTGTCCAATCTCGACTTCCGAACCGACAAGGGCTCCGCTGTTACGTGGAAAGGGCCGCAGTCGAGAAAACTCTTCGCCGAGCTGAGGAATGACCAGCCGGTCCAGCGGCACTGATTGCATTTCGTACGGCTAGTCCCAGCGTTGGACTGCCGCGCGAGCGGCTATTCGCAACGGGCTCGTATCAGTTTCCGCGCTTTGCCCGTGGATGTCCGCGGCGGGCCAATCGATGATGAATCGCAGGGTGCCGTTCGTCGGAAGCGGCGATAGCCAGTGGCGGATGCTGTGGGCTCGGCGCGAACCGCCACTGCCGAGTACTGACAAGATGGGCTCGCCGGGCTCGGGCAATCCGTTCTTGAAGGCAACAATTGTTCCGTCTGGTAGCCCGACGGTCACGTTCATCGCCAGGTGCGGGTTATCAGACTTGCGGCGATTTCTGGGGTCTGCCGGCGTGTCCGGCAGCGGGCGCGCCGATCGGACTGACACTTGAAATTCGCAGCCGCTGGGTTGGCAGCGAAAATTGCCCACCGCGATAACCATCCCGTCGCGCACCACGATAGGCAACAGCAGCTCGGCCGTACCTGGAATTACCGATATCGACGGCCCGTCGCTCGGCGTTGCCCCTATGTCCGCTGTGGTCACGCGCCCACCCCGATACTCCGCAATGCCGCCCGGCGCAGCGGCGCCGTGTCGACTTGTGTCCAGTTCTGACTCACGCCGGCTAATCGCCATTCGAGCCCGAACGAGATATGCCCGGGCGGCGGTAGCGGCGACAACCAATAATTGATATCGGCTGATGTCGAGCCGTGCATGCCGCCGTTCAGCATCAAAAGAGGAATATCGTCCAGGCGTCCGGACCAGTCGTTTGCGGCCGCGATAGCACCAGACGTCCATTGGACGCTCAGAAGAAACGCCTCCGGTGGGAACCCGCCGCCGGTTCGTCGCGGCGGGTCGAACGCGGCTGGCACCAATGTCGCCGGGGCTCGCTCTTCGTTAATTCGAACCGACAAAGTGAATTCGCAGCCATTGCGATAGCAACAGAACCCACCGACACTCGCGATCAACCAGTCGGTGTCAATCAGCAGAACGTCCAGCGCCGGCGTGAACGGCACGACCATGCCAGGCTGGGAGGTCGCCGGTCCCGAATCAACGTCCGCACCGATCTCATTTGCCATGAGCCCTACCCCAACTTCAACTTTATTATCGATAGTCAGCTCGTGCTTCTGGCCGAGCACTACGATATGCCAGGATGGGCCGCATGGCTCCGTATCCGTCGATCGAACCTTACGACTGCGGCCAACTCGACGTTGGCGACGGCCACTCCATTTACTGGGAGACCGTCGGTTCGCCAACGGGAATTCCGGCGTTGTGGCTCCACGGAGGACCGGGAGGCTCATCGGCGCCGGGGCATCGGCGCTATTTCGATCCGGCCCGGTACCGCGCGGTTCTCTTCGATCAGCGCGGATGCGGCCGTAGCCGACCCTTGGCAAATGGCCCCGACGCTGACCTGTCGACCAACACCACTGATCATTTGGTCCGCGATATCGAACGGCTGCGCGTCCATCTCGGTATTGACCGGTGGGTCGTGGCTGGAGTTTCGTGGGGAGTGGCCCTCGGCCTGGTCTATGCCGAGCGGCATCCCGATCGAGTACTCGGCATGGCGTTCGCCGCAATCGCCACCGGCACGCGACGAGGCACGCAATGGCTCACACGTGACATGGGGCGGGTGTTTCCCCGCGAGTGGGACCGCTTCGTAGAACTGGTGCCCGAAGCCGAACGCGGAGCTGACCTGGCCGCCGCCTACGCCCGGCTGCTAGCCAGCCCTGACCCGATATTGCGGCAGGAGGCGGCCCGGCGCTGGTGCGAGTGGGAGGACACGCACGTATCTCTAGCGCCCGATCACAAACCAGACCTCACCGTGCAGGACCCGTCCTGGCAGCAGAACTTCGCCCGGCTGGTGACCCACTATTGGGGGCATGGCTGCTTTCTGGCCGACAACGAGGTAATGGCCAACCTGCACCGCATCGCCCACATCCCCGCCGTATTGATTCACGGCCGGTATGACGTATCCGGGCCGCTCGACACCGCCTGGGAATTGCACAAGGCCTGGCCCGCCAGCCGCCTGGTAGTCGTTGAGAATGCCGGGCATTTCACCGGCGGCATGGATCAGGAGTTGATAGCGGCCCTCGATTCCATGAGCCGCATCGAATCCCCTTCCTAGCGAGGTCGCCGGCAACGTCCGCTTGGTGCCATTGTCAACGCCGCCATGCACAAACCGATCGGAGCGGGAAAATGCGTATCCAGGCTGTCGTTGTAAATCACGATACGACGAAATACGTCGAGCTGCTGCTCGCATCGTTGCTGGCGCATCACCCGGATCGGTCTGGGCTCGACATCCTCGTTCTCGACAATGCCTCGCCCGATGTCCGGCGGCTTGAGTGGGCGAAGGATTACGGCGTTACAATCGCATCGTCGGGATATCCACCGGAATCGCCAATAAATACCCACGGCGAAATCCTGCGTGACGCAGTGTTCGACCGACCAGACTGCGATGGGTATCTCTTTCTCGACGCCGACGTGTGCTTCGTGGCCGACAACACCATCAATACGATGGCCACCGAACTTGCCTCGTGCGACGATCTCTTTGCCGTACAGGCGGCGTGGTCCATCACTGGCGACGACACGTACGATATTCCGCCGAGATGGCGTGAGTATGACATGTTCGTCCGCGACTCGTTCAAGTTCAACGTCGATGCCGAATGGCCGCCCTTGCGGGAATATGTTGTACGGGTTACCGATCGAATTTGGCCGTTCTGCACACTGGTCCGCAACGACGATGTGTTCCGCCGAACTGTCGAGCTCATCGGTTTGTCTGGTGCGCATAATCAAGCGCTGCGCGGCGGCCGGCAGTGGGACACATTTGGCCTGTTGGACGCGGTAATGCATACCCACGGCCGCCGCTGGCAGCGCTCCGAACGTCGGGTCATTCATTTCGGCAACGTCAGCTACCAGGACGATATCGCCAACGGCAAGGCCGCCAAGCGCGACGAATTACTCACGAGCTATCGGGCGCGGCTCGAGCCCCGAACGTGAAGCACGCAGCGGTGGTCGCCTTGAGTGTCGATGAACACCCCGCGAATGACTCTGCGGACTGGTGGGACGCCCCGATCGACGAAGGCGCCCGGTTGCTCCAATCGATTCAGCTGGACAAGACGGCGCTGGACGAGCTGACGCGCTACGACTCATCCATCCAGATCACCTCACCGGGTTGTTCGGTACGTTTCCCGACCTCACCCTCACAGAATCGAAGTTGCGGTGGCACGGCGTGCTCATGGAACGCTGCTACGACCACGTCCCCGTACAGCTCCGCCCGAATCCCGCGCGCTGACGGGCATGCATCAGATGTCCATCGACCGGGTGCACCGGACACGCCTACGGCAGCTGGCGCGGTTTTACAGAACGCCGTCGGCAGCGCTGGCCCGCGGAACAGCGGCAGCGAACCGAACTTTGGCACGTATTCGACGTGGAGTCGTGGGCCGGCCTTGTGACCGGACCGCCAGGTGCACCGGCCAAAAGCAACTGGCAGATGCCGTGCGACCGGTTAGAATGCCGCACGGAGCGTCCGGTGTTTGCCCGAGAGCTCCACCTCGATTGTTTCGTTGGAGGGGCTGCTCATGTCGGATGGCATCTGGGGTCGGGTGCATCGCGACCTGCCCGGCCGGTGGGGCACGCGCTGACACGGTAGGTACGGACGTGTCGTCGCGTGCTGCGCGGATATGCAGCAATGCGATGCTGCCGGGAGCTTCCTGATCGCGGGGAGTCTTGCCGGTGACCAATTGGCGGGCATGGCAGTCGATGAGAGCACTGCCAGCTCCGCCGGGGCATCCTTGATCCTGCCGTGTCGCAGAAGGTCATTTGCCAGCTTCGACACCACAGGGCAGACAGCCTTCGTGTAGTCGAACCTGGCACCGCTGCGACCCCGCGAAGGTGTCATGTACCCCCACGAAGCTCAACTCTTACTGCGGATCGAGGCTCGGGCCGAGGCCGGGCGTCGATATCCGCGAATGTCGCGCCCACATCGTCGCCGGCGACTCCAACAGCGATCACGACCAACACCACGTGAGTCGGGGTCCGCAGACAAAACCGCTGCCCGACGTCACGCCCGCGGGCAGACGAGCTCGAAGTCGTCGTTCCGAATCGCTGGTCACGGTGACCAATATGAGAAGGAGTCGTGTCGATGAACACTGCTCCCGCGCAGCCAGGACGCCGCATCGTCGTCACCGGGATGGCCGGATCTGGGAAATCCACGTTTTCACGCGCGCTTGAGGCCAAGTCCGGCTTGCCCCTGATTCATTTGGACCTCCAGTTCTGGAAGGCCGGCTGGACCGAACCGTCGGAGGCCGAGTGGCGCGAGAAACAACGTGGTCTCCTTGCCGGCGACGCGTGGATCGCCGATGGTAACTACACCGACACGCTCGATCTCCGGCTCGAACGCGCCGACACCGTGGTGGTCCTCGCCACGCCGTGGTGGCGGTGCGCGGGACGAGCGTTGCGGCGCGGCTGCCGAATGCCCGACAAGCTGCCTGAAGGATGCGAGTACACGGTCTGGCAACGGTTACGCGATGAATGGCGCCTCATTCCGCGCATCTGGCGAAATCGGCGCGTGGCACTTGAACGCGAGCAAATGATCATTGCCCAGCATGGGCAACACACGGCCCGGCACGTACTCAAGTCCAAGCGGGCGATCAGGAAATTCCTCGACGGATTCGGCGCCGACGGGAAAGGACACGGAAATGGAAGCAGCTGATACGCGGCGGGCAGTGGCTGCGGCGATATCCACCGCCACAGAATTCGACCTGGCCGTCGACGACGTGATCGTTCTTAACGACTCCAACCGACTCGTCATCCGCCTGATGCCATGCGACATCGTCGCCCGAGTGACGCCCATGACACATTTCGCAAGCGCAGAGCAAGAAGTTGAACTCGTGAGACGGCTGGCGCAGATGGACAGCCCGGTCGCTCCGCTCGATGCTCGGGTCGAACCACGCGTCTTCGTGCGTGACGGCTTCAAGATCGCCATGTGGGCCTACTTCGAACCTGTGCAGTCTCGACTGCTTCCGCCGCCCGAGTACGCGCAGGCGCTCGCACGTCTTCATGCCGGCCTGCGGCGGATCGAGGTCACCACACCGCACTTCATGGATCGAGTAGCTGATATCCAACGAGACGTCGCCAGCCGTGACGTCATCCCCGATCTCGCGGATACAGACCGGGCGCTCCTAGCCGACACGCTGCGCGATCTGGGGCGATCAATCGTCAACCGGCACGCCCCCGAACAGCTGCTGCACGGCGAGCCGCACCCGGGGAACATCCTCAGCACGAAGAACGGGCCGCTCTTCATCGACTTCGAGAACACCACCCACGGGCCTGTCGAATACGACCTGGCTTGGGTGCCTAGCGAGGTCAGCCAGCACTATCCCGACGCGGACCAAGATTTGCTCGGAGAGTGCAGGGGGGTCGTACTCGCGATCATCGCTGCGCATCGCTGGAGTCGCGACGACCAACATCCGAGCGGCCGGGAATCGGGAGTGGCGTTCCTTCACGCTGTGCGGGAGGGTCCGCCGTGGCCGGCGCACGACGAGGTCGTCTGGTAGCCGAATGTCCGGGTTCACTGGACGGCTGCCCCAGCCTGTCGTCAAACGTTCGTTTGCCGACAGGCTGGGGCGGTAGCCATCCGTGCTGATCGTCAGGCTTGCACCGTGGGGCGGACGACGATCTCGCTGACGTCGACGCCATCAGGCTGCTCAATCGCATAACCGATGGCGGAAGCGATAGCCGAGGGCGGCATGGCGATCTCGTTGCGCTGCTGGAGCAGCGCCGCTGCTGCCTCAGGGCTCGCTCCCTTGCCCACGCCCTCCGTGTTGGTAAAGCCCGGCGAGACGAGGGTGACACGCAAGTCGGGGCCGGACTCCTGCCGCAGCCCTTCGGTCAGCACTTTCACCGCCGTCTTGGTGGCCGCGTAGACAGCCTGGGGCGATTTCACGACATAGGCCGCGGTGGAGGCGACGTTGACGAACTGCCCGGAACGCTGCTGGCGGAAGATGGGCAGGGCCGCCCCGATACCGTTCAGCAGGCCCGTGATGTGGGTGGCGACCATGGCGTCCCAGTCGTCCTGGCGCAACTCGTCGAACGGCGAGACTGCCATGGTGCCCGCGTTGGAGACCAGGACATCGAGCCGGCCGAAGCGATCGATTGCCGCATTCGTCAGGCATTTGAGGTCTTCGCGGTGCGTGACATCGACGACGACCCCGACGGCCGAGCCGCCCTGCGCCGTAATCCGATCCACCACCGCGTTCAGCCGGTCCTCCCGCCGAGCTCCGAGAACCAGGCGGGCCCCCTGCTCGGCAAGATAGGTCGCTGTCGCCTCTCCGATGCCGCTGCTGGCACCGGTGAGTGCGATCACCTTGCCCTTGATGCCTGTCATGACCAGTCCTTAGTGAAATGTGTGCAGGTCGGTACGTTGACCTACGGTGGAACTGGGGGCACCTCCAGTTAACGTCCAGACTAACTGGGCACGCCTCCGGTTAGCAAGTTGGAGAGCCCGAGAAGGGATGGCAAGCGCTATGGCCGAGGGATCGCAACGGCCGTTGCGGGCTGACGCACGGCGTAACCGGGAGAAGATCCTCACGGCGGCAGAGCGCGTATTCGCAGCGGAGGGGCTCAACGCCCACTTCGAGCGCATCGCCAAAGAGGCGGGCGTGGGCAGCGCCACGCTGTACCGCAACTTCCCCACCCGTGAAGCACTGGTCGAGGCCATCTACCGCAATGAGGTGGCCCAGCTGTGCGAGGCAGCCCCCACGCTGTTGGCAGCGAAGCCGCCCTTTGACGCCCTGCATGCCTGGACCCGCCTCTTCCTGGACTACGTGACCACCAAGTACGGCATGATCGACGCCCTGCGCGCCATCGCCGCGACGGGGAGCAACCCGTACGGTCACAGCCGGGAAATGATCCAGGCCGCCCTGAGTGCGCTCATGGACGCGTGCGCAGCCGCCGGGACGATACGCACCGATATCAGCGCCACCGATATCAGCGCCGCTCTCGAAGGCATCGCCCTCACCTCGGCGAGCCCCGAACAACGCAAGCAAGCAGAACGCCTGCTCGACCTCACGCTAGACGGGCTGAAGACCCGTTCATGAAGGCTGTACCTCGCCCCAGCGGTGGCAATGGGCGCTGCGGCCAACACAATCCACCTTGGACAAAATCCTGAGCTCGACTATTGAGATTTTCACTGGACTACCTATCGCGCCCTGAAGCTTGACTACCCGAGAGCCAGGGACGCCAGCTGATCCGCGCGCGCCAAGAACTCTCGCTCCTTCAGCGTATTCTCGACCGACCCGTATTCCAGGGCGACCTGCACGCAGCACGCGAACGTCCAACCCGCGACCCGTTGCACGTCAAGATCTAGACGATCAGCGAAGAAGGCGACCTCTTCGCAAGCCGCACGCAGGTCACGCGGGTCATGCAGCGAGAGGACCTGCTTCACGTCAAACGCGCGGTCACCCACGAACGGATACGGATCGATCGCCAACCATCCACGCTGCGATAGCACGACATTCCCCGGCCCGAGATCGCCGTGCAGCAACACGACATCGGCAGAAGATGCGAGCAGGGAGATGAACAGCTCGTCCGCCTGCGCCACGATGCCTCGATCGAACGGCTGCTCGAGACGATCGAACCACTCCCACATCGTCTCGCGGAAGCGCTCGACCAGCCTG
This sequence comes from Mycobacteriales bacterium, assembly GCA_040414495.1. GTDB lineage: Bacteria > Actinomycetota > Actinomycetes > Mycobacteriales > QHCD01 > DATAVB01. The sequence goes on from JBEDUI010000223.1 coordinate 72,302, forward strand.
TCGAGCGGCT